>JAFTCE010000079.1 GCA_017454855.1 Desulfovibrio sp.
GGCCATGCCGTGCTACAGGCTTGTTTTGCAATGGCCTAGGCACGCGGCCAATAGACAAGCAGGAGCTGCCATGATTGATCTCAAATTAGTGCAAAAGCAGCCGGAAATCCTGGGCAAGGCCCTGGCTGACCGGCATTCTGATCTGGATGTGAACGAATTTCTGCGCCTGGACGCACGGCGTAGGCAGCTTCTGACAGAAGTTGAGAGCCTCAAGAGCCGACGCAATGCAGCTTCGGCCCAAGTGGCGGCCCTCAAGCGCGCCGGGGAAGATACCTCGGCCATGCTAGTCGAGTTGAGCCAGCTAGCCGAACGCATCAAGCAGCTGGACGTGGAGACATCCCAAGCCAAAGGCCAGGTGGAAAACTGGCTCCTGCGTGTGCCCAATCTGCCCGACGCCTCGGTACCTGTGGGCCGTGACGAGACGGAAAATGTGGAAATCCGTCGCTGGGGTCAGCCACAGGCCAGGGAATGGTCGGTACGCGAACATGGGGATTTGGGCGCAGCTCTGGGCGGCCTGGATTTTGGACGCGCTGCACGTCTTGCCGGTAGCCGCTTCGTTGTCGAGCTGGGCTGGGCGGCAAGGCTGGACAGGGCTTTGGTCAATTTCTTTCTCGACCAGCACACGCGACATGAGGACTATATTGAAGTATGTCCTCCGTACATGGTGAATCGTCAGACCATGACCGGCACGGGACAGTTGCCCAAATTCGAAGAAGACCTGTTCAAGCTGCGCGAGGGGGAATTCTACCTCATTCCTACGGCAGAAGTGCCGTTGACCAATTTACATGCCGGCGAAACCCTGGACGAATCAGCCCTACCGCTGGCCTATTGTGCGGCTACGCCCTGTTTCCGATCCGAAGCCGGTTCTGCCGGCAAGGATACGCGCGGCATTCTGCGCATGCACCAGTTCACCAAGGTGGAAATGGTGCGCTTTGCCCACCCCGATGACAGCTACCGCCAACTAGAGATCATGCTCGGCCATGCCTGCCACCTGCTTGAGCTGCTGGAACTGCCCTACCGTGTCATTACACTTTGCACCGGCGACATGGGTTTTAGCGCGGCCAAGACGTATGATGTGGAAGTGTGGATGCCGACGCAAAAGACGTATCGCGAAATATCCTCTTGTTCTAACTGCACGGATTTCCAGGCCCGACGGGCCGCTATCCGCTTCAAACCCAAGGGCGGCAAGGCTGCATGGTTGCACACGCTCAATGGCTCGGGCCTGCCCACGGGCCGAACCATGGCCGCTCTCCTGGAAAACAGGCAGCAGGCCGACGGCAGTATCGTTCTCCCCAAGGCCCTTGTACCGTACATGGACGGCCTGGAAGTCATTGCACCGCATATGGTACGGTCTGGGGCAAGGCTCACCGCAGACGCGTAAACAGGCACAGGACACCGTCGCAAGCCAGGTCGGTGTTCCCTGCCTTCTGATGCCGCCAGCGCTGGAAAGGGCCTTGGGGATTGCCCTTCCCTGAGGAAGAGATTACAAACATGCTGCTCTCGGCTTTGCCCTCCGTCATGCGCATTGTCCCCTGAAGAGGGAAAATGTCAAACGATAAAGAGTTTTTTTATGAGCATAGACATCGAAAAGACTCCGGCAAGGCCGCCACAACAGCCGGAGAAGCCTATGGACAGCGAAGCAGCAGCCATAACAGAAGGCATCAAGGAAAACGCCAATGCGGACGCGACAGCCAGCCAGGCGCAGACGACCCGCTTGGCCCCTACAGCCAAATTGAACGCAATGGTTCTGGCCTTAAGCGTGGCTCTGGCCTTTGTGTTCGGGCTGTTCCTCGGCAGCCTCCTACCGCAGTGGCGTCCGTACATCGTCGACAATGGCCTGCCTGCAGTCCGCCCAGTGCTGCGGGATGCGCCTGCAGAGCCTGCTCGTGCGCAGACACCAATCCCCGCGACCAGCGATGCCCAGGAACAACCGCGTACAGCCGCCTCATCCGCTTCCGCCCCGGCTGCGCAACCAAGTGCTGAGACACGCCAGCCAGAGGCATCGTCCGCACAGTCCCAGGACGTCCTGGCCTTGCGTATCGCCACCTTGGAGCAGGCCGTACTGGAACAGCCGGGCAATGCCGAGCTTTGGACGGGGCTCGGCAACCTCTATTTTGACTCTGGGCAGACGCGGCGGGCGGTCACTGCCTATGAGCGCTCCTTGGCCCTGCAGCCAGACAATGCCGACGTACTCACGGATCTTGGCATTATGTATAGAGAAATGGGAGAATTCGACAAGGCGGTTACGAACTTTCGCCGCGCAGCAGCCTTGAACCCAAGACATGAAAACGCCTTGTTCAACGAGGGTGTGGTACTCTATTTCGACCTGCATATGAAGGACGAGGCCAAAAAAGCTTGGCAGAACTTGTTGAAGATCAATCCCGAGGCGCGCACTCCTGACGGCAGGCCCGTGGCTGACCTTGTCGCTACCATGCGTTGAACGCCTGGACAGGAACTTCGAGGCGCGATTGAACGGCTCTCATAGGCAAACATACAGGCGGGAAACCATGACTAAAACCATTTACGGCGCCCTTTCCGGCTGGCTGCTCATGCTCATCGTGTGCTGCCTGCCGTGCTTCATGCCCGGCTCGGCTGCTGCCGGCATGCTTTCCTCTTCCCTGGCCCAACCTAGCGTCCCCCTCCTGCCCGATCTGGAATACTATATCGACGTGACGGGCAGCATGGATGTGGAAGAAATAGCCACTCCTGCCAATGCCGCAGCCTTTCGCCCCCTGGATGTCAGTAAGCTCCCTAATCTTGTGGGCGTCACCTGGATGCGCTTTACCCTGGCCCCACTGCGCGAGGGGGTCAGCGCACAGCCTATTTTGCTCGATTTGGGACAGAGCGTACCCGCTGGATCCGTACTTTACGAAGCGCAGGTCAATCCGTCCACGGATGGCCTTGAATGGCGTGAAAAGATGCCCACCGAACGTTCCCTGTTTCAGCTCCCCAAGCCTGGCACCGAGTCCCGCACATGCTATATCCGCATGGACGGCCTTCCGGGTCTTTGGTTCGCGCCCATGCTCCGCTCGCCAGAAAATGCCGTCGGGGACTGGACACGATTCTCCGGCAAGGCCGCATGTCTTGCACTCTGCGTGGTCATGGCGCTCTGCCTGCTGCGCTGCCTAAGCGAACGCGGACAATGGCGCATCTGGACCGCCCTCTATGTGTTCATGGCCCTGGTTCACGGCGCTATGGGGATACCTGCCTATGGCCTGGGCGGGATAACTTCGGGACAGGCAGCAGCCGTCCTCAGTCCAGGTCTGGCCCTGATGGTGCTGCCACATGTGGGTCGGCATCTCATGGGCACGAAGGAACATTCGCGTCTTCTGGACGCGCAATTCGTCATTCTTGGCCTTTTGGGCGCCGTACTGGCCCTGCTCCCCCTGCTGCCCGGCCTTGGCTGGACCATACGCTATCTTCCCGTTTGGCCCGTGTGTACCCTGGCCTTTTCGTTCAGCGCCCTGTGGGCAGCGCTCATGGGCCTGGCCGGGGCACGACGCTATTTGCTGGCCTGCCTTGTTCCTCCGCTTTGCGTGGCTCTGGGCATTCTTGGTATGAATTCTCCTGAGTACGACCCAGAACTTCTGGCTTCAGCGCCACTATGGGGCATAGCCCTGAGCGCCATGCTCATTGCCGGCACTGGCCTGCCCGTGAACCAGGAACGCAAGACCGCTGACCAGAGCAAGACGCAAGCCCATAATCCGCTGCACACGGTCAACAGCATTGTCCTCGATCAGCCGCTAGACGACCCCAATTTACGCCTTTTGCCCCCCATGCAATCTCACAACGAGCGGGACACAGGGGCATCTTTCGGCGTAGAAGAATCAGGCCAGCGCCTGCCGCCAGAAGAAAAAACCTTGCTGGAAAAAGACGTGCGGGCCTGGACAGACGGCCTGCGTCAACCCCTGGATCAGCTTCTGCGCGATGGCACGGCTCTGACCAACTGCTCCCTGGCGCCGGTCGCACGCCAGTACGCCGAAAATATGCTCCATGCAGCGCAAGATCTGGCACACAGGATGGATCAACCGGGCATCTCACCAAACCAAAACCTGACCCAGGAGGAGGCAGCGCCCTTCAACTTGCAGCATCTGGTGCGTGCGGCCCACGACAGCGTGAGTACCGCCGCAGAACAGGCAGGCATAGGACTTTCCTGGTACATGCCCCCGCTCTTGGGCCATTGGTATCAGGGTCAGGCCCGACTTCTGCGGGAAACCCTGGACATACTCCTGGAAAGCGCCTTGCGCGCCACGGAACACGGCGCTGTCAAGCTCTCGGTGCGCCGCATGCCGGGCAGTAGGGATCCAGGCTATCTCCTGTTCAACGTGACCGATACAGGCGCTGGTAGCCCTCCTTTGGAACGCTCCACCCAGGTTGTGAACAGAGTCTGGGAACTGGCAGCGGCCCACGGGGGCTATGTGAACGTGGAAAGTGGGCCGCAAGGCGCCAGCGTCTCCTTTGGTCTGCATCTTGTCAGCCTGGAGGAAGGGCACAATGCCGATGAGGCGCAGGATCAGCATGAACAGCGCCCCATACCCACCGTCGCCGTAGTGGCTGCCGATGACGCAACCAGGCAAAACTTGGCGCGCATGGTCACCAACCTAGGCTGCAAAGCTGCCCAAGCCCGCAACATGCAGGAAGCACTGCTTGGCAATCGTGAAGCGCCGGCCCTCATGCTCGTGGCCCAACCCGCGCACAGCACGCCTGCCGAAGCCGAGGCCCTGGGTCGCTTCGTGGCCGAAGGCGTCCTCGCCGGTCTGCCCGTTTTCAAAGCCTTGGCCATCACCAAGGACAACAGCCAATGGGAAGCCCTGGCCGATACGGGATATACCCATGCCATGCTGGAACCCCTGGATTCAGAGGCATTTGCTACGACGCTGCACGACGTGCTGCACGCCGCCGGCTTTGCCGTGCCCGACGTGCCCGCTGCAGAGACAATCCAGCAAGCTCAAAGCAGCCAAGATGCGCCAACAGGCGTGCCGGATTTGTTCGGCTCGGAACAGCCCGCGTCGGCGGGTTCACCCATGCAGCCCCAGGAAGGTTCCGCATCTTCTTCAGATATTTTTGGTTCGACACGGCCAAGCCAGGAAGCGCCTTTAGAACTCGCGGTGCGGGAGGGCACGTCCATGCCCGAAATCCAGACCGAAGAACAGGATGCAAGGGCAGGACAAAACAAAACCAAAGATTCAGCAGCTGGGGAACGTGGGCAAGCAGGAAAAGAACGCCTGACTTTGGCCAGACCGGCTATGGACGAATGGGTGGGCGAACCCATGCCTGTTCCCAAGGCTGAAAGTTTGAAGGCAAAGAACTCCGAGAAGACTACCGCGTCTCCAACTTCTATGATGGATGCGTCACCTGCGACAGACAGCGTGGCTTCGGCCAGATCGGCCTTGGACGAGTGGGTAGGCGAACCCATGCCCATTTCTAAGCCTGCGGGCCGAAACACTGTGGACGGTCAGAACGCTGCTCTACGCCCCTTGGCTGAGGAGAGTAGCCCACCGACTGCAGACAGGGTGGCTTCGGCCAGATCGGCCTTGGAGGAGTGGGTGGGCGAACCCATGCCTGTTCCCAAGGCTGCGGACAGCGGGGTTGAAAATGCTGCGGCTCAGGAACTCCTTACGGAGTTTGACAGGGATATTCTCAAACTCCTGGAGCTGGCCGGAGAAGCCCCCCATGAGGATTTGGATCATGACGACCTGAATCAGGGCGACTCGGAACGTCTTGAACTGGGACAAGGTGATCTTGGGAAAGACGTACAGGACTTCGCTGCAATGGAACAGATGCTTGGGCCAGAGCGCAACCAAGGGACATCCTCAGCACCACAGCCCACTGCCCCACTGGTGGATTTCATCGCCGGTGCCAGGATGCCCGCAGCGGCCAGCACAGAATCCACAGTGCGGCCATCCAAACCAACGGGCGAGAGCGCTCAGCCACCTGCAACCCCAGCCGAAACTACGGGCCAGCAGGCACGTATGCCGCAAGCACGCCAAACCGAGAGAACCGAAAACGTGCGCGGCGGAGAACCATGGGTCAGGATGGACATGGAAGACGTTTTGGAACCAGCGAAGACCATTCCGCGGCTCATTGCCCGTCTTGATGCGGCCATGCAGGACGCTCGACAGGGCTTGGAACAAGGGCAATGCCTTGCAGTAGGCGACGCTGCCGAACGCATTGCGAGAGAATCCGATGCCTTTGGCTTCCGCGTATTGGGTCGCATGGCGCGTTGTGTGGAACGGGCGGCCAAGGCCGAGGACATACAGGCCGTGCGCGATCTTTTGCCCGAACTCGACGTTGCCGTGGAGCGCAACCGCATTGCCCTTAGCCCGCGTCCAAGTCGCAAGCTGCCCTAAACAGCACAGGAAAAAATACCTGTCAGACAAAATTTACTGCCAATACCCTTTGACAGAATAGTGACTGACAGGTATGCTGCAACGGTTCTCATTTATCAATGTTGAGTCTTCAGGGGAGGACGGCATGCTGGATCTCAATATTACCCTGCTCATTCAATTGGGCAATTTTTTCATCGCTCTGTTTTTCCTCAATCTGCTGCTCATTCGTCCCATCCGTGAAATCATTCGGAAGCGCAAGGGCATAATGGACGGCATGGCAGACGAAGCTGGTTCCTTCGAGCATCAAGCGTCCGAGCGTCTCGCTAATTACGAAGCCGAGCTGGATCGCGCCCGCCAGGACGCTACGGGTACGCGTGAGGAAAGTCGGGCACAAGGGCAAAAGGAACAGCAGGAAATTCTGGCCGCAGCGCAGCAAAAGGCCCGCGACATGCTCAACGCAACGCGCGCTTCCTTGCAAGCCCAGGCTACAGAGGCGCTCAATGCGTTGCGCAAAGAGAGCGCGGGAATGGCGACGAGCTTGACCCAACGCCTTGTCAATGGGCAGGGATAAAAAACACTGCCTGGCTGTGTAAACGCTTTGCCAGTGTTGCTACAATTACTTATGAGCAAAGGAGGTGGGCTTTGAACAAATGGAAACAGGCGGGCATTGTGCTGCCTTTGATTGTTGCCTGTGCAGCCCTAAGCCTGTCGCCGCTGGATGTGCTGGCCTCCGATGGGCACGACGCACCGCGCTGGGGTGATTTTGGCTGGCGAGTGATCAATCTGATTATATTCGCAGCCATTCTCTGGCATTTTGTGGGAGGCATCGCCAAGCGCTTTTTCAAGGGACGTCGGGAAAACATCCAGAACACCTTGGATGATTTAGAGGCACGGCGAACCAAGGCCAGGGAAGAGTTGTCTCAAGTAGAGCAGCGCATTGCCCATCTTGACGCAGAACGCGAGTCTATCTTGACCGAAAGCCGCACACAGGCAGAAAATCTCAAACGCGGCATTTTGGAAGAAGCGCAGCGCCAAGCCAATGCTATTGTGGAGCAGGCCAGAATGACAGCGGAAAATGAGGGCCGTGCCGTTATTGCCCAGGTTCGGGCCACCATTGCCGACGAAATCATCCGTGCTGCGGAGCAGGCACTGCGCAGCAACCTGACCCAAGAACAACACGAACGACTCATTACCAACTCGCTTAACAAGGTGGTACTCCATTGATCAACACCGTGGTTGCACGCAGGTATGCCAACGCCATGTTTGCGTTGGGGAAAAAAGATGGCGAAGCGGCGTTGAACGCTCGCGGGGAAAGCCTTGCGGCCATAGGGCAAATGCTCGCCGTCAGTCCTGCCCTTGGCCTGGCGCTCAAAAGCCCGGTCATCGGTGTGGATGAAAAAAAGGCGCTTCTGAGCAAGCTGCTTGGCAAAATCAAGGCCGACAAAACCTTGACGAATTTTTGCCTGCTCCTTGCAGACAAAGATCGCCTTGCTTTTTTGGGTGAAATAGCCGCGTGTTACGGCAAGCTGCTGGACGAGGCCAAGGGAATTATTCGTGGCCAATGCGTGACAGCAGTTCAACTTTCCGCAGACAAACAGTCCAAGCTCAAGGAAACGCTGCAGAAAAAAGCCGGCGCTGATATTGAGCTGACCTTTGCCGTGGACAAAGACATCCTGGGAGGTATGGTACTCAAAATGGGTGACCGGGTGCTGGACGCAAGTCTGCGCGCGCAGTTGCAAATCCTTCGGGAGACATTCAAGAGGGGTGAATAGCACATGCAGATCAAAGCGGAAGAGATTGGCAAGATCATTGAGGATCAAATCAAAAACTACGAGCAGCGCGTAGAAATGAGCGAAACAGGCACCGTACTTTACGTCGGTGACGGCATCGCCCGTGTCTATGGGGTGCAAAATGCCATGCAAATGGAACTCCTAGAATTTCCGGGTGGGGTCATGGGCATGGTATTGAACCTAGAAGAAGACAACGTGGGCGTAGCGCTGCTTGGCTCTGACGTGGGTATCAAGGAGGGCGACCCGGTCAAACGCACCGGCAAGGTCTTTTCGGTGCCTGTAGGCGACAGCGTCATGGGACGCGTGATCAATCCCCTGGGTGAACCGCTTGACGGACTTGGACCCATTGAGTCCAAGGAAGTTCGACCTGTGGAGATCAAAGCTCCTGGCATCATCGCCCGCAAGAGCGTTCACGAGCCCATGCCCACGGGACTCAAAGCTATTGACGCCATGACGCCTATCGGTCGTGGTCAGCGCGAGCTGATCATCGGCGACCGGCAGACGGGCAAAACGGCAGTATGCCTTGACGCCATTTTGGCGCAAAAAGAGACTGACATCCACTGCTTCTATGTGGCAATTGGTCAGAAAAAGTCCTCAGTAGCCTTGGTAGCGGACACACTGCGACGTTTTGGGGCACTGGAATACACGACGATCATTTCTGCCACGGCATCGGATCCTGCGCCTCTGCAGTACATTGCTGCGTACACCGGTTGCACCATGGCGGAATACTATCGCAACAGCGGCAAGCACGCGTTGATCATTTACGACGACCTGTCCAAGCAGGCCGTTGCCTATCGCCAGATGTCCCTGCTGCTCCGCCGCCCGCCAGGACGTGAAGCATTTCCCGGTGACGTTTTCTACCTTCATTCGCGCCTCTTGGAGCGCGCAGCCAAGGTGAGCGAGAAGCTGGGTGCAGGTTCCCTGACAGCACTGCCCATCATTGAAACCCAAGCTGGTGACGTGTCGGCCTACATTCCTACCAACGTGATTTCCATCACCGACGGGCAGGTATATCTGGAACCCAACCTGTTTAATGCAGGTGTACGTCCTGCCATTAACGTGGGCTTGTCGGTTTCACGCGTTGGCGGTGCGGCCCAGATCAAGGCTATGAAGCAGGTGGCTGGCACCATGCGCCTGGATCTTGCTCAGTATCGCGAACTGGCGGCTTTTGCTCAGTTCGGTTCTGATCTTGACAAGGCGACCAAGGCCAAACTGGAGCGTGGCGCCCGTCTGGTGGAGCTGCTCAAACAGCCACAATACCGCCCCATGCCGGCCCAGGAGCAGGTCGCGTCCATCTATGCGGCCACGCATGGTTTCATGGATGATGTGCCTGTAGACAGCATCCGCAAGTTCGAGGATGACATGCTTTCTTTCATGCGCGATGCCAAGAAGGATGTCCTCGACGCCATCAAGGAAAAGAAGGTCATCGACGATGACGTGGACAAGGCGCTGGTTGATGCCATTACGGCTTTCAAGCAGGGCTGGAAGGCCTAGCTCCTTTCCAAGGGGAGAGAACCATGCCTTCATTAAAAGACGTCAAAACAAAAATCGTCGGGGTTGGCAAAACCAAGCAGATAACCAAGGCCATGAACATGGTGGCCTCGGCCAAGCTGCGTGGCGCCCAGGCCCGCATTGAGCGTTTCAGGCCCTATGCCGCGAAATACCGAGATGTACTCGCGGAGCTGTCCAGTAAGGTGGAGGGAGACGCCCACCCCCTGCTGACGGAACACGAAGAGAAAAAAAGCTGTGCCATTGTTCTGATCACGTCTGATCGTGGTCTGTGTGGCAGCTTTAACGGGAACATCATTGCTCGTGCCTTACAGTTGGCCAAAGAGAAAACCGCCGCAGGCATGCGCGTGAGCTTTGCCTGCGTAGGTCGAAAAGGCCGAGACGCCGTGCGGTCTGCGGGCTATGAGATTTTCATGGCCTATGCCGATCGTATGGGCAGCATTGATTTTCCCTTGGCTAGCTCAGTGGCCCAGGAAGTCATCAACGGGTACGAAACCGCAACCTACGACGAAGTCTGGCTGATTTACGGAGAGTTCGTGTCCATGGGGTCTCAGCCCCCGCGCACGCTCTGCCTGCTGCCCCTGACAACGCCCGAGGCTGGCGAAGTCGCCGCAGATGACGCGAAGCCGCGTTGCGAATACGTTTACGAGCCGCAAGAGGAAAAGTTGTTGGCGGAGCTTTTGCCGCGCTATGTCAAGGTGCAGGTCTATCGTGGCATGCTGGACACTTCGGCCAGCGAACACGCAGCACGCATGGCCGCCATGGACAATGCCACGCGCAACTGCAACGAGCTGATCAACACGCTGACCCTGCTCTACAACAAGACACGGCAGGCTTCCATCACCAGCGAACTCATCGACATCGTCGGCGGCGCTGAAGCGCTGAAGGGTTAAGGAGCCAAACATGAGCAAAAATATTGGTAAGGTCGTTCAGGTTATCGGCGCCGTCGTGGACGTGGCGTTCACCGATGGCAACCTGCCGGACATCTTCACCGCCCTGGAGATAAAGAACCCGAACAACAGCGACGCGCCTGAACTCATTTGCGAAGTGGCGCAGCATCTGGGCGACAATGTGGTACGCACCATCGCCATGGACGCCACCGAGGGCCTTGTCCGCGGCATGGAGGCCGTGGACACGGGCAACCCGATCATGGTGCCCGTAGGCCAGGCTTCCGTGGGACGTATCCTGAACGTCATCGGTCGTCCCGTGGACGAACTTGGCCCTGTCAATGCCGAAAAATACTATCCCATTCACCGACCAGCACCAGCCTTCACTGAGCAGAATACCAAAGTTGAATTGCTGGAAACGGGCATCAAGGTCGTGGATCTCTTGGTTCCCTTCCCCAAGGGCGGCAAGATGGGACTCTTTGGCGGTGCCGGCGTGGGCAAAACCGTTATCCTCATGGAGATGATCAACAACATTGCTAAGCAACATGGCGGTTCGTCCGTTTTCGCTGGCGTTGGTGAGCGCACCCGTGAGGGCAACGACCTCTATAATGAACTCAAGGAAGCCGGCGTTCTGGAACGTGCTACTCTTGTTTATGGCCAGATGAACGAACCGCCAGGAGCACGCGCCCGCGTTGCCTTGACGGCGCTGGCCTGCGCGGAATACTTCCGCGATGAAGAACATCAGGACGTGTTGCTCTTTATTGACAACATTTTCCGCTTCACCCAGGCTGGTTCGGAAGTGTCCGCCCTGTTAGGACGTATGCCTTCGGCTGTGGGCTATCAGCCCACTTTGGGTACCGACTTAGGCGCCCTCCAGGAACGCATTACTTCCACGCAAAACGGGTCTATCACTTCAGTGCAGGCGGTGTACGTCCCTGCCGACGACCTCACTGACCCGGCACCTGCGACTACGTTCTCGCACTTGGACGGTACCTTGGTACTCTCCCGCCAGATCGCAGAACTGGGCATCTATCCGGCAGTGGATCCCTTGGATTCTACTTCGCGCATTCTCGCGCCCGATGTCGTGGGCGAAGAGCATTACAGCGTTGCCCGCCGTGTGCAGATGGTGCTACAAAAGTACAAAGAATTACAGGATATTATCGCCATCCTGGGCATGGATGAGCTTTCGGACGAGGACAAACTGACCGTGGCGCGTGCGCGACGCATTCAGCGCTTCCTGTCCCAGCCCTTCCATGTGGCTGAAACCTTCACAGGCACTCCTGGCCAATATGTGAAGTTGGAAGATACCATCAAGGGCTTCAAGGGCATTCTTGATGGCGAGTATGATCATTTGGCTGAAGGCGATTTCTACATGCTCGGCAGCATTGATCAGGCTGTTGCCAAGTACGAGAAGCGCAAGCAGAGCGAGAAATAGACAGACGATAGTGCCAGGGCGGGCCGTGCCTTCAGGCATGGCCCGCACGTCTGGAAATACGGAGCGAAGGAGATATTATGGGCACGCTGCAACTTGAAGTGGTCACGCCGGACAGGACAGTGGTCAGCAAGGTCGTAGAGATGGCCATATGCCCCGGCGTGGAAGGGGAATTCGGCGTGCTGCCCCAGCACGTCTCCCTGCTCTCCGCGCTCAAAGTCGGCGGACTGCGCTACAGGGCGGACGGCAAGGACGAATACATTTTTATCTCCGGCGGCTTTGCCGATGTGAACAACAATGTCCTCACCGTCCTGGCCGAGTCTGCAGAACTGGCCGCAAATATTGATTCGGCCCGCGCCCAGCAGGCCAAGGAACGTGCAGAGCGGCGCATTGCTGAACACAAGGAAGGCGTGGATATGTTGCGGGCCGAGGCTGCTCTGCAACGCGCCATCATGCGGCTGCGTCTGTCACAGTTGCGTTGAACCAAGACGATTTACCGACTTTGACACCGCGCATACGCTCGCGTATGCGCGTTTTTTTATCAAACGCGCCGTAAAACCCCGTCCTTCAGGACGGGGATATCTCTAACTTCGCTCGACCGCACGTGTGTCAGCACTCGCAGGGTAGCACTACAAGAATTTCTTGCCTTTCAGCCTTTCCTGCTTCAAACTGTTGCTTGGCCTTCGGCCAGACCGTGTCAGCCTGGGGAGAACTATGTGCGTTGTTGCTAATCCAGGTTTGCACTGCCTGTAGGATTTGTGGAAGAAGAACTCTGATGTAAAAAAAAGGATTACAAGATTCATCTTGTAACCCCTTGTTTTTTCTTGGTGGGCCGTGCGGGGATCGAACCTGCGACTCTCTGCTTAAAAGGCAGATACTCTTCCTACTGAGTTAACGACCCATTGCTCAATTTCTCTATACCCCTGCAGCGTGACTTCTGTCAAGGGCCATAACAGTGGATTTTGGACAGCCATAAAACGCTGCCCTAGCCAGGTGTTGCTCAGCGCCCTTCCTAAAATATTCTTTTCCCCCTTGAAATTTGGCGCTGGGACATTATTTATGGAAAAGAGAATTTTTCAGGAGGTCAGTCATGGCAGAAGAAGCAAACCAACCACGTCAGTTTCGGGCCGAGGTATGCAAGGTTTTACGCATCCTCACCAATTCACTGTATACCAACCGCGAAATTTTTCTCCGCGAACTTATTTCCAATGCTTCGGACGCATTGGACAAGCTGCGCTACCGCATGAACAGGGGCGAAAGCCCGTGTGAGACCGATTTGCCCCTTGAAATCCGCATCAGTATGGACAAAGTGGCCAAAACCTTGACCATTACCGACACTGGTCAGGGCATGACGGCGGAGGAACTGGCGGAGAACCTGGGCACCATTGCCAAATCCGGTTCAGAAGAGTTTTTGGCCGATCTGGCTGCTGCCAAGGATGGGGATACCCAGGAAGGCGTGGACAGCGAGGACAACCAAAGCAAGGGAGAAGACGCCGCCAACATCATCGGTCGCTTTGGCGTGGGCTTTTACTCGGTATTCATGGTCGGCTCCAAGGTTGCCGTGACCTCCCGACCGGCCTTTGGCGACGCGACCCAGGCCCATGTCTGGACCAGCGACGGCCTAGGCACCTATACGGTGGAGCCGGATGGGGCTGCTGACCTCAAGCGCGGCACAAGCGTCAAGATTTGGTTGAAGGACGATGCCTCCGAATTTCTGGAGAAATACCGCCTTGAGTCTGTCATCCGCAAACATTCGGCCTTTGTGCCCTTCCCTGTCTTCGTGGATGACAGCCAGGTGAATACCCAACCTGCCCTCTGGCGCGAACCCAAGTTCAGCATTACCCAGGAGCAGTACAACGGCTTTTACAAGGCTGTCACCTATGACGCCAAGGATCCACTGGACGTCCTGCACATTTCCTCTGACGCTCCGGTGCAATTCCATGCCCTGCTCTTTACACCGGACAATGCACAGGAATTTTTTGGTGCGGAACGCGATGCCTGGGGCCTGGATCTCTATGCCAGCCGCGTCCTTATTCAGCACCACAATCAAGAACTTTTGCCCGAGTACCTGGCCTTTCTCAAAGGCGTCGTGGACACGGAAGACCTGCCGCTGAACATTTCACGTGAAACGCTGCAGGAAAACATGGTACTGCGCAAGATCAACCAGGTTCTGGTCAAGCAGATGCTTTCCCATCTGGAAAAGCTGGCCAAGGACGATACGGCAAAATATGAGCAGTTTTGGAAATTGCACGGTCGCATTTTCAAGTTGGGCTACAATGATTTTACCAACCGCGAACGTATCAGCGCCCTGATGCGTTTCAATTCTTCGGCCATGACTGATGCCGAAGCCCTGACCAGTCTCGATGCCTACATGGAACGCGCACCGCAAGGACAAAAAACCTTTTGGTATGTGGTTGCTCCCAACCGCGAGGCCGCCCGTCTCAATCCGCACATGGAGCGCTTCCGCCGCAAAGGCCTGGAAGTACTCTGGCTGTACGAACCCGTTGACGAATTTGTCATGGACGGTCTCGGCAAGTACAAAGACTGGGAATTCAAGTCGGTGGAAATGGCGGCGGACGATGCCCTGGACAGCTTTTCCGACAAGGAGCAGCCAGCGCATGAGTCCGTTGCTCCGCTTTCCGATGAGGAACGCGGAACTTTTGACAAGCTCCTGGAAAAGATGAAGGAAATCCTCGGAGACAAAGTCAAGGAAGTTCGCGTTTCGCACCGCCTGGCGGACAGTGCCGCCGTCCTCGTGTCCCCGGATGGATCCATGTCCTCGTCCATGGAGAAGCTGCTCAAGGTCATGCGCAAGGACGATACCTTGCCCGTCAAGGTGTTGGAAGTCAACCGCGACCATCCTTTGTTGCGCAACCTCTTGCGCATGTATCAGGCCAATGCCGAGGACAGTATGCTGGCGCACATGACACAGTGCCTCTTTGACGCCAGCCTGCTTCTGGATGGCTATCTCAAGGATCCCCAGGAACTTGCCCAACGATCGGGCAAGTTGCTGGAGAATGCGGCTGCCTGGTATGCAGAAGTCAAAAAATTATAACCCTTCACGGCGTGTGACGAAGGCAAGCATTGTTCGCTGAAAGGAACGGAGCGTTGTAAGGCAACAAACAACGCTCCGCTCTATGCTGCCCGTGTACTCCGCCTTCGCCCGCACCAAGTTGAACCCGCCTGCGCGCATAGGTACTCTTGTGCCCGCCGAAAGCAGCCTTTACCTCGTCTTCCCCGCGCCGAGCAATTTTTGCTGCTGATATGTAGCGTTCGTAAATTGCCAAGCGTCCTTCTTTGCCGTATCCTGACTTCGAGAGTGCGACAAAATGCGCTTTGTGTAGAACACCGTGTTCAGGCATCTTCTAGCCGGAGAGCTGCCCATGCTGACGAACATCCAACAGGCTATAGGCAACACCCCATTGCTGCGCCTCGAACTTTCCAACGACTTACCAGGAACCGTCTGGTTGAAGCTCGAAAACCGCAATCCCGGCGGTTCCATCAAGGATCGTGTGGCCTTTCATCTCATCAACGACGCCATGGACGAGGGACAGATCGACGTCGGCGGCTTGCTGGTCGAACCCACCAGTGGCAACATGGGCATTGGCATCGCCCTGGTGGCTGCCGTGCGAGGCTTGCGTTGTATTTTGACCATGCCCGAATCCATGAGCGTGGAACGCCGCAACCTGTTGCGGGCATTGGGCGCGCAACTCGTGCTGACGCCAGCCAAAGACGGTATGGCAGGTGCGCTGAGCGCTGCACGTCGCCTTGCGCAGGAGCAAGGTGGCGTCATCCTCGGTCAGTTTACCAATCCTCAGGCTGTGCAGGCCCACTACAAAACCACGGGACCAGAAATCTTCAGGGACAGCGTGGGCAAAATGGATGTTCTTGTGGCGGGCGTCGGGTCTGGATCATCCATTACCGGCGTTGGACGGTACCTCAAGGAGCGCATCCCGGGCTTCCGGGTCATTGCCGTGGAACCGGAAGCATCTGCAGTGCTTTCCGGCGGACAGCCTGGGCCGCATGTCATTCAGGGTATTGGCGCTGGCTTTGTCCCTGAGATTCTGGATCGCAACCTTCTGGACGAAATCCTGCGCATGGACGGGGAACAGGCCATACAAACGGCACGCCTACTCATGCGTTGCGGAGTTGTGGCTGGCATTTCCAGCGGGGCCAATGTGCGCGCGGCCCTGGACGTGGCCGCACGTCCGGAAATGCAGGGTAAGAATATTGTCACCTTTGTCTGTGACACAGGCGAGCGCTACATGTCCACGCGCCTGTTTACAGAGACAGATTGCGACTAGCCCGCAGCCCTTGGCGACAATGCGCTCGAGTTTAGGCATGCTGCGGCATATGGTTTTCCATTGCGGCCCTAGGAACAGCTGGGCGTGGACTTGTTTCTGCGCTGTCAAGGCCAGGTAGGGACAGGCATTGTCTACCCTGGGATTGGGCAAACGGAGTATTTCCATGGCGCAAACGAATATCTTGCTGGAAACAGGAACCAATGAGCTGGAAATTGTGGAATTTTTCGTCAACCAGGATGGCTACGAAGCCCACTATGGACTCAATGTGGCCAAGGTCGTTGAAATTGGGCGACGTCAACCGGTGACATCCATGCCTGAAATGCGCCACCATGCCATTTTGGGAGCCTTTCTCCACCGAAACCAGCGCGTAGTGCCGCTCATCGATATGGCGCTTTTCCTCGGCAGCCAGCCCATTGAGAACGAAGATGCTAAGGTCATTGTCACGGAGTTCAATGAGTTGTGTACGGCCTTTCTGGTTTCGGGCGTCAATCGCATTTACCGCCTCAGCTGGAGCGATGTGGAAGCGCCGAGCCAATATCTGCAGAACATGAGCCGCAGCTCTGTGACTGGCGTAGTGCGCCTGGAAGACAGGGTTATTTTTCTGCTGGATCTTGAAGCCATTGTGGCCGAGTTGCATCCCAGCATGGCCATGCGCTTTGACGAGGCCGACATGGCCACGAACATAGCCAAGACATACAACATCCTGCATGTGGACGATTCCCGCAGCATCCGCAAACTCTTGCAAAATCTCCTCGAACAGGAAGGACGTTTCAAGGTGGAACAGCGGGTCAACGGCCTGGAAGCCTGGGATTACTTGCGCGATCTGCGCCGCCGCTGCGAAGAGGAAAACAGGCCCATCTCGGATTTTCTCCAGGGCATTATCACCGATATCGAAATGCCGTCCATGGACGGCCTTGCTCTGTGTAAAAACATCAAGGATGACCCCGTACTCAAAACCTTGCCTGTGGCCATTTTCTCTTCCATGATCAATGAAAGCCTGGCGCGGAAATGTGCCGTAGTTCATGCGGATGCGGAATTCGCCAAACCCGACTTGAAGGCCTTGGCCGACAAGCTCTACGACTTGATTGTCGCCACGTGGAATTAGATGCGCCTCTTGCCCGTCAGCTTCTCCCTGTGCGCTGCGAACCACCAGCGCGTTTTCTCCACGGACTGCGGGGCGTCCTCTGCAATGGCAGGTTGCAAACAAAGGGATTTTTTGATGAACATCAGGGCAGCTTGCCAACGCTTCCTGCCTGCTGGGATTTGCTGTCTTTTTCTGGCGCTGACTTTGCTCTTGTCCCCAGCGTATGGCCGTACTCCTGGTCAGGCGGCAACGCCGCTGCGCTCAGGGCGCACGCTCGCCCAGAGGCCTCTTCCAGCGCCCACCGCGCCGGTTGACATGGCGGAGGCTGTAGAACGTGCCTTGCGCAGTAATCCAAGCCTTGGGGCCGAAGAAGCGCAAAAGGAAGCTTCTGAAGCCGCGCGCAAGTCGCAACGCGGCGCCTTTGGGCCGCGTCTTGGCATGGCCTATTCCGCACTGAAACAGGAACGCAAAACATCTCCCGATACCGCATCGCACACGCCGGAAAAGGGAACGTGGTCTTGGTCCGTGGAAATTTCCCAGCCCGTGTTTCAGGGCTTTCGTCTGCTGGCAGCCTATCAGCGCAGCGCGCTCCAGGCCGAAAACGACAAGGCTGCCGTGCGCAAGGCCGAGTTGTCCATGACCGAAAGTGTGCAGACGGAATTTCTCAATTACCTGCGCTATGACGAGCAGGCCCGCAGCCGTCGGGACGCTTTGGCTCGACTGCAGGATCAGCTACGCATTACGAGCGCCTTTTACAAGGTGGGTCTGCGCCCCCGCCTGGATGTACTCCAGGCCGAGGTAGATGTACACAAGGCGGAAAACACGCTTATCGACATGGAAAACCGTCGGGACACGAGTCTCGCACGCCTGAATACGCTTTTGGGCCTGCCTGCCCATGCTGCGGTGCGTTACACGGGCAAGCTCGCCCATGTACCCTTTGGCCGTTCGCTGGAGCAATGCCTGGAAGCCGCCTATAGGCAGCGGCCTGACCTGTACATGGCGGCTCTTTCGGTGGACATTTCTCGAAAATCACAGAAAGAGGTGCAGTCCGGGTATTACCCGCAGATAGAAGCCTACTGGAACATGACCCAAACGGGCAATACGCCGGATCTTCAGGCCCAAGGCAACTACGGTTCGCGAGTGCAGACCTGGGAAGTGGGCGCACGAGCCACATGGGAGGTGTTCCAATGGGGCACTACCTATTATGCCGACAAGGAGGCAGGCGCACTGGTAACGAAGATGCGCTATGCCCTAGAGGATTTGAAACTTACTGTGGGCTACGAAGTTAAATCAAAATTGCTGGCCGTGCGTGAAGCGTCCAAGCGCATTGCAGTGTCTGAAAAGGGCGTGGAACAGTCCACCGAGGCTTTCAACGTTGCCCAGGCCCGCTACCGGGAGCAGGTGGGAACCAACTATGACGTTCTCGACGCATCCTCGAACCTCGCCCTGGCCGAAGCAGAACTCACGGCAGCGCGCGCTGACTACCTTACAGCTCTGGCAGCCCTCTATGTGGCCATGGGCGAATACCACCCCAATCTCATGCGTCCGTAAGACGCCACACACGCGCAGCGGCATGGGAAGCGATATTGTCGCTTGCCCATCAACGAACCATGCGCAACATTGCCAAAGGAGTTTTGCATGTCATACCGTTTCATCCCCAACCTGAAGGATGAAGAACTTCGCCAAAAACAGCTCGAAGGTCTGCGCTTTACCCTGCGACAGGCATGGAAGTCACCGCAGTACCGCGCCAAAATGCAGTCCTGCGGCGCAATGCCTGAAGACATCCAGAGCATTGAGGACTTACGTCGTCTGCCTACAGTAGATGCTGACGACCTGCGCGAGGGCTACCCTCTGCCCCTGCTCTGCGTGCCCCCCAAGGATGTGGTGCGCATTCACGCTTCCAGCGGCACCACGGGCAAGCGCAAGATCCTGGCCTACACTGCGCAAGATTTGGATGTGTTCAGCCTGCAAATTGCCCGTTGCTATGAATTGGCCGGCTTCACCCCCGAGGATCGCATGCAGCTGGCCGTCGGCTATGGCCTGTGGACGGCAGGCGCCGGCTTCCAAGCCGGCAGCGAACGCCTGGGCATGCTGACAGTACCGGTAGGACCGGGCAATCTGGAAATGCATTTACAGCTCTTGCAGGATATGGGCGCCACTGGTTTTACGGCCACAGCGTCCATGGCCCTGCTCCTGGCCGAGGAGGTAGAGCGCGCTGGCTTGCGCGACAAGATCAAGCTCAAGCGCATGGTCTGCGGTTCGGAAACGCGCAGCGAAAAAATGCGCATTGCCATTGAGCGCAAGCTTGGCCTCAATGGCTGCTATGACATCGGCGGCATGACGGAAATGTACGGCCCGGGCACGGCCATTGACTGCGATGCCCACAATGGCTTGCACTACTGGGCAGACCTGTTCATTATCGAAATCCTCAATCCCGACACGCTCCAACCCGTGCCCGAGGGGGAAGTAGGGGAAATGGTCGTCACCAGCCTGCGCAAGGAAGCCGTCCCCCTGCTGCGCTACCGTACCCATGACCTGTCTCGCCTGCTTCCGGGCCGCTGCGCTTGTGGACTGAACATGCCCCGCCATGACCGTATTTTGGGCCGTTCCGACGACATGATCATCTATCGCGGCGTGAACATCTACCCCGGGCAGATTATGGAGGTCATTGGAACCTTTGTGGAGCTTGGCGGCGAATATCAAGTCGAACTGACCCGTGACGAACGCGCCATAGACCACATGACACTCACTGTAGAACGTGCCCAGGAGCAGACAGCCGGCAACGATGCCGCATTGGCTGCCGCTGTGGCGCAGCGTCTGCACAAGGCCATCATGGCGCGCATCGACGTATACGTGACGGAATATGCCAGCCTGCCACGCACCTTCAGCAAATCCAAGCGCGTCGTGGACAAAAGATAAAGGGCATCTTATTCGTACAACTGACCGAGCTTCAGCGCGTACGCGCTTTGCGGCTGAGTATCAGACTCATATAGGGTGGCGTGTCTCCAGGAGCAGGCAGGCCCTGGCGGATATGTTCTTCCGCGCGTTCTACATGGCTCGCAAAGACGCACTCCTCTGCCCGACCACAGGCCTTAAGGGCGCTACGGATGGCCGGGAGATTGCGGTAGGCTTTGAGGACAACGGCGGAATCCGCGTGTTCTAAGGCAGCAATCATGTCTTCCCTGCTCCTGATACCCGGAAGAAGGAGCAGGCTTTCCCCGTCCGCACAGAGCAAACTGCGCGTACGCGCAGCCGCTGCCTGAAAAGACGTGATGCCCGGCACAACTTCCACGCGGACGGCGGGATTTCTGGCGCGCAAGGTCTGCCACAGGTAGCCAAACGTGCTATAAATGAGCGGATCGCCGATGGTCACAAAGGCGGCATGCAAGCCTTTGTCCAAGAGGGCGGCAGCAGTTTGCGCTGCAACATCCCAAGCCCTGGCTCTGGCCTCGGGATCTCGGGTCATGGGAAAATCTAAGCGTTCCACACGCGTTTGAGGCCGCAGATGCGGACGGGCTATGTCCAAGGCTGTCGAGCCTTCATTGCGCGACGAAGCAGCGGCCAATACCACATCCACCTGCTGCAGCACACGCACGGCGCGCAATGTAAGCAGATCGGGGGCGCCAGGGCCTACCCCAAGACCGTAAAGAATACCGTTCATGGTTCGAAGAACAGCGTTGGGGGCAGGGCTACGCTGCCCCCCTGTTGGCTACATACGCAAGCTTACTGCTTGCGGGGTTCACACATTAAGTTGTCAGTACTTTCCTTGGCGTGACGCACCAGGATGTCGCGAGCGCCACCAATCTGGCCCAAACCCTTGAGTTTTGCCTCAGTTTTGATCCCGGCTCTGGCCAGGCGTGAGGCCCAGGAGTCCTCTTCTTCTCCGGCCAGATCGTTGCGGGCGTGGTCGCCAGCCACAAGCATGAGGGGTTCAAGAACGGCCTTTTTGACCTTGGCGGCCTTGAGCTCGGCAAGAAGTTCGTCAATGCCGCGTGCGCCTTCCACAGTGGCCATGAAGACTTTGCGGTCGGCGTCGTGGAAGACAGTGCGTGCGCCTTCAAAGGTCAAGCCAGCGCGGCCATGCTCTTGGCCATGTCCCATAAGCACAAGGGCTTCTCCCTTGGAACGCAGGTCTTTGGCATCTGCCAGCACGGCCCTAGCCAGGGCAATGGCATCTTCCCGAGATTCGAGCATGGGGCGTCCCAGGAAAACCGCTTCAAAACGCTGGGGATGCTGCTTCACATCCAGGAGCAAGGCGCGCTCCAAGGCCGAAAATTCCTCGCCGGCCATGACATGTAGGGATTGGACGCGAACCACGCGCACCCCCTTGCTGGCCAGCATGGCCAGACCATCACTGATGCCGCCCACGGGACGGCCCTCGGCGGCAAGTTTTTTGCGGATAATCTGCGAGGTATAGGCCCAGACCACGGGTTGTCCGGGGAAGGCAGTTTTGAAGGCAGTATCCACATCGCGCATGGCCTGCATGGCTTCAGGCACACTGGTGCCAAAAGCGACGAGCAAGATGCCTTGCTGCGGGGCATCCACAGCATTGACTGACGACTGCTGACGAGCGCACGCAGCAAGCGCAAGAAAGAAGATCAGCGCGAAAGACAAAAGTGAAGAAGGGAAAGAACGCATTGGCAACCTCCTCAATGACGCGTTGACAGGGTTGGAATGTGCGGATGGCAGGTATTCGGACTTGAGGGCTGTGAGGGCGTCCGCCCCTCGCCTTGGTTTCGCCTTCACCGCATGTGCGGCTGGCTTTCCCGTCCGGCCACCAGGCCCAAGACCGATGCCATGACGTTGAAACCTCGTCCCCTCTTACCGCAGCGCGACTGTCCCCGATTTGCACGGAGTTCCCCGCCTATCCGGGGATAGGAAACAACGCATCTTAAAAAAAGTCAAGCTCGCTGCAAAAAACGTCATGATGCCAAAGACAGGGTACAGCAGTACTGCGGCGTGTTGACTGCGAAGATGAAGGCTATGCCAAAAGCTCCCTAGCTGCGAAGTCACAGGTGTTCCGTGATGCGGGCGATTTTTTTTGTTTTTGCTTGACGTGAGCCTGGATTTCGTATACATATTTTCACGTTCCATTCCCCGGTAGCTCAATCGGCAGAGCGGGTGACTGTTAATCACTAGGTTGGCGGTTCAAGTCCGTCCCGGGGAGCCATAGAAATCAAGCCCTTACAGAGTATCTCTGTAAGGGCTTTTTTCTTGGGTGAAAAACCATTTGGATCAGTACTCCTCCTCAATGCCAGCTGCATCAAAAATTCCATTGTGGGGGGAGACTACTTCAAAGAAATTTTGGATGTATGGAGATATCCTGCGGCCACATCAAAACACAGGGCTTGTCCGTTACGACAAGCCCTGTGAAACTTCAGGACAAAAACATTCTATTCGTCAACCTTGGCCATAGTCTTTTTATTTTTCTTTCCCCTTCCGGCCTGTGCTTTCTGAATGGCTTCTGCACGTTTTAGCTGCAACTGTTTACACGCAAGCTGTTGATTGGGTGCATAGCCACAGAGTTTACGGTACTCATCAGGGGTAATCCCATGCACAGACTTCAAATGGGCAGAACTGATAGATGTTTTTGTCTCGCCACAGAGACAACACATAATCGTATCATCTTGTATAGCTTGTTGGGGATCACGTCCCTGAAGACTCCGTTTCGTATACCGTTTTTTCTTCGTGAGTTCCATTTCAGGCAGGGGAATTGCCTCAGTTTCAACGGTTTCGTTGGGTGTAGGTGTAGGATCGTTACTTAGGTTGTGCAAATCAATTTCGGCTTTAAGATAGCTTGCCTTGGCCTTGGCAACTTCTTGCATCACAAATTCAATGGGTTTGTCTCCGTGACGCTCATAAATGGTTTTAAAGAGCATATTCTCATCAATAGGCATTTTGCACCTCCGGTTTTGCTTGCGTGTTTTATTTCATCAATCTATCAAAAAAGCAAGAAAAATATTCATAGCACTAAATATTTTTCAGGTAAAAAATGTTTTTAGATAAAAGAATATGTATCGCAACCTAGTTGAAGGACAAGACACTTCCTTTGCACGGACAATGAACGAAAAGACCGATAGAAAGTACTCGCGTCAATGTTCAAGACATTGAAATTTTTTTCGCTTCAGCTTCTTACCAACATGGATGATGTGGGGAAACAGACAGTATTCATGAAATGCTGACATTCCTATTCTGATTTCTAGTAGAAGCAACAAAAAACCCCATGTAGCTGTTCCAAAAAGATTCAGATGAAATTCCGTATGTCACTGACTTTGACGATGTCGTCAACATGGTGTACGAGCGGATATGTCCTGGTTACGCAAAATACCGTGAGCAAGTATTTGCAGCAGAGAATTCGCAATAGGAACTCCCGCTCTCTACCACCTGGATGATGGCGACAAAAAATTCTTCTTACCTTGCATGACGATTCCTCTGTTCATTTGACAAATGGCTAAAAAATCCATGAGCTGGATTTTTTTAGCCGGAGAGAGTTTGGAGCGTGTGTGCAATAAGACAGATTCGGGCGGGGAAAAGGCGGCTGCAAGAGACGGGATGTACTCAAAGGCCCTGCACATCGCGCAGCTTGCGGGCAGGAACGCCGCCGACAACGATTCCGGCTTCCACATTGCGCGTGACCACAGCGCCTGCCGCCACAATGGATCCTTGTCCTATGCTTACTCCAGGCGTCACCGTAACATTGGCGCCCAGCCAGGCATTGTCACCAATGACAATGGGGGCTGGCCGCAAATCGCCGCGCGTTGCTGGGGTTTCCCCATGATTGAGCGTCGCCAACGTCACCTGATGTCCGATGAGGACGCCATTGCCAAGGATGATGCCGCCCTGATCCTGAAAAAAGCAGCCTGCATTGATGAAGACATTTTTGCCAATGTGGATATTTTTCCCGCAATCCGTATGGAATGGAGGAAAGAGTCGGAATGTGGGGTCAACGGGGCGGCCCGTAAGCTCGGCCATGATGTTCAGGATTTCTTCGGGCGTGTGGTAGCGGCCATTGAGTTCCGCAGTGAGGCGCAGGGCCTCCTGTGCCGCGGCATGCATAAAAAGATGCGCTTCAGAATGTGCCCTTACCGTCTGCCCACTGTTCATGATGTCAAGAAATTCCGCCAGCTGCATCATTATTCCCTTGTGATATGTGGTTGGTTTGAAGATGTCGACGATCTCAGTGCAGAGAACAACGCGTTTTGTGTTTTGACAGTGTCCCGTCCGGCTTCTTTTGCCTCGTAGAGTGCTGCATCCGCAAGTCGGATCAACTCAGCACAGGGATTGGCAAGGCAAAGGGCATCTTCAGCTTCCAGTAGAGCAACGCCAGCGCTTACTGTCACGATGCCAGCAGGACCCTGTTCATGGGGCAGGCCAAGTGTGCGCACAGCATAACGCACTTTTTCGGCCACAACGAGGGCATCGTTCAAAGAAGCTCCGGGCAGAAGAATGGCAAACTCTTCTCCACCATAGCGGAACAACATATCGCTTTTGCGTTGTAAGGCATTATTCATGGCGCCAGCAACGGAAATAAGACATTGATCACCAGCCAAATGCCCATACAAATCATTGAAATTTTTAAATTTATCAATGTCCATCATGACCATGCACAGGCGTCCGCCGTAATGCAGGAGATACTTCACATCATTCTGAAGCTCCCTGTCAAAATGCCTGCGATTGTAGGCCTTGGTCAAATGATCCGTGTCCGTGAGCGCTTCGCGCAAATTGTGTTGATCTGTAATATCTCGAACCAGCACATAGAAGACGTCGCCATACTCAATGGTACGCACAAGACGCCCATAGTCATCTACCCAGCGAATTTTGCCATCCTTGCGGCAAATGCGGTACTCGACATAGTCGAGATTTTTGCTGTGCTTTTCCACTTGTTGCACAATGGAACATTCAATGCGTTCCAGATCCTTTCCATAGACCATGCCGGGAAAAGTATAGCCTGTCAGCTCTTTAAATTCCTGCAAACTGTCACAGCCAAAAATGTCAAAGACAATGTCGTTGGCATAAAGGAGTTCTTCATTGCCATAGGCCTTATAGACAAAAAATCCGCCAGGCATACATTGGCCAAAATCTATGAGCGTAGGAAATGAAAGATGTCTGACTTCCGTATGATGTTGAGAAAATGCCATTACCTGTCCTACTGTTTGCAATGTGTCCACGAAACTTCCTTCGTAGTTTGAAGCAGGAACTGCAAAAAGGCAAGACATTCCTATGGCTTGCCTTGCGACCTTCCTTGTCCTATCCTGCGCTCTCTCACTTGCAACAAACGATTTTTGCGCATACATTTCCCTTCCCCATCGGAACTGCTGCCATCGGGAATGCCTGTTATTGCCGTATGCAAAGGAGGGTTCATGCACGACATCTATGCTGCTCGACGTGAAAAACTGCGCTCATTACTATGTTCGCGCAATCTCGACGCCCTCCTGGTGAGTCAGGCCGCCAACCGTTATTATCTGTCCGGTTTTGAGCTTCACGATCCCCAGAGCAATGAAAGCGCTGGCAGGCTTATCATCAGCGCCGACGGTCGCGATTGGCTGGCCACGGACGCCCGTTATAGGGATGCTGCCTTGCGGCTGTGGGAAAACGATCGCGTCTTCATCTATGGTGCCGATGCCCCGACCCAGCTCCACGGTCTTCTACGCCAGTGCGGCAGTCGTATAGGCATGGAAGCCCAAGGCGTGAGTCTGGCCTTTGCCCGGCAGCTTGCCGGGACAGGCATATGGCTGGAAGCTGCAGACGGCCTTGTGGAGCAACTGCGCTGTATTAAGGAACCTATGGAAATTGCCGCGCTCAAGAAATCTTTCGCCCTCAATGACGATCTGCTGCGCTGGATTGAGGGTGAACTCCGCCCAGGGCGCAGTGAAGCGGAACTGAGCTGGGCTATAGAACGCTATTTTCGTGAACACGGTGCCACGGAACTTGCCTTTTCCAGCATCGTGGCCGTTGGTCCCAATGCCGCCCTGCCCCATGCCGTGCCTGGCGCGGACAGGGTCACGGAAAACTGCCCCGTTCTTGTGGACGTAGGCTGCCGTAGGGATGCCTATTGTTCTGACCAGACGCGCACCTTCTGGGTAGGTACGACGCCCACCGATGTCTTTCAACGCAGTCTCGATCTTGTCCGCCAGGCACAGAAAACCGCCATTGACGGGATGCGACCGGGCCTCCCCCTGGCCGAAGCCTATGGCCTGGCGCACAAGGTCTTTGAGAATGCGGGCGTGGCCGACGCCTTTACGCACGGTCTTGGGCATGGTCTCGGACTGGAAACCCATGAAGCCCCAACGCTCTCTGCCCGAGCCCAAGGAGTGTTGCTCCCGGGCATGGTCATCACCGTGGAACCTGGCCTCTACTATCCTCAATGGGGCGGTGTGCGCTGGGAGCATGCCGTCCTGGTGGAGGAGGATGGGGTGTGTGTGCTGTGAGCGCGGATCTGTGTAATATCGCACTTGTGGGGCCGCGGGCAGCAGGCAAGACCACACTGGCCGAATTGTTGGCAGTGCGCCTGGAGCGCACACTTGTGGATACTGACGCCTTTCTCGTCGAACGCGAAGGGCGCAGCGTGTCCCGTATCGTGGAAGAGGAAGGCTGGTCCGGGTTCCGTCAAAGAGAGAGCAACGCCCTGGAAGACGTTCTGCGGCAGTTTTCGCGCAATGCCGTCATTGCCACTGGCGGAGGCTTGGTTCTGGCCAAGAAAAATCGTGAACTCCTGCGCACTCATTGCGTTGTGTTCTACTTGTCTGCGCCTGCAGAAGAACTGGCACGGCGCATGGCGGCCCAGGCGCTGCACGCCCAAAGGCCCTCCCTTACGGGCAAGCATCCCTTGGATGAAGTGGAAACCGTGCTGACTGAACGCCACACGCTCTACATGCAAAGCGCACACTATGTGCTGGACGCCACGTTGGAACCCGAAGAACTCTGTGTGCAGATTGCGGCTCTGCTCTTGAACGCCGCGCCATAGCGACAAACAAGCGTCCACAGCCATGCGCTTGAGTCATGTCAAGTGCGAAACTTCTATTGCCACGGACGCTTTTTTGCCGTATCATCAAAACATGGACAAGAATTGCAGCGAACTGTTTGGAAATTTTGCCTATGCCGAGAGCCTGACGTATGAAGCCTTGCTGGCCGTAGAAGACAGTCTTATTGTCGGCATGGAGGACTTGCTCCTGCGGGCCGGTGCGGAACATGTGGACTTTACGCCTTTGGGCGATTCGCTCATGCTGGAGTGCGAGTTTGAGCAACACAAGCTCTATGTCTACCGCAAAATTGCCATGGGAATGGCGGCCATGCTCCCCGAAGGCGTAAGCGGTCGTCTGCTCTGCCTGCATCGGGATTTCAGTTCTCTGCATGCCTTTTGGCTCAGGCCGGGACAGTGGATGGAGGAAGAGCGTTCCTTACCCGAAACGCCGCCAGACGGACTCACAGTGCATGCTGCAGCCCGTGTCGCGCTGGCGTCCGAGAATGTGCAGACTTGATAGCTGTTTTTGGATCGCAAGGATACATGCCCGGATGGTGGAATAGGTAGACACAAGGGACTTAAAATCCCTCGGCCATTGGCTGTGCCGGTTCAAGTCCGGCTCCGGGTACCAAGAAATTTCAGGCGGTTACGAGTTATCGTGACCGCTTTTTTGTTTTTTGTATCGACACCGTATCACTAGTATCACCAGCCGTATCACCACTGCCGATTTCTGGCATCATGACTGCTGCGCGATCCTGTGCGGCTGCTAACGTGGGCATATGTTATGCCTATCGTGCGGCAGCGGTCTCCAAGATGCTGCGGATCGCGCTGCTGAGGAACACACGACCCCTGGCAGTGACCCGCAATACTCCAATCTGGACTATGGCGAACTGCGCGAGGCCGTGCAATCGCGTTACGACCAACTGCGTAACGCGGGCTTGTCCCATGAGGAAGCCTGGCAGGATACCAGCCTCATGGCGGCCAATGCCCATGTTATGAGCGGTATCTTTGGCATGACGCCGCGCCAGTATGTGGAAGCGCGCTATCCCGATTTTATCGCCATGTCGCAAAAGGAGTTTGACGACCTGGGCCGTACGGGCCTGGACGGCTTGTTCAGCAATCGCGAAGTAGCCGAAGCGATGGAAGCTATGGGCGTGACGCGCA
>JAFTCE010000080.1 GCA_017454855.1 Desulfovibrio sp.
ACGCTGTCACCATAGCATTGAACGTTCTATAGCAGACGCTGTTTAACCTTTGAGGAGAGTAACTTGCCGTCAACACGACCTTTGTAACGCGTCATAATGGTCGACATTACTCTGCCCATATCGCCACGTGTAGTAGCCTTAACTTCGGCAAGGGTTTCGTCAATAATTACATCAAATTCTTCAGATGTGAGGAGATTGGGCATGTATTCTTTGATTATGTTCAGTTCTGACCGTTCCTTGTCAGCTAAATCAGAACGTCCTGCTGCAGTATATTGTTCAATGGATTCCTGCCGTTGCTTGCATTCTTTGAGGATAAGGTCGAATATTTCCTCATCGGAAAGAATACCACCAGGCCGCTTGAGAGCTACCAGACGGTTTTTTATAGCAGTCTTCAGCAAGCGTAAAACGGAAACACGGATACTTTCTCTGGCTTTATAAGCCATGACGTAATCTTTATCGATTTGTTCAAAAAGGGTAGTAGTCATAAGTGTGCGGGCTAGGTTGTGACATAACTTTGAGTGTAACCACAAACATGTAATGACGAAAAACGGGAAGTCAGCAAGTGACTTCCCGCATGGCCTCAAAACTTTCAACATCTCACTGCAGAAATTCTGGATAAAACAGCAATATTGCGATCTTACCTAGTGAGGTGTCATTGGTGGTGAAAGACTTAGGCCATGTTTAATTTTCTGATTTTTTTCATCAAGCGTTTACGAGCAGCGGCTTTCTTTTTTTTGCGCATTACGCTAGGCTTTTCGTAATGCTGACGTTTTTTCATTTCAGAAAGAATGCCAGCTTTTTCCACTTGTTTCTTGAAACGGCGCAGCGCAATATCAAAATTATAATCGTCTTCGTTGAGAAAAACACCAGGCAACTCAATCACCCCCCCCTGACACACTTTAGGATACCTATGCTGCATAGAGAGTTTCTTTTATATAATGTTCCCCCAAAAAGCAAGGAAAAATCAAAAGAAAACTCATTTGTAGTAGAGTGCTGTGAAATAAAGGATATGCGAGTGAAGACTTTGTGGCAAAACTTGAAGAACAGGGTCTTACCCCATGTCATTCCTTCACGCAAAAAGCGCAAGGAGCCGCGTGGAGTAGGACAACTATCTCTACCGTAGCATCTAGAAAGCCCTGCAAGGCCCGCCTTGCGGGGCTTTTTCTGCCGACGACTCTGCCCGAGGTTGCGTAGCGTCAGGTTATGTTTTCCTGGCCGTGACCATGGAAAGCAGAAAATACATCAGTAATATCCGATCATCACTGGCATTGTCCAAAACGCCTTCCAGATATCCTCGGGCATACTCCGGACTTGTCGTGGTAAATTTTGCCGTTTCCAGTTCGTCTGTGCTGCACCCTGCGGCTACGGCAATATTCAGCAGCATCCTGCGCTGCTCATCAGGAAGGGAATACATTTCGTTGGACATGTTCATCTCCTTGTTTGATCTTTTTGGGGATGAACATCTATATTTGTACGAAATTCTCCAAAAATGAAACAGAGGCAAGGACGACGCCAGCAATTCGGGGAAACGCGACGTCAGGTGGCAAAATGTTCATGGTTTTCAATCTTGTTCCCAAGGCTCCCCCCAGACAACGCAAAAAAGTCCGCACGATACATACCCGTGACAGCGGACAAACAGGCCAAAGTGCTATTTTATCTTGTCAATAAATTTGGCTATTTTTTCAATCTTCTCTCCTTTCATTTCCAGGATGGCGGCAATGCAGCGCAACTTTGCAGCGGCAATACTTTCTGAATGGTTTTCCGTAGTCAGCATTTCGGGCAGGGAAGCCTGAAAGTAGGTGGAAATTTTATTCAATGTCTGCAACGTTGGATTGGCAATGCCCCTCTCCAGCTCGCTGACCAGCGCCAGAGAAACGTCAGTCCTCCCGGCAAGATCTTCCTGCGAGAGTCCCTCCCTCTTGCGGCGTGTTCGCATCTCCCTGGCAAAAAATTCTAAATAATTCTGCATAGTTTCAGCATCTCCACTCATAGAATAGCTGTAAATGCAGTTTTGTCTACATACTTTGGTATGTTTTATGCTAGATAAATAACTACTTTAGTATGTGACAATTTAAGGGAGGGGAGTCCCAATGTCGCTCGTTATCAATAACAATATGATGGCCGCCAACGTCGCCAGAAATTTGAACACGCACTACTCCAAGTTGGCCCAGTCAACGCAACGACTGTCCACGGGCATGCGCATTAATTCCGCCGCTGACGACGCCGCTGGCCTAGCTATCAGAGAATTGCAGCGGGCAGACATTGCCGCCCTGCACCAGGGTGCGAGGAATGCCAACGATGCTATTTCCCTGATTCAGGTGGCCGATGGCTCGTTGGGCATTATCGACGAGAAGCTCATTCGTATGAAGGAGCTGGCCGAGCAGGCAGCCACAGGCAGCTACGATTCCACCCAACGTATGATGATTGAGTCCGAGTACCAGGCCATGGCCTCGGAAATCACCCGCATCGCCAATGCCACGGATTTCAACGGCATACATTTGCTCAACGGCAATCTGCAGGGCAAGCACGACGGCACAGGCCTGAACGCCAAGGGCAGGTTGAAGGTACATTTCGGCACCGGCAACGACGCCGCCGAAGACTACTATTACATTGAAATTGGCACTGCTACGGCAGCTGCCTTTGGCTTGGGAAATGCGGCTTTTACCGATCCGACGGTGGAACTGACCACGGAGTATTACGAGAAGCTGCGCGACCAAAGCGCCCAGGGGGCTTATGACTATACCTACAAGTTAAAGTATGCGGACTACTATGAAAAAATCTACAACAAGCTGAAGAGCGGCACGCCAGTGTCAGAACCGATGGACGCCTCCACGGCCAGCGCACAGGCAGACAGTATAGCCAAAACCTTGGCCGCGAACTTTGCTGAAGAAGACAGGCAGATGGTCGTGGCTGCCATGGACAAGATATACAACGACAACTACATGGCACCGTACCTGGCAGCGTACCAGGAAAATCTTGCCAGTGGCATGAGCGCTGCCGCAGCCCACGCGGCTGCGGACAAGACGGCCGCCGCCATAGCGTTGAAGGCCGTATACAATACTAACAAAAACGTTGTCAGCGCAAACAGCGCCACCCCCTATATCGAAGACGATGTAGAGGCATTGCCGCCCAAGAACAGCAAGGGCGCGCAAGCCCTTTTGGACGAAGGTTGGACCCTCGTCTATGACGCCTCCTACAAGAGGATCTATGACGACATGTATACCGACGCCGTGACCAAGGCCATGGCGGACACGACCATTGTCGGCATTGATCCTGACCAAAATACCTTGACGCCTGCCTCGGGCGTGCTGCTGACGACGGCCCAGATACTGGCAATTCATGAGGCTGTGGATGCCGCCGCATCCGCCCAGGCCACTAGCGTGGCCGACAAGGCCAAGGCCAATCTCACGACCATCTACGATACGGTCTACGGCGACAATACTGCGGGAACCAACTTCAGGATATTCTATGACCAGGCCCTGGATGACGGCTATCCCGCAGAAGTGGCCGAAAAGATCGCGGAAGAACAGGCCAGCGCGCTGGCCTGGGACACCCTGGAAGCAGCCCTGCGCAATGGCACATATACGTTGGACGACAGCGATTTCGACGTCTCCACGGAAATCAGCGTCCCCACCACTCTGCCCACTTGGAATCAGATTGATACGCTCCTTTCGACGACGCAAACGGCTGTCTATAATCAAGTGTACGACAAGGTCGTCGACGATGTGTACTATAAGATATTCGACATAGCCGATGACGATCCGAGCATCATTCCCACTTCTCCCCATGAACCCACGGCAACCCAGCGCGACCAGATGTTGGCTGTGGCACAAACTGAAGCTAACAGAATTGCCACAGAAGTCAGCGAACAAATCAAGAACGCCGTGTACGCGGTCTATCAACACGCCTATGATCCGCCCTCATCCACGGAAAAGGATGCCTGGATAGCCGTGCAGACCGCTCTTGCCGACGCTATAGACGGCACCCCCTTTGGCATTTCGGACAACTCACCGAATAGAGATAGCGATACAGACGACGGACTCACCGGGCACTATCTTGCGGAAAGTCAGTTTGCGTATAACCTGACAGAGATGACCATCAATACGGCCGAGGATCTGAGTACCACGACGTTGGATCTCACTGGCGTCAATAATGATGATCCCGCCACCGACGTCACCAACGCCTATATAGCGGCGCACGACGCAGCCATCGCCTGGATGAACACGCACCTCAGCGACACCACTAATTACACTCCCATCACTGCGGAGAATGAAGGTGATGCCAGCCCTGATTCCAGCGTGGCTTCTGATGCGCAATTTGTCATCGACACAGTGAAGACCACCGTGGCCACATGGCTGGACACCCTGCACGCCCTCAATGGCAGCGATCCCGCCCTGGTGGAGGCATGCAAGGATTTTATAGAACAATATCTCGAAGACATCACGCCCAGCCTCATGCCCGGTGGCACCATTTCCACTCAGGCAGCCGCGCAGGAGGCCATAGTGGCCATCAACAACGCCATCGTCTCCAAGGACAAGATTCGCGCGCATTTGGGTGCCTTGCAGAACCGCCTGGAAAACACCATCACCAACCTGAACACCCAGGCCGAAAACCTGCAGGCCGCTGAATCCCGAATTTCAGATGTGGACGTGGCCACAGAAATGACGGAATTTGTCCGCCAGCAAATCCTGGCCCAATCGGCAGTGGCCATGCTGGCCCAGGCCAACTCGCTGCCGCAGATGGCCATGCAGCTCATCGGCGGATAAAGATAACAAGGGAAATCAACAGAACTCAAGACAACCAAAGAGGAATGAACGATGATCAACGCAATACAAAACACCGGCATGGATCCACGCATTTTCCAGGACATGACAACAGTGCAGCAGGCCCGGCAGGCACATGTACCGCAGACTACGGACACGGTTTCCCTTCACGGCGCTTCCCTGTCCGCCGACGAGGAGGCGGATCAGGCCATGCGCGGGGTGATGAACGCCATGAGCACAGATGCCCAGGAAGCACTCTCCGTACATGGAAATCTGGACTACAACCGCATCATGCAACTCCTTGCCGACGTGGATGTGTAAGGCGTCCCAGGGGGCTATACCTTCCTCCGACCCTGCGTTCATCTCATTGCCTGGCGCGCTTTTTCGAAATATCGGCCCCGGGGCTTTGCACCGGGGCTGCCTGTTTTCTGCTGGGCTGTTTTGCTGATTCATGCAAAGGACTTCACGAAAGTGCAGACATATTGCACTCAGCATTTTTTTTACATTGTCTGAAAATTTGTTGGACTTGTATCATGTCCGTTCGATAACATGCGTGGATAAAGGACTCCTAGTACGGTTTGAGGCCGTGTAAGCACAGCCCAATGAATTCCATCCTCTCGGAACTGCGGTTGAAGAAGCGCAAAGGAGAAGCCCGTCAAGAACGTGAAATGGCGAAAGCGTACTCTGCGCATTCTCAAATTTGGGCAAGGTATTAAAGCTGTCGGCTCTCTTGGGGAAAGCCAGCAAGACGACCTTGACTATAAGCATCGTTCCCCGATCTGATGCTGGCTGCACGTAATATGCCAATGGGCGGCCTCGTGAGCTATACGGCATTCACGAGAAACTGTGGAACGCATTTACAGAAACAGAAAAGGGGAAAAACAAGGTACCCTGACATCTTTCTTGTCAGCATCTTGCCTACGGCTTGCGCGTTTTCATGTTTTGCCGTGGGCATTGCCTGGAATGTCTGAGACATTCTTTGACGGTTATGGCGTGTTGCGTATTGACATATGTGGGGTGGAGGTGAAGATTATGGTGAAAGGCATAGCCGATTGGCTGGAAAAATCAGTGCCGGATCGGTACTGATAGGGCTATGGAGAGACAACATATGCCTTGTGGTTTGGTCTAGCGTTAATAGTGGTAGCATCATGCAATGGAGAATGCGATGACTGCTACATGGTGGACGATACTTGTAATTGCGATTGTTGCCGGTATTATTTGTTGTGTGTTTGCGAAGTACGAAACGCGTAAAACTGACTAGTCATAGAACAGCCTCCCTAAGCGGAAAGATTGTACCGGAGGACTAACATGTTTTGGCAGTATTTTATTGTGTCTGTTGGTGTACTGTGCATCGTGTATGCCTCTATGAAGGGCTGGATTTAGCTGTTGGATTAACTCTTGCACCTGCCCCCTTGGTATCCTTGCCTTGGGGGCTTTTTCATGCCATATCGTGATAATGACCCAAAATGGCCTTCTGCCGCATTGTGGACAGAATTATAACCTTGGATAAGGGCAGACGTCAAAACTGGCCTTAAAATCGAAATATGGAGCATGTTTTTTTCGGCATAGCCGTGAGCATCTAGCCATTGCACATATCGTCCCCACCTTGAGTAGCGGCATGGGATTTTCAGAGCAGGTTGCACAGAAGAGGGCATTCCCGCTGATAGGCGCGGCGACATGGGGTACAGAGAGTGCTTGTATCCTATGGGCGCAAAACCTTGCAGGAAAGAACGTGTGCCAGGTTGGCACATAGTACATGCCCGTGAGAACCATGATGACGGAATTGCAGAAAGAAGAAAAAATTTTTCCTGCAAGGCTATTTCATCCTCTGGCGGCACAACAGAGCTTGGGCGGCACAAGACGGCACAGATTTTCAAAGGCGGCACAGGAGCGGCACAAAATCAAAAAGGGTTTACGGGAATTTTCCGTAAACC
>JAFTCE010000081.1 GCA_017454855.1 Desulfovibrio sp.
GCCATGCCGAACTCCTCAAACACTGTTTTGCCGTATAGCTATCATCATTTTTTTGTCGATGGCAATCAGAGCAAATTATTATAATGCACTTCACTGGACGCTATCGCACATCAGCGTATTTTATAGGACATAAAAATTTTTCATGCCGTGCAATAATATGATGCATCTGCATCCAATGATGTCCATTGACGTGTAATATGGTGTTTTTTGCGAAATCTATAGCCAAAATATAACATTCATCGTATCTTTCTTGCCAAACCATGCGGAATAAGCTGTGGACATTTTTCCTTTCGAGGCAGCAGCACTTTTCCCCACGGTTCTGTTGGCTATGGAGAGGGGTTTCTCTTTGCAAGATGGTAGCTGTCTGACGTCAGCTAACATCTTGCCGAGGGGGGCGAGGCCCCCACTCTGGACACCCCCCCCGCGCGTTCGGCGCTGCGCTTCTTACACGCAAAGGCAAAAAACATGAAAGCAAGAACCAAAATCTTCCAGCGGCGGCGCACGCTCCGGTTGAGCGGCGCTGAGGACTGTCGGCTTCAGGCTGCGGCGGAAGCGGCGGGCCTGTCCGTTTCCGAGTACATGCGGCGCAACTTCTTCGGCGGGCGGCCCATCATCGCCAAAACCGACCAGGAGGCCATACGGGAACTCCGGCGACTTGGCGGGTTGCTCAAGCACAGCATCGGCATTGTCCGGAGCCTGCAACTCCCCGATGTCGTCGCTGACATGCGGGCGACCCTGCGTGTGCTGCAACAGGCGATTGAGTCTCTGACAGGGGCGGGCCGTGATTGTTAAAAAGATGAAGCGGACGGTCATCAATAAGCCCAAGGCGGCCATGATCAGCGGGCTTGTGGACTACATCCTTGCCGCAAAGGACGACCAGGGGCGGGAGAAACTTGTCTACAGCGGCAGCTGCAACTTCATCACCACAACGGCTGCCGGACAGAAAGCGGAAATGATTGCCCTCGCGCAGGAATCGGTGCAGAGCAAAATGCCCGTCACCCACTGGATGCTCTCATGGGATGAGAACGAAATTCCCGACAATGCGCAGGTGGATGAGGCCGTCGCCCTGTTCCTTGAACGCATGGAGCTGAAAGACCATCAGGCCATGTATGCCCTGCACGGCAACACGGAGAACTATCATGTGCACATCCTCGTAAACAGGGTGCACCCCTACACGGAGAAGGTCATCCAGCCGCATCACGGCTTTGACCTGGAGGCCGCGCACCGCACCATTGCCGAGATTGAGTTCAGGCAGGGGTGGCATACCCATAGAAATGCCCGCTACTATGTTGCCGGCAACGGAAAGATGTACCGTCGGGCCAGGGAAATTTTCAGTCCCAAGACCAAAGCAGCGGATATGGAACGGGCCACGGGCGAGAAATCCTTGCAGCGGATCGCCCGCGACCGGGGCGAGTACATCATGCAAAACGCGGCCTCATGGCGGGAACTGCACGAGGGTCTGGCGGCTGTGGGCCTGCGCTATGAGAAGAAAGGCTCCGGCGCGGTCATCGGCCTCGGGGAGGAGTACGTCAAGGCGTCTTCCGTCAACCGCGCCCTAACGCTCGCTCGACTGGAAGATCGCTTAGGTTCCTTTGAGCAGGGGCGCTATCCCCCACCTGAACAGCGCGAACCCAAGCCTCTGAACCATTTCGCCTATGCGGAGGAATGGCAGGAATACCGCAAAGAAAAAGAAGACGCTGCGGAAGACAACTACTATGAACGCCTGGAGAACAAAATCCGCGAGCGCCGGTTGCTTGAGCGTCAGGGGCATGAACAGCAGGATTTTGACCGTCGCATTACGCAATATGGCAAAGCAGTACAAAGAATATTGAAGCGTTTTCTCAAAATGCGTTTCGCCAAGGAGTATGCGGAACTCCGTGCCTCATTGCCGAAGTTGGAGAAGATTAACACTGTCAAATTCAAGGATTGGTTACGGGAAAAACGAAGGAAATACGATGCAGACCTCTGGAGAAAGTACGAAAATATCACCTTCATGCTTCCGCTTGAGGAGCACGAATTTCCTGAGCAGGCGGATTTGCCTGATCATATCCTCTTGCGGTTGTATGAGATTGCGAAGTTGCAATGTCCCGGGGCCAATCCCGATGTTTCCCGGATAGCGGCACGGACATTGTTTTACCTGCGCTGTCTCGGCAAAACGCAAGAGGAGGCCATTGAGGCCGTCAATGCGGATGGATGGCGTTGCGGGCTGGACAAGGAGAAGCAGCCGTCAATGCTGCGGCGTCTCTGTGACAGCGTCTATGGCGCTCACGGAGATATTGTCGCAAGCTATATCGGCTGTCGCTTCCTCCGTGAATTTTGTACATCTCTGCCGAATTGCGCAAGGTGCATACCGCTCCATTCTCTGTACGGCGCGGCACTCTATCCGGAAGAAATCCCGGAGGATGTCCCTATTCTGGAAGAACCCGAAAGCCTGCCGGTCACGCCGCCGACGCCGGACGATACCGCCACAGAGGTTAAACCGGTACCGGCGCAGCATGAAGGCTTTTCCCGAAGAATAACATTCTCATGGCTCACGAACTATTACGACAGCGACAACATGGCCTCCCCTCCAACGGAAGAGGAGGAAGAACGGCCTCAAGATATTGTTGACCCGCAGGAACGTCGGTCACAGGCCGCTCCACATCCCACGCCCGAATGGCGACGCTGGGAGGACGAAAATTATGCTGATTCTCCGTGGGCAGTTGCCTGGCCCGTGGATTATGAACTGACGGATATCTCTCCCAAGTATCCGCCCGGCGTCGTCATCAGCGAGATACCCAAACCGAAGCC
>JAFTCE010000082.1 GCA_017454855.1 Desulfovibrio sp.
AGAAGGTGCGCACCTCGGTGGACTGACACCTGAAGAACGGCAGAATGTCGTGCGCATGTTCATTCGTGCCACCCTGACCGCCATGCCTGCGGCACGGCACAATTCCATGCACGCCGCAACATTGCCTTCCTTCGTGTTGGCCGTTGTGCGCGAAAAGGGGCATCCTATGAAGCTGGTCAACGCTTTCGAGGAACACGTATGGACAAGGGGCGGCCTGGCCGCTGCATCGCGTAAAAAATTGGAAGAAGAATACGATCATCTAAAAAAAATCTGGGGAGTCGAGGCATTGGCGGAATGCCGCTTGCCCGACATGCCACTTGCACACTTGCTGGACGAGGTGGTTCAGCATGTGCGCTGACACGGCCTGCTTGGTTTTACACCTGGAAGGCCCCCTGCAATCCTGGGGCACGACAAGCCAGTACAACCGCCGCGGCACGGAGTTGCTGCCCTCGCGCAGCGCCATCATGGGCATGCTCTGCGCGGCCCGGGGCCTTGCACGCGGATCTGAGGATGAAAAGAAATGGCTTGACCGCTGCGCCGACCTTGGCATGCTGGCCGTGGCTGTTCCGCGTGAGCGTCGGAACAGGGAGCTGGCAGTGCGACGTCTGGAAGATTTCCACACTGTTTTGCATACTCTCAAGGCAAGCGGCGGCATCAAGGACTGTCACATCACCAGGCGTCAATATCTGCTGGATGCTGCATTTCGGGTCTTCCTTTCTGGGGAGCGAACGGTGTTGGAGCAGGCAGCGCAGGCATTGCAAGACCCCAAATGGGGACTGTGGCTGGGGCGCAAGTGTTGCATCCCTGCAGCGCCGGTCTTCGTCGGCATCTTTGAAACAGAGGAGGAAGCTAAGCGCCATTGCCTCCCTTGCGATGTCGATGAACTGATCTGGGTCAAAGACGTAGCATCGTTCGAGGACGGAACGGACAGCGTGCCAGATATGCCGCTTTCCTTTGCTACGGCTGCCAGAAAATTCCAGCTACGCCGTATTCAGCGACACCAAGGAGTACGGCTTGCGCCTTGATTCCGCAGTCATCCCCATCAAGGAGCGCAGTTCTATGCTCTTCCTGCGTTACGGGCGGCTGGACGTGGAGGACGGGGCATTGGTGCTGGTGGATGAAAAAGGCGCACGCATGCAGATACCGCTGGGGGGACTGGCTTGCCTGCTCCTGGAGCCAGGAACCACGGTCACGCACGCCGCTGTGGCTCTGGCTGCGGATTGCGGTACGCTCCTGCTTTGGATTGGCGAAAGCGGTGTACGGCTGTACTCCGCCGGACAGCCCGGCGGAGCACGCGCCGACCGTCTTCTGTATCAGGCCAAATTGGCCCTGGACGACGGTTTGCGGCTCAAAGTGGTGCGCGCCATGTACCGCTTCCGTTTCGGGGAGGAAAGCCCCCAAAAGCGCAGCGTTGAACAACTGCGCGGCATAGAGGGGGCGCGTGTCAAGGCGTTGTACAAGTTGCTTGCCGCACGCTACAAACTGTCTTGGGGCAGACGCAGCTATGACCCACGGGAATGGGATGCCGCAGACCCTTTGAACAAGGCTGTCAGTGTCGCTAATCACTGCCTGTACGGCGTGTGTGAGGCCGCCGTGCTGGCGGCGGGCTATGCTCCGGCAATCGGCTTCATCCACACGGGCAAACCCTTGTCCTTTGTGTATGACATTGCCGATCTGTTCAAATTCGACACGGTCATCCCTGCTGCCTTCCAAGTTGCAGCGAAAAAAAGTAAGGATATAGCCAGGGATGTCCGTCTGCGCTGCCGGGATATGTTTCGCGAGCAACGTTTGCTGCGACGGATCATCCCGGTTATTGAAGAGGTGCTGGCCGCCTCCGGCGAGATCCTGCCTCCTCCACATCCGGAGGCCATGCCAGTGGCCATTCCGCCCAAGGAGGGTCTGGGAGATGCTGGTCATCGTAACTGAAGCAGTGCCGTCACGTTTGCGCGGTTTCCTGGCCCGTTGGCTGCTGGAAGTGCGGGCAGGGGTGTTCGTGGGTAGCTATTCTGTTAAGGTGCGGGATAGACTGTGGAAAACTGTCACGGAAGAAGTGGAGGAAGGTAATGCTGTCATGGCCTGGAGCGCAGCCAATGAGTCTGGATTTGACTTCTGTACTACAGGGAAAAATCGGCGAGAACCGACGGACATTGACGGCTTTGCGTTGGTTAAATTTTACCCCCAGCAACAAACCGAAGAGTCGGTAGATTTTTAGACATTGTATAACATTTTGGTATCTATAGTTTTTTCTGTTAGAGTGTTCCCCACA
>JAFTCE010000083.1 GCA_017454855.1 Desulfovibrio sp.
CCCCTTGCAGCAGCAAAATAGCCGCGCACGGGGGGCTTTTTTTTGAATAAGCTGTATTCGGATATTTGATGTTGTCCCACGCTGTAGCTTTTGAGCAGGCCCAAGGATGTTCCTATGCCGGAATTGCAACAGAATATGATTGATGACCTTGCTGCCGTGTCCACGGAATCATGGCGTACCTTCCGCATTATGGCAGAGATGGTCAGCGCCTTTGATGCCCTGAACGCGCTCAAGGTCAACTGCATTTCCATTTTTGGTTCTGCTCGCAGCAGGCCAGACACAGAGGAATATCAGGCTGCGGAAACCATTGCCCGCATGCTGGTTCACGCCGGGTATGGTGTTATTACCGGTGGTGGGCCAGGCGTCATGGAAGCCGCCAACAAGGGGGCTATGGAAGCCGGGGGCGAATCCGTGGGGCTGCACATCCAGCTCCCCAATGAACAGGAATGCAACAGGTTTGTGAAAACACGTTGCAATTTCCGTTATTTTTTTGTGCGCAAGCTCATGTTTGCCAAATATGCTTTGGCCTATGTGGTTATGCCCGGCGGCATGGGAACCGTTGATGAGTTTTCAGAAGTCTTTGTCCTTGCCCAGACAGGGCGGACGCATTGTTTCCCCATTGTCCTCTATGACACAGAGTACTGGAATGGCCTTGTGGACTGGTTGCGCCGAACTATGTCCAGACGCGGTTTTATTCAGGAAAATGAGTTTGACAAGCTTGTTACCCTTTGCGACACGCCGCAAGAAGTGGTCACACATCTGTGCAAGCTTGTGACCCTTTAGGCTCCCTTGGCGGCAGAGTGCGCGCCTTTGCACCGGCTGGGCCATACACTCCGCCGCCACCCGGACATAGCTGGAATAGCCTGATGGATTTGGCGCTCGAACAAGCCCGCACAGCAGCTACCCTCGGGGAAGTGCCCGTGGGTGCCGTGCTTGTTGCCCCCGATGGCAAACTTCTGGCGCGTTGTAGCAATGCCTGTATCCACGATCACGATCCCACCGCCCATGCGGAATTGCTGGCCTTGCGTCATGCTGGCACTGTTCTTGGCAATTACAGGCTCAATGGAGGCGTCCTAGTAGTCACGCTTGAACCCTGTGCCATGTGCGCTGCTGCTATCATCCATGCTCGGCTTGCCGGACTTGTCTTTGGGGCAGCTGATTCCCTGGCTGGCGCCGTGATTTCTTGTGCTGAATACTTTGATGCCCAATATGCACAACATAAGGTCTGGCATATGGGCGGTGTCCGTTCCGTGGAATGCGCCGCTGTGTTACGTGATTTTTTTGACCGACAGCGCGCACAGCGGCGTTGACTCGCCCTGAACCAGGGGCTGGGAAACAGGCATTGCCTATAGGCTAGGAGGGAATGCCATATGCTTGAATTGACGGTATTTCTCTGCGGCGCTCTCGTGATGGTTTTGGAAATGGTGGGGGCTCGTGTTCTGGCTCCGCATGTTGGGACATCGGCCATTGTCTGGACAAGTCTTATTGGAGTCATGCTGGCATGTCTTGCCCTTGGGGCTTGGGCTGGCGGACGCCTTGCCGATAGGAAAATCTCCCGTCAGGGCCTTGCACTGGCCTTGAGCGGTGCTGGAATGGGCAGCGCGTTTGCCGCCTTTTGCCATACGTCCGTGGGCCAGTGGGCCGCTACGGTCATGGGCAATTTGTATGCTGCAGCCGTACTTGCGGCCTTGTGTATCCTGGCTGCGCCCGCATTTTTTTTCGGTATGGTCACGCCGTATGCTATTCGTTTGCGCATCGAACGCGTGGATTCTTCCGGGGCAACGGTAGGCAGACTGTACGCGCTTTCCACAGCGGGAAGTATTGCCGGAACCTTTCTCGGAGGTTTTGTGCTTATTTCCTTTTGGGGGAGTACAAGCATTTTGTGGGGCGTGGCCTGCTGTCTGCTGGCTTTGGCCATGTGCCATGTTGGCAGGCGCGTTGTGCCGTGCGTGGCTCTGGCGCTGGCGGGGATTGCCTGCGGCCTTGCGACCGTCTTTCTTGGTACGGGCGTGCAGGGTGCGCCGGGGCCGGATTTTTTGCTGGAAAGCCCTTATAACAGCATTCGTGTTTTTGACGCTCGCGACTATGCCTGGGGCGGGCGTGCCGTACGTCTTTTGGCTACGGATCCTGGATACTGTCAGTCGGGCATGTTCCTGGACGCCCCGGACGAACCCTATTTCCGCTATACGCAGTTCTATGCCCTTGGGCCGTATTTCGCGCCGCAGGCAGAGCGTATCCTCATGTTGGGAGGTGGCGGCTACTCCGTACCCAAATGGCTCCTCTCGCGCCGTTCGCCCCTGGCTCACCCTGATCGCATGCATCTTACAGTGGTGGAGATTGATCCGGCCATGACGGAAACGGCTCGTCGCTGGTTTGCCCTTTCCCCTGACCCGCGTCTGACCGTGCAGCATGAAGATGCGCGCTCCTTTCTTAATAGGCAAAATGAACGCTACGACCTTGTCTTTGTGGATGTTTTTAATGCCCACTATGCCGTACCCTTTCAAATGGGCACAATAGAGGCAGCCGCCGCCTTGCGTCGCGCCGTCGCGCCCGGCGGCCTTGTGTTGATGAATGTCATTTCTGCCGTGGAAGGAGCGAATGGACGGCTGGTGCAGAGCATTTGCAATGCCTTGCTCTCCTCGTTCGCCGAGGTTCGCTTGTATTGCGCCGGAGAACAGCCGCCGGATGTCCTGCAGAATGTCATGGTTCTGGCTTTTCCAGAAAAAAGAGACGCTAGAGCAGCCGTATTTTCTCCAGTTGCGTCCTCAGGCGTGGATGTGGCAGCCATGCTGGCCACACGCTACCCCGGTGAACTGCGTTTTGCCACGCCAGCGCTGACCGATGATTTTGCCCCTGTTGAGCGCTATACGTTCAACCTGCAGCGGCCATAATTGGCTTGCATCCAAGGGGGAACCCGTGAGCAAGAAATTTCTCCACTATGTTGTCCAGAAAATTAATGCTGCCCTGCCCCTGGAGGATCGTTTCAATCCTGGCCTCTGTCCAATCTGCGGCGGTCAGCTCCACATTGCCGTGGTGCAGAAAATGCCGTCCGGAACGCTCCTCCATGCAGTGGTATGCGATAGGGACTGTTTCCCTGCGGGCATTTGCACAAGTAAGATGCGCCAGACCAACACGGCAAAGATGCTCATCCGCTGGGAGGAGGAATACGTGCCCATGCTGCGCATGTTTTCCACTGCCTCGAAACTCTCCTTCCCGTGCCCCTCGTGTGGCGGTACGGTGCGCTTGACGCCAGATATTCCTCACGAGAACAGGCCCATTCTGCGGGCATACTGCGTGGACAATGACTGCGAACTGCCACTGCAATGGGCCATACCCAGAAAGGACTGTCGGGATGATCTGGTCATTTCCGCCGTACGATCCTGGAAACGCCAATTTCAGCCATACTGGGACTGGTTCCACACGCCCCTTTCCGAAGCCAAATTCAAGAAACCGGAAGCGCAGTCCTGTCGCTCCTGCAATACCACGGTTTTCCCGCTGCTCCAGCGCTCCACAAGCTTTATCGGCAGGGCCGAATGGGTCTGTCCCAAATGCGGAAATTTTCTTGCCAGGGCCGAACTGGATCAGAAGAAAATCCGGCGCGGCACTGTCACCTTGAAGGTAGCGAACTTTCAGGAAGACGCGTGTGCTATTTGCGGCAGGAGCCAGGGGATGATTGAGGCCTGCGGCTCTCATCTGGAAAAACACCACAAGACACCACTTGTGGACGCAGGCAAGGATGCTCCGGCAAACGTCATGCTGCTGTGTACGGAGTGTCATGTTGCATGGCATTCGGCGCACAACGTCTTGGCTGCGCAGCAAGAAAAAGACGCAAAAACCGTGTACGGCATCATGGGCAAGGAATCTCGAGCGCGATTTACCCTTGTCCCGGTTGTCCGTTCCCTTGTGCTGCGTCTGCTTGTGCGCTTGAGGAATTTCCTAGATCGGTGCATTGCAAGCAGCGCGGTGTTACCTCCAAGCGAAAATGGCCCTTAAGGCAACCGTTCCCTCATGTCCTGATATAGTTGATCTCGCATGCCCTGCAGGCCCGGCATTGCTGCAATCTGTTGGTAAAGTTCAGGGCGTCGTTCATTTCGTAGCGTTGAAAGATGTCCAGTTCCTGGTCGAGCAGGACTTTCCAGCCTGTGTCCGTCACGATATGCCTGGCATGCAAACTTCCCGTGGCGTCAAACTGCCAGGTGAAGGCGATGCTCTGCGCGCTGGCGGCTTCCTGAATTTTGAGGAAGTTCGCCCTTTGCTGTTCCGCGTGGAATTCGTCCTCTTCCGTGACGAGGTGTACCTGGCATTCATCAAATATTCGGCGCGGAAACCTCGGCATTCATGCCAAGGAGGAAGCGCCGCCTCCAAGGTTTTTCCTTGACTGCCAAGTTGTTACACACTATTTTTTCCCATATGAAGCGTACCATCTCAATTAAGCTCCTCACAACAATGGAACAGAACGCCGCACTTGAAGACCTGCAAAAGGAATTTAACGCGGCGTGCAATCAGATAGTTCCGCTTGCAGCCGTCAATAAATGCGCCAATCGTGTTGCGCTGCACCACCTCGCCTACTATGCTGTGCGTGGGGTGCATCCCGCATTGGGCAGTCAGATGGTGTGTAATGCTGTGAAAGCGGTTGCAGATGCCTACAAAACGTTCTTTGCAAACAATCCCAAGAAGCGACGTGAGGAATGGAGCTTGCTTGCC
>JAFTCE010000084.1 GCA_017454855.1 Desulfovibrio sp.
AAACATAGCGCGGATTTCATCATGGGCACGGGGGAAAAACCCATCACGATGCCGGAGACATGCGCTGCATCCGATTTCGAAGCAAAAAAGCCTTGACTCACAGGCCGGGTCTAGACATGGGCCATGTGTTTTTTTCGGCATGAGCATGAGGGCAGACAACGTCATCATCTGGCAGCAAACCATTCATAGGGTATTGCCCATTCCCCTAGGGACACAGCTAGGGGCTTCATTTCAAAACTAGGGACAGGATAGGGACAAAATCAAAAAGGGTTTACGGGAATTTTCCGTAAACCCTTGATTTTCTTGGTTGCGGGGGCAGGATTTGAACCTGCGGCCTTCGGGTTATGAGCCCGACGAGCTACCGAACTGCTCCACCCCGCGTCGTTACGAATTTATTATTATTTCTTATTTGGCTAAAAGTCAAGATGCTAATCAAAAGAATTTCCAGAAATTTGGTTCATCCGGAACTTGCGTACTTTGGGGGTGACAAAAAAGTGAACATGGGTTCCAATCGAGGCAACGTACAACTCTCGAAAGGACGGAATCACCATGTCCACAAATTTTATTTACCATGAGTTGGGGCTGTCTGGCCAGGAGTATGTGAGCCAAAAATTTTGAGGCACTCCCCAAAAGTTGGACATGTATGATAGCTTGAACATGTCGCAAGGAGGAGCGTAAAATGCAAAAGCGTAGAACTCATGCACCGCCCTTCAAGGCCAAGGTCGCGTTGGCCGCCCCGAGCGGCAACAAGAGGATTGCGGAAGTCAGCAGTGAATACGGTGTTCATCAGACACTATTCAATAAATGAACCAGGCAGCTAAAAGATGGTGCTGCGGGAGTATTCTCTGGAGAAAACATTACCGAGGAACGACGAAAGGAAAAGAATATTGAAAAATTGCATACCAAGATAGGGCAGCTAATCATAGAGCGCGATTTTTTAGCAGACGCCTGGGGAAAGAGGTGAGCACTTCCTGAAGGCAGACCATGGTTCAGCGTGGCCATGGTAAGCACAGCATTGTCCGTCAGTGCAAGCTACTCCAGATTTCCCGTTCAGGTGTGTATTACGAGCCACGTGGGGAATCGTCGACGAATCTTGCCCTGATGCAGATCATAGACCGAGTGTTTACTGATTGGCCTTTTATGGGGGTTCGGCAGATGTGCAACTACCTTTGCCTGAACGGTTATCCAGTTGGCAGGAAACGTGTCAAGCGATTGATGCGTCTTATGCATCTGATGACAACATATCAGCACCCCAAGACGACAGTGGCACATCCCGAAACGAAGAAGTACCCATACCTGCTTCGCGAGAAAAAAATTGACGCACCCAATCAGGTTTGGTGTACTGATATCATGTATATTCCGATGCGTAGAGCCTTTTTGTATTTTGTAGCCATCATGGACTGGTACAGTCGTAAGGTGCTATCTTGGCGGCTATCTGCCACAATGGACATGGATTGCTGTATCGAAGCGCTTGAGGAAGCCTTGACGAAATATGCCATCCCGGAGATATTCAACACGGATCAGAGGTGGTCACTTTTACATGCCGATGGATGGTCATTGTTTCATGCCGATTAACACGTGGGGTGCTGTCGAATAAAAAGGATCACATCAGGCAATGAGGTGGCTCATTTTCTAATGAGCGAAAATATTTTCAACCGTTTCAGGTGGATCACTTTGTAATGATCACAAGTGGTATACTTTCAAATGGACATTCATATCCATTTGCTACGTCGAGGAGCCAAAAAAGCGGGACTCCGCCTCGAACTCCAAGCTCTAGAGCATTTGTTTCCAGGAGGCAGTGCAAAAAGGCAGCATGCCAAGCACACTGCCTCCTGAAAACCCGATAATGCGCTCAGGTCGCTCCTCAGCGTTGCCCTATCCTCCCTATCGGTAAAGCAGGCTGACAATGGCACAAAAAGAGGATGATACAAGCCCTAAACTTCAAATCTGTCTTTGACATGGGGTACACTTCACTTCAACTTGAAACGTCAAAGACCTAAAGTTCTTTTACGACGGTATGGATAGATAAGTAGGATTGAGAGCTGCAAGAGAGTAGGCTGTGCGAGATTTTCTCTAAGGACTAGATTTCTATGGCTCCCCGGGACGGACTTGAACCGCCAACCTTGTGATTAACAGTCACCCGCTCCGCCGATTGAGCTACCGGGGAAAGAAACAGGTAAAGATTATAAGAAATTCAGACTCACGTCAAGCAAAAATCACATAATTTTCGCGCTTGTCACGGCGTATTCTCGGTCATGCAGCGTGCAAGTTTTTTGGCATAGCGTTCGGCTTCGCTGTAAATACAGCCGCAGTACGGCTGTCGGTACAGGCCCATGTCCTTGGAACGGTCTATGCCTTCTTGCCAGTCACGGCGGAAATCGCGATAGACAAAGCTGGCGCCGACATGACGGCGGGAGAGGGCTTCTCCTGCAGCCCGGATGACGTCATGGGGCTGATATTTGGAGTAAAGCAAGCTACTGCTAAAGAACGCAAAGCCATGCCCTGTGGCAAAGGCAAAGGCTGCTTCCAGGCGTGACGTGCAGCAGTAGTTGCAGCGGTCTGGCGGAGTATCGCGGCCTGCCACGGCCCGCAACCAGGTCGTGACATTCCAGGTGGCATCGGCGTAGAGGATGGGGATGCCCAGGGCTTGGGCACACTGTCCGGCGGCCTCACGACGGCGCAGATATTCCGCAAGCGGGTGGATGTTGGGATTCATATACCAGGCTGTCACCGTATAACCTTCCTCCAACAGACGCGTGATGGGCATCACAGCGCACGGCCCGCAGCAGACGTGCAGCAGCAGGCTGCTGCCGCCGACAGAGCGCAGTTGCGGGTCAGAGGGCAGCTCAGTACAGTCCACGGCTAGGGCCGAACTACTATTTCCAGGCATTTGCCATAATTCCTTTCAATTTCGCGCAGGCTGTCGCGCTTGTGGTTCAGCAGGTACAGGGCCAGCTCGGACTCGGTGGAGTAGACGCATGTCTCCCTGGTTTCCACACTCATAAGCCGCCGCACGTCGCGCAGGGCCTGCAGTGCCTGCCATTCGATATTGCGGCGCACGCCCGTGCCACGGCAGGCTGGACAGGGTTCCAGGGAATTGGCCAGGGCCGAGGAACCGGTGCGCTGACGCACAAGCTCCAGCAGACCAAAAGAACTCATGTGGCCCACGTCATGACGCGCTCGATCGTTTTTCATGGCGTTGCGCAAGGTTTTTTCCACTTCCTCCACATGCGACTTGTCGCGCATTTCGATGAAGTCGATGACGACCTGACCGCCAATATCGCGCAGTCTGAGGTGACGGGCAATGGCTTCAGCGGCCTCCATATTGGTCTTGTGGGCCATGGCCTCGAAGTTAGCCTTACCTGATATCTTGCCGGAGTTGATGTCAATGGCCATAAGCGCTTCGGTCTGGTCAAAAACCAGCCGCCCCCCAGAGGGCAGCAGTACTTCCCGGGCATAGATTTGTTCAAGCTGACGACGTAGGTTGAAACGTTCCCACATGGATGTGCGACCATCGACATGCATGCGCACGAGATCCTTTTTACGCGGGAAAAGCAAGGCCACTGTTTCGCGGATGCTCTGGGCCGTGTCCTCGTTATCTACCCATATTTCTGTGACGTCTTCGGTGAGATAGTCGCGCACAGCACGTTCTGAAAGGCTTGGTTCCTGGTAAATGAGGCCGGGAGCAGTGATTTCCGTCCCTTTTTTGCGTATGTCCCGCCAGACGCGCTTGAGGTACTGAAGATCATTTTTCAGCGTCGTCTTTGTGGTTCCAGCGCTCACGGTGCGCACGATAACGCCCAATCCCTGGCCAGGGTCAATGCCGTTCATCATTTCGCGTAGGCGCGTTCGTTCCGCCTCATCTTCCACCTTGCGCGACACGCCAATCTGCTCCTGTCCGGGCGTGAGTACCAGAAAGCGTCCAGCCAAGGAGAGCCAGGTTGTCAGAAAAGCTCCCTTGTTGCCCATGGGTTCCTTGACGACCTGCACCAGGATCTCCTGTCCGGGCTTGAGGGCTTTCTGGATGGGCGGAAATCTTTTGCCCTTGGAAGGCTCATGGTGTACCAGCCAGTACTCGGGATGTACCTCGTCAATCTGCAAAAAACCGTTTTTGCCCGTGCCATAGCTGACAAAGGCGGCCTGAAGATTGGTGTCAATATTGTGGATGACGCCTTTGTAGATATTGCCCTTGAGCTTGCACTGGTGGAGCATGTCCAGGTAATATTCCAGAACGTGACCGTCCTCGGTCAGGGCGACCTCCACTTCTTCCCCCGGAAGAACGCTGATAAACATGCGCCTTTTGGCCCTGGCGCTTTCGGGCTTCTTGCTGCGCAGGCCAGTCCTGTCGCTGTCCTGCTCTTCTGGTTCTGTCTGGGCTTCTTCGGCGTCTTCTTCCTCAGGGGCAATCTGCGTTGTAGGCGTCGCGCATGTGGCCTGTGTTTTGCGTTTGCGCCCCCGACCGCCACGACGCCCGCGCCGACTTTTGCGCCGGAGAGGTTCGCCTGATTCGTCCTGACCGTTGCCAGGAATCGACTCTGCCGTGGACATGCTCTCCGGTAGAGAAGGGGACTGCTCCTGTGAGCTGTCGCTGCTGCTCGGCGGCAAGCTCTCTGACGCCTCTAGGCCTGTCGCGCTGGCAACTGAAAAAGAGATTTGCGCGCCGTCCTCGTCCTGCGCCGAAGCTACTGCCTGAACCGTCGCGGCTGGCGCTGCCCGGCGTTTGCCACGCGGTTTGGCCCGAGGAACGGCTTCGCCGTCGCCCCTGGATACTGCCTGTCTGGCGTTTTTGGCAGAACGCGAACTACGCCTGGGGCTGACCCCTGTCGCTGCCCCGGCTGATGCCGAACGATGGCTTCTGCCTTCGGCCTGCGCAGGGGAAACCAGAGGAGTATCGGGAGCCTTGTGTGGCTGCGCAGCCGTAAGCATGTCCTGCGCTATGGCTTCGGCTGGCCGGACAGACGCAGGGGAGTCAAGGTCTGCACTCATGAAATATCCTTGTGCGCGGCGATTGCCGACGCGAAAAATTTTTGCGGGCAAGCCGCGCAGCAGCCAAAGGAAGCTGCGCCGCGCAGCGCTGGAAAGCGCGCAGGCGATGGGCTTGCCTCATCGCTCCTTGCGAAAGTACGGTTTTTTGGAAAATATGCAAGGGCGTCGCGACGAACCGTAATGAGCGTTCACAACAGCCTCCTCAACGTGTCATTGGGGAAAATTTTTTCTCCTGGTAGCGGCCCTTTCGGGCCGCAGCGGGTTCAAGCCTACATATGCTTCCAACAAGCACGTCAATCCCCAAGTACCTTGAGTTCAGCAGTCAACTGCCCCTGGCTGTAGCGCAGCAGGATGTAGCCGCCCTGCGCCAACATGCCTGGATTGAGTACCAGTGTGCGGCCTAGACGGTCAACGGCGCGGGCTTCGTGGATGTGTCCGCAGAGGCAGATGTCTGGTTGGGCTTCGACCAAAAATTCACGCACAGCTGTGGAACCCACATGCACGTTGCCGGGGATGACATCACAGGCCGTATCCTTGGGCGGGGTGTGGGCAACGAGTACCTGGTGCGGATAGGTGCGGGCCTTACGCCAGGAGGCTTCCAGCCAAGCCGCCATATCCGATTCGGGAAATTCACTGGGCGTACCGAAGGGGGTAAAGGTGGAGCCGCCAACGCCGAAAAGGGCAATGTCCGGCGTAAGCTCGCGCGTCACCCGATGCAGGTTACAGCCTTTTTGACTCAGCCAGGTGTCTACCTCAGGCCTGTCCATATTGCCAATTTGGGCCAACACGGGCACATTGCTGGCACAGAGTACGTCCATGACCTTGGCAGCCTGGGGCACACTGCCCGTGACGGTGAGATCGCCGGTGACGATAATACCCTGTGCCAAGGGCAGTTCGGGAATGGCAGCGAAACGTTCCGCTTCGTCATGAATGTCACCGACGGCAATCCAGAGAAAATCCTGCGATTGTGTACTTTGCATGACAGGGCTTCCTTTGTTATAATGTCTCTGCATCTTGGCACACATTAGCTGACAAGGAAAGTCCCCTTGAGTACTGAAATGCCCGTGGACAACATCCTACCTGCAGACTTGCTGGAGGCCCGAGGTCGTATACGTGCCCACATGCGCCGCCTTCGCGCTACCCTCCCCCTGAAAGATGCTGCTGAACGCAGTCTGGCGGCCCAAAAGCGTGTTTTGGCCCAGGATGTCTGGAAGCAGGCGCGCAGTGTGGCTCTGTATGTGAGTGTGCGCGGCGAAATAGCCACCCGTATTCTTCTTAATGATGCCTGGGCTTCTGGCCGAGAGGTCTGGTTGCCGCGTGTCTGTCCTGATCGATCTGGCGAAATGGTTTTCGCACGCTGTCCTGGGTGGGAATACCTGCGTCCAGGTTCCTTTGGCCTGCTGGAACCGGAAGCGTCTCTGCCCGGCTACGGGCCGAGGGATACGCTCTTTGCGCCGGAATGCATGCTTCTGCCAGGTCTGGCCTTTGACCACCGCGGTGGACGCCTGGGGCAGGGGGGCGGCTATTATGACCGTTTTCTGGCCGAAGAAAGAACCTGCGTCCTCATAGGGCTGTGCTTCGATTTTCAGCTCGTAGACTGTCTGCCCCAAGCCCCGTGGGACAGACCCGTCCAGCGCATCTGCACCGAGGAGCGAGAACTGTGTCCGTGAACTATCTTGCCTTTTCCTTTCCTGGCGTGCCTCAAGTACGCTGCGCCTTTCAAACGCGCACACAGGGTGCGGACAGCGTAGCCTCTGCTGGCGGCAATATCTCCTACGACGTGGGGACTGCCGCGCACATCGTGGCAGCCAACCGTGCAAGCCTGCTGGCAGCGCTACAGCCCCTGGGCCTCCAGGCCTGGGCCGAATTGCGCCAGGTGCATGGCGACGTATTGATTTTTGAACCCGAGACGGTAGCGCCCGAGGAACAGGCCAGGGTCGAGGGCGACGGCATGGCAACGGCGGCTGCGGGTTTGGGGCTGCTGATCAAAACGGCTGACTGCCAGCCCATTCTGCTCGCACACAGGGAGGGCGGACATGTGGCCGCCATACATGCCGGATGGCGTGGCAACCGTTGCGATTTCCCGATCACGGCTGTGGAGCGCTTTTGCCAACGTTACAACCTTGCTCCCGCTGAAGTACTGGCCGTGCGTGGGCCAAGCCTTGGTCCGCAACATGCGGAATTTGTCAACTTTGCGCGAGAATGGGGGCAGGATTGGCTGCCCTGGTTTGATCCACAGTCCCAAACCATGGATCTCTGGGCGCTGACACGTGCGCAGCTCATACGCGCCGGTCTTTTGGCGCGCAATATTTTCGGCTTGGACTGGTGTACGGCGGAAAACAGTGCGCTGTTCTTCTCCTACAGGAGGGAAAAAACCTGTGGCCGTCAAGCCAGTCTGATCTGGATTTCTGCGGCGCAAGGGTAAGCCTGTGGCGCGCACTGTCCTGCCCCGCAACAGCGTGCTTGCTGGACTCGTACTGCTCTGGCTGGTTTCTGTGCCGCTATCCTGCCTACAAGGTTCTGCGCCCATGCCTTCAGAACATGTCTGGCAGGCCCTCGCGGCCCTGGTGGGCCTGCTCGCCGAACCCGACGACGCCACCGTCATGCTCGTGGTGGGGCACATACGTCTGGCCCGAGCCTGTCTTGCCGCCCTCTGCGGCGGCGCGCTGGCCGTGGCCGGTGTGGCCCTGCAGGGCGTGCTGCGCAATGCCCTCGCCGATCCCTTTACCCTGGGCATTTCCGCCGGAGCGGCCTGCGGGGCAAGCCTGACCATCGCCTTTGCAGGTTCGTCAACCGCCCTGGGCAGCCTTGCCGCCCTGCTGGGCCTTGGCCTGGGCGGCTTGATTGCTCCGGCGGCGTGTGCCGGAGCCTTAGCAGCTCTGACCCTGTCCCTCTGGCTTGGCAGCGACGACGGGGCCTTTTCCAGGGAGAGCGTCATCCTGGCGGGCATTGCCGTGGCGGCCTTCCTGGGAGCCTTGGTCGCGCTCATCAAGGCCTTGAACGAAGAATCCGTGACCAGTATCGTGTTCTGGATCATGGGATCATTTCAGGGCCGGGGCTGGGACAGCCTCCCCCTGCTCCTGCTGACCTTCCTGCCCGGGGCACTCATCGTGGGGCTGGGCTGGCGCAGGCTGGACGTGCTGGCGCTAGGCGACGAAGAGGCCCTGCAGCTGGGCCTGAACGTGGGCCGTGCCCGTGTGCTGCTTCTGGCTGGCGCCAGCTGCATGACTGCTGGCTGCGTGGCCGTAGCCGGCGTCATCGGTTTTGTGGGGCTGGTTGTTCCGCATACCTTGCGTTTGCTCCTGGGCTTTGGGCATGGATCGCTCTTGACTGGCGCCTTCTTTGGCGGCGGCGTTCTGCTGATCTGGGCCGATGTGTTGGCGCGTTGCGTCCTGTCCGGGGGACAGGAACTACCCGTGGGCGTGGTCATGGCCTTGCTTGGCGGTCCTTTCTTCGCGCTCCTGGTGCGACGGAAGAGAGGGGTGTGATGCCGTTTTTGCTTTCGAGCTTAGGATCGAGATCGACCTTGGCACAGAACCCTTTGCTCCGTGTGACGGGCCTGAGCGTGGGCTATGGTAGGCGCAGCGTACTCAACGGGCTGAGCCTCACCCTGCACGCCGGAGAATGCTTGGTCATTCTTGGACCCAATGGCAGCGGAAAGACAACGCTGTTGCGCGCTGTGTCGGGCGTCGTACCAGCCCAGGCCGGTAGTGTGGAGCTTTTGGGGCGTCCCATCGCCAGCATGTCCGTTCGCGAGCGCGCACGCTGTCTGGCTGTGGCGCCACAACGCGCACGCTATCCGCAACGAGTGACGGCACGGCAATATGTACTCCTGGGGCGTTTCGCCCGGCTGTCCTGGCTCGGGGTCTACGGTCGGACGGATCATGTCGCTGTTGACAGAGCTTTGGAGGAAAGTGGGGCCACGACCCTAGCGAAGCGGCCTCTTGCGGAACTTTCGGGCGGCGAACTGCAGCGCGTACTCCTGGCCCGGGTTCTGGCGCAGGAATGTCCCCTGCTTTTACTGGATGAACTGGCCTCAGGTCTGGACATGGCGCGCACGGTTGACGCGTTTACTGTGCTGGAGCGCCGACGGGCGGCCGGCGCTGGACTCATTGTGGTTATGCACGACTGCAATCTCGCTGCGCTCTATGCCACGCGGCTCCTGGGCCTGCGCGCTGGCCGCATCCTCTTTGATGGCCCTGTGGCTGACGTGTTTACGGAGGAACATCTTCATGCTCTCTATTCCCTGTCCGTGGTGGTTCTGCCGCATCCACACTTGGGACTGCCCCAGGCCCTGCCGTGCCGGACGCCCTCTCCTCTTGGGGTTTCTTCTTGGCCTTCTGGGCCTGATGACAGCGATTCCATCGGCCTGCGGCGCTGAGACTGCTGTGGTGGAAGTGACTGATGCCGCTGGGCAGACCGTCCGTTTCGAACGTCCGGCCCGGCGCATCATTGCCCTGTACGCTGCATTCAACGAACTGCTGCTCGCCCTGGGCGCCGGGGATACCCTGGTGGCGCGCACGGCAGCCGATGGCGCTGTGCCGGCCCTGGCGTCTCTGCCGGCCATTGGCACACACATGCGGCCCAATGCCGAACTCATTGCCGCGCAGCGCCCGGATCTCGTGCTGCAGCTTGCAGGCCGCGATGAAGCCCGCTTGCAAACCGAACACTTGCGCAGTTTAGGCTTTCGAGTTCTCAGCCTTGAACTGAATTCTTTCGAACAGATGTTTGCCGTGACAGAGCTGCTCGGGCGTCTGACTGGGCACACTGCCCAGGCGAAGGCCCTGACACAGGGCTGGCGTGACCGACTGCATCAGCTACGCGCACGCTACGCCGGGTATCCACCCGTGCGGGTCTTTTATGAAGTCCGCTATCCCAACCTTCTGGCTGCGGGCACTGGCGGCATCAGCGGCGAAATCATAGCCCTGGCCGGCGGCATCAATGTGGTACAGGAAAAGAAAAAGCTGGTGCGTTTCAGCGAAGAGGCTCTTGTGGTTGCAGCTCCAGAGGCATACGTCCTGCAGAAGGGTCCCATGAATCCAACGCCTGTACCTTTGGTCGAACGCCCCCACTATCGGAATTTGCCAGCCGTGCGTACAGGTCGTGTGCTGCTTGTGGAGGAAGCGCGCTTTGCCCGTCCTGGTCCCGGGGCAGTGGACGCCGTGGAGCAGCTTGGTAATTGGCTGCATACGCGTTAGGGAGAATGGCGCTGCCGCCACGCCTGCATGCCCTCTCGAACGGACTCGCGCATCTTCAGTTCGGAATCAAGCGTCACTGGAACATCGGAATAATAGAGCGCGCCACTGTGCAGATCATTGTCGTCCTGCACCTGATAGTAGCGTTGCCATGCCGGTGAACGCGCATAGAGCCAAGGCGTGACGACAGCGAAAAAAAACCATAATCCTGCTATCCAGCAAAGAAGTTGTAACAGCTTGTGAACCACTCGCTTCCCCCCGCAGCACGCCCCTGGTGCGCTGAGACACCATACAGTGTTAGTCCGCCCTACTGGCGGATTTTCTCTTGACAGCGTTCCAGTGCCTGGGCTAATTGAAAAATACTATTTTATAGCATAGGGATAACTTTCCCAAGGATATATTTTTCCATTTTTTTGCCGATAATGCTTGCCCAAGCCTAGCCCAGAGCGCGCTGTCGCAGGCGCGCAGGTCGGCAAAACTTGCCGGGCAGCCACCGAGTATACACTTCCCCTGTAAGGAGGTAGAGCATGGCCACCCTCAGCAGCATCAATTGGATTGACGCCAAGACCCTCTGCCTCAATTTTGACGCAGATTTGAATGCAAGTACCTTGCCATCGGTCAACGCCTTTTCCCTGGGCATTAAGGACAATAGCGACACCTACATACTCAGCAAATCGAACATTTACAATGTCACGGCCAGTGGCAATGCCCTCTATTTGACCCTGGAGACGGATTATGCCAAGCGACTGCAGGCCACCAACACGGGCATCTACGTCCGTTACGAACCTTTTGCCTCTTCCAGGGTACTCAAAGATACAAACGGCAATGCGGTTTCCGTTGACAATGTCTACAAAGCGCCGGAGGCCCTTGCGGTGAGCGACGTCTATGTCTCCCGCAACATTCTTAGCGGCACAAGCGTGGGACTGAACAGCGTTCTTTCCGACGTGTGCAGCCGCAATATTTGCGTTAAGGACGTGAACAAGCTCACCCTGTCCCTGGACAGCGGCGTTTTCAGCCTTTCCTCCACGGTCAATGCGAGTCTTTCCAATGGCAACAAAACCGTCACCCTCACCGGCACCAATGCCCAGATCACCTCGGCCCTGAAAAACATTACGTTGAACGTCAGCCAGGGGGCCGCCACTTGCGCCGCCACCATCAGCATCACGGCAGCCTCCGGGGGGAGTACCTACACGGACGCTCTACACGTGTATGCAGAGGATCCAAAATCCTCCTTCTTTGCCCTCAACGGCAGCCAGTACGGCTATGTTAACAGCCTGAGCGGTCTGAATGCCGCCAGTTTCTCCTCTGACGGCAGGTATGTCAACGCAGCCGTCATTGACGCCGAAAAGCATCAATACGGCTCCAAGCCCGCAGCCGACTCCCTGCTGTGTTGGGCCGGTACGGCCTCCAACATGCTCACCTGGGCTGGCTACGGCGCCCTTGTCCCGGCCAACGGCCAGGAACAGGAAGATGCGGTATTCGACATTTTCCGCAACAACTTCACCGACAAGGGCGGTAACACGTCCTGGGGCCTCACCTGGTTCACCAATGGCATATACGACGCCCAGACCTATATGTCCCAGCCCAAGGCCACCGGCGGCAATTACGCCGGAACCCAGCCCCGAGCGCTGAACTCGGGCGACATATATGTGCCTCAGGAGTCCGCCTTCACCTATGTGGACGACTTGGCTGCGGCCCTGTTCAGCGGCGATGCCGCAGGTCTGGGCATCTTCACGGATTTCCAGGGCAGCAATGGGCATGCCATCACCTGCTGGGGCCTGTCTTTTGACGCGGCCCTGACGCGGGACAATCCAGCCTGGCTGACCGGCTTGTACATTACGGACTCCGACGATTCCAAAAATCAGGCCAGCGCGCAGGACATTCTCCGTTATGTGAAGCTCCAGTGGAATGCGTCCAGCTCTACCTACAGTTTGCAGGGCTATCACTCCAGTACCACCTACTACTGGCTCGGCAGCTTTTGCTCCCTGGCTCGTAAGGACTCCCTCAAGGAGCTGGGCCAGGATGCCAGCCAGCCGGAAACTCCGGACGAACCCATCGAGTCCTTGGTACTCACCAATTCAACGCGGTACGTCACTTCTGGCAACACGGTTCGCAACACCACCATCCGCACGGGGGGCAAGCTCTACGTCTCCAGCGGCGGTCAAGCGCTGATAACCACCATTTCAAGCGGCGGCATCCAACACGTTGCCAAGGACGGCGTGGCCTGCAGCACAACCATTTCCAGCGGCGGTGTACTGTACGTCTCCAAGGGCGGCGTGGCCAGCGCCACGATCCTCCGCACTGGTGGCAAGCAATATGTCTACAGTGGAGGCTCGGTTGCGGACACGACCATTTCCAGCGGCGGTGTGCAGTACGTCTATGGCGTGACCAAGGCCACGACCATCTGGGGCACGCAAAAGGTCTTCAAGGGCGGCGTTGCCAATGCCACGACCATTTCCACCGGCGGCATCCAGTATGTGTCCAAGGGCGGCGTGGCCAGTGGCACGACCATTTCTAGCGGTGGTGTGCAGTACGTCTACGGCGTGACCAGGGCCACGACCATCTGGGGTAAGCAACAGGTCTTCAACGGCGGCGTTGCCAGCACCACGACCATTTCTAGCGGCGGCATCCAGTATGTGTCCAGCGGCGGCGTGACCAGAGCCACAACCATTTTCAGCGGTGGGAAATTCTATGCGTATAAGGGCGCTGTGACGTCCGGCCTCACGGTGCAGGCCGACGGCGCATGTACCGTGGTCGCTGGCAATTTCCTCTATGCCACAAATACCTTTACCAATGCGACGATCACGGGCGGTTCAACGTCCTCCCGCGTACAACTACGGGGAACCCTAATCGTGCGTACCAACACGAACATGAAGGGCTTCCACGTCAATGCCAGCAATTCTAACATCTCTATCCAGGGCGTAGGCAACACACTCGGCTCCCTAGTTTTAAACAAAAGTACATGCATCACGTATAATATTTACAATGTGGTGGCCGCAGCCCCGTCCTACATGCTCACCCTGTCCGCAAAAAACACGCAGAAAATCGGCTCTTTCTTTGTCAACCTTCGCAACAACCAGGCCACAGGCTTGTACAAGCTGTCTCAGAATATCGTCCAGGCCAAGAATACGACCTATGTCATCAAGAAGGAAGGTACGCGCCAGGGAGTGGCCAAGCTCGGTGGGCAAGCACTCATCAAGGGTACGACCCTGTACAGGGTTATCAATCAAACCAATGTCAACAATGTCTGTTTGCAAGTACTCAACGCGGGCGGCGTGTACAAGGGCACGGCCCGGAATGACGTCCTCACGGGCACGACTTCTTGGGATGTTTTTTACGGCGGCAAGGGCAACGACACTATCAAGGGTTCTGCCGGTCGGGATGTGGCTGTCTACGACACCACGGCTTGGGGTCAGGACGTCATAGCCAAGACCAACGGCACCATGACCCTGTTGTTCAAGGGACTCAACGCCAACAATATTGTGAAACGCCTCAGCGGGAACACCATGACCATCACCCGCAAGGGTACTGCCCAGAAGATCACCGTGCAGGGATGGAGCAATGCCACGCATAATATCGTGTACGCCAGTGGCATGACGGCCTTCAACACCTATGTGGGCAAGGCTGCACCCACGGCAGCGCAGACCAACAACGCCCGCACAGAAGTCTTCAAGAAGGCAGGCCTGGCAACCACCTAGAAGGCTTCAAGAAGGCGTGATGCCTGCTGGACAGTCTTCAAGAAGGCATATCCTGAGAGCAAAAAAGAACCCACCTGCCCCAGGTGGGTTCTTTTTGGAGGAGCTTTCTTGCTTTCGACTGACGACATCTTGGTGAACAGCACCTACCGTGGCAGAAGTCGCTCCTCCAGAGAAGCATCCACCGGGACTTCACGCGAAGGAAGTGCCTTGTCAATACGCACAGTCCCGGCAGGCGCGTTGCGCATGGGTTTGACGTGGCGCACTTCCGCATATTGAATGCGCGCTCGCAGGGCGTCCTTCTGCCAGCTTTTGAGGGCAGCCAGGCTGCCGGCTTCGTCCAAGGTGCGCTCGGGCACGTTCTGGCCGCCGTGGGCGCGGCGGATGATGACATGCGCGCCTGGCCCGTTCTCGGCATGCAGCCAGATGTCATGCCCTGCGGCCAGCCTGCGCGCCGCCAGGTTGCCCTTGGCATCGCGACCGCGCAGCAGGACAAAGCCGTCGGAACTGACAAATATCTGCACATTTTTGGGACATCCCGCGCCCGCAGCGGGCAACGGCCCTGCTGCGGCTGCGGAACCAGCCCCTGGCAGGAAAGCGCCCCCAACCTGCAAGCGCTGGTCAATTTCGGCCAGCTCCCCTTCCAGGACGGCACGGCGTTGGGCAACATGTTCTAGGCCGCGCCGTCCGCGGCGTGCCCTGTGGAACAGAACCGCCATTGCCTCGCGAACGGTATGGCACTTGTCCAGAGCAATGTCCCGCGCCGAGCCGTGTTCTCCCTGCTCCACATGCACAGAAGCAGCGCGCAGATCCGGCGGCCAGCGCCACAAATTCTCCTGCAGGGCAATGGCGTCGGCCTGGCCTTGAGTCATGATTCTAAGTCTTTGCTCTTCTTCACGCAACTTGTCCAGCAGGCTGAGGAGCTTGCGGCGGCGGCGCACAAATGGCGTAGCCGCTGCCCGCGCCGCATCTTGGGCCATGCGCGTCAGCACCATGTCCTGCCCGCCGCGCTCGATCGTAGCCAGGACGTCCGCTGCGCACATTTCCGCCATGTCCGTTGTGTCGCCCTGCTCACGCAGGCCTGCCCACAAGGGCAAGGGCAGGGGCCAGGCCGAGACAAGGCGCACGGACTCCAATTGGCCATTGCGGGTCGGGCCGTAGCAAAAGACATCGCCGCCGCCAACGCGCAAATCTTCCAGCAAGGCCCACTGCTCTTCCTTTGGCAAATGCGCACAACAACGACGCAGGGCCGGAGTGAGTACGGGCCATTGCCGCCAGTGTTCCAGGGCTGCGGCAAGCTCTTGCGGTTCGGGCCAGACCGGATTTTCTTCTTCCGGGCACGCACACTGCGGCAAGAAGCGCAATTCTGCCCCATTGCGTAAGTCCAACAAAAGCCAGGGCAAAAGGACATCCTCCCCACGGGAGTCCACCCCATTGTCCCTTGGAACGCCGCCCAGCATGAGCCAAAGTCGACGCGCACACCACTGCACAGTGCAGGCGACAATTCTGCGGCCCACAGCGTATTTGCGCAAGCGCATGACCTCAGCAGAAGGGGCGTGTCCGGCGCTGATGCTGCGGGCAGTCAGAAAGCAAAAGGGATTCTTGCGGCCAAAATGCAGGCAGAGCTGTTTTTTGCCGCCCGCGCCATAAACGGAGATGACAAGGACGTTCGGCGCGGGTTCCTGGAGTTTTTCCACCCGACAGCCTGTGAGCAATGGCCTGGACAGGTCGCAAAAACGGCGAAAGAGATGGGCATCCATGTCAATGTTTGAGACGGACTTTATCAGCGACGCATGGCACCTGCGCAATTGACTCGCACGCAAAACCTCGGGGCTGGCCTAGGTAGTTGGCGCGTACAACCTCACTGCGCTAATCGCCGCGCAGGGATTCATCAGCTTCCTGCTTGGCCTTGCAGTTGATGCACAGGCGCGTCACGGGCCTGGCCTTGAGCCGTGGTACGCTGATATCCTCACCGCATTCTTCGCAGATGCCATAGGTGCCATCGTCAATGCGTGTGAGAGCGGCCTGAATCTTACGGATAAGACGGCGTTCTCTATCCCGGATGCGCAAGGTGAATGCCCTGTCGGACTCAGCAGTGGCCCGATCGGCTGGATCGGCGAAAATCTCATTGCTGTCAGTCATCTCTTCAAGCGTGCTGTCACCCTTCTGATGGGCTTCCTCCAGCATCGTGGTGAGAAGAGTACGGAAATACTCCAAGTCATTGTGTTCCATAAAATCCTCCGGCATTTGGCGCTGGGGATGCTCTAGGAAAAGCCAGGCTACGCCCGGCCCAGTGGATGCTCAAACCCTGCCGTCTCATCCATGTCATATTTAGAGAAAAGAAATTTTCAGTCATACATAGCATCTGGCAGATATTTTGTAAAGATACCTTGCGCCAAACGACGAAAGAAAGGTGCAAAAAAGGTCTGAAGGTGCAAAAAAGGTCTGGCAGAAACGAGCGTCGAACACACATCATTTTGACATCTGCCGTTCCCTGGCTTCGGCGCGCAACTGGGCCTTGACGCTTTCCCAAGAGAGTTCCCCCCAGGTCTGCTCGCTGCGCTGTGGCGTCACGGACAGGTCAAGAAACACAGTCCCGTCCTGGGTGCAACGAACAACCACCCTGCCCACGGCCTTGGGCGCGTAGGAGGCCATATGCGCCGCAGCCAAACGCAAGACATCTTCGGGCCAGTGGAACCCCTGGCGTGCCAGGGCCAAGGGACCGGGCACATCACGCAGCATAAGCAGCGCATCGCCAGGACGCGCGGCTGCCGCCAGTTTTTCATTGTCTGCGCTGTGACGCCCCACGCAGAGCCAGTAGGCAGCCTGCGCCGTTTCGTGCCAACACTGTCGGCCCAGGTTGGCCAGATCGAAATCTGCAGCAGCGGGTTGCTGGACATGGGTCAACACGGCCCAATAGCGGCGGGCATTCTCCCGCTCGGTGAGACGGCAGCCACCGCTTGGCGTGGGAATGTGCGTCAAGCCCAAATCCCGAGCCAGGGCCAACTGCTCTTTGCGTCCTCGCCCTTGGATACCCAGCAGGCGTGTGCGATCCACAAGACCGTCCCGTTCTACTCCTGTGGGTTCGAGATGCAACGCACTTAAGGGCCGCAGGAGGATGTCGCGCACAGCGGCCTCGCGCTGGATGAGGTTCAGGGTATCGCGGCGTTGGGACATGGGCCTTTGCCCCAGCACTTCCCCCGTGGCCAGGGCCTGCGCACCCAGGGCCTGCATGTAGGCCCTGGCCGTGCGCAGCTGGAGTATCTTGCAATCCACGCAAGGGTTGAGCGTCTTGCCAAAGCCGTGTTCGGGCCTCTGGTAGAGCATGGCGGCAAAGGTTTCACCCAGGTCATGGCACACGATGTCCAGGCCATAGGCGGCACACCAATGTTCCACGCCTTGCGGATTGCCAAAAAAGGGGGAAACAAAGTGTACGCAGCGCACAGTAAGCCCTTGCCGCTGCAGCAGCAAGGCAGCAAGGAGGCTGTCAAGTCCACCGGAAAAAAGACAGATGATCTCTGGAGTCTGCTTCATTGCAAATTTGTACGTGGAACGGAATTTTCTTGCAAGCCCTTTGACGGTATGCGGCACAGGGCAATTGCCTTGTTTGCCTGCCTTTGCTATAGTGCAGCGCTTGAAGATATTTTACCCGGAGCTGAGAGCATGGCAAAAAGACCGCCGCAGAATCCTGAAGAAGCCCGCGCTTCCGCCTTGGATACCGCGCTGGCCACCATTGAACGTAAGTACGGCAAGGGCGCCGTCATGAAACTTTCCGACGAAGCCCATGTCAACATTTCCGTTATCCCCACGGGTTCCCTTGGCCTTGACCTGGCCCTGGGTGTGGGGGGGGTTCCGCAGGGCCGCGTCACAGAAATTTTCGGTCCGGAATCCTCGGGCAAGACGACGCTGACCTTGCACATCATCGCCGAATGTCAAAAAAAAGGCGGCACGTGCGCTTTTGTGGACGCTGAACACGCCCTGGACGTGAACTACGCCAAAAGGCTTGGCGTCAATACGGACGACCTCCTCATTTCACAACCAGACTATGGCGAACAGGCCCTGGATATTGCCGACATGCTCGTACGCTCCGGCGCCGTAGACCTTGTGGTCATTGACTCGGTGGCCGCGCTCATCCCGCAGGCCGAGCTAGAAGGCGACATGGGGGAAACCCAGGTGGGTGGTCATGCGCGCCTCATGTCCCATGCCATGCGCCGCCTCACGGGCACGATTCACAAATCGAACACTGCCCTCATTTTCATCAACCAAATACGCATGAAAATCGGCGTCACCGGCTATGGCAGCCCGGAAACGACCACCGGCGGCAACGCGCTCAAGTTTTATTCCTCCGTGCGCATGGACATCCGGCGCATTCAGACGCTCAAGGACAAGGAGGAATCCTATGGTTCGCGCACCCGTGTCAAAGTGGTCAAGAACAAGATGGCCCCACCATTCCGCACGGCCACCTTCGACATCCTTTACGGCCAGGGCATTTCCCGCTCCGGAGAACTCATTGATATGGGCGTCGAGTCCAAGATCATCGAACAGAGCGGTTCCTGGTTCGCCTTTGAGACCGAAAAGCTCGGACAGGGACGGGAAAGGGTGCGCGCCCTGTTGGACGAAGACGCTGAACTACGCAGTAGGATAGAAGCCCAGGTCAAGGAATATTTGGGCATGCATCCACAGGAATTCACGCCTTCTGCGGAAGACCTGGATCAAGGTACTGACCCGGATTTGGAAGGATAGTTGTCGTACAACGGAAGCCTGCTTTAGCCCTCTCGCTGAACCGCTTTGCCGACAAGGGAGCCTGCACATGCTCACCGCCTGGGAAATTCGCCAACGTTATCTTGAATTCTTTCGCCGCCATGAACACGCCATCGTGGCCTCTGGTTCGCTTGTCCCGGCCAACGATCCCACGCTGCTCTTCACGAATGCAGGTATGGTGCAGTTCAAAAAGTGTTTCCTCGGAGAGGAAAAGCGCGCGTACAGCCGCGCCACCAGCTGTCAGAAGTGCCTGCGAGTTTCGGGCAAGCACAATGATCTGGAAAATGTGGGCCGCACGGCGCGGCATCATACGTTTTTCGAAATGCTGGGCAATTTTTCCTTTGGCGACTATTTCAAACGCGAGGCCATTACCTGGGCCTGGGAATTTGTCACCCAGGAGCTGGAGTTGCCCAGGGAGAAACTCTGGGTCACGGTCTTCCGCGAAGATGACGAAGCCGCTGCCATCTGGGCGGATGTGGCTGGGTTACCCCAGGAACGCATTGTGCGCATGGGCGAAAAAGACAATTTCTGGACCATGGGCGACTCTGGTCCCTGTGGTCCCTGCTCCGAAATCTACGTGGATCAGGGCGAGGACATGTCCTGTGGATCCCATTGCGGCATTGGCCAGTGCGACTGCGATCGCTTTCTGGAAATATGGAACTTGGTCTTCACACAATTCGACCAAGCGCCTGACGGCAAGCGCGTTGCGCTGGCACGGCCCAACATCGACACCGGCATGGGCCTGGAGCGCATGGCCGCAGTGGTTCAGGGCAAGCGTTCCAACTTTGACTGCGATCTCTTTCAGGAAATCATCCAGTACGCCGCAGGCCTGGCCCATGTGACGTACAGCTTCAGTGCGCCCGACACCAATGACGTGGACACGGCCTTGCGCGTCATTGCTGACCATGCGCGCGCTGCGGCATTTCTCATTGCCGACGGCATCCTGCCATCCAACGAAAGCCGTGGCTATGTGCTGCGCCGCCTTGTGCGCCGCGCACTGCGTTTTGCTACGCTCATGGGGGTGCATGAGCCTTTTTTGCACAAGGTCGCACGCAAGGTCACGGAGGTCATGGGGTCGGCCTATGCCGAGCTGACAGAACACGCAGATTTCATAGAACGGGCAGTGCATGAGGAAGAGGAACGCTTTACCCTTACCTTGCAAAAAGGTCTGGATTTGCTGGAAGAAAAACTCGCTGCCCTCAAAAAAGAAGGCACGCTTCTCATCCCTGGCGATTTCTGCTTCAAGCTCCACGATACCTATGGCTTTCCCCTGGATATTGTCAGCGATGTGGCCGAAAAACGCGGCTTTAGCCTGGATGCGGCGGGCTTTGAGCGACACATGGCCGAACAGCGGCGCAGGGCACGCGACGTTCAGAAAAAAGGCGGTCTGCTCGGCCAATCCGCAGAGGACGCAGCCTTCAAAATCCTGACCGACGCCAACATCCACTGCGCATTTGTCGGCTATGATAACCTGCAGGCCCAAGACCGCATCACGGTTCTGCTGAACAGCGAAAGGACAGAGGTCAATGACTTAGGCGAAGGTGAAAAAGGCTGGTTGGTGGTTTCCCGCACACCATTTTACGGTGAAAGCGGAGGACAGGCGGGCGATGTGGGTACCATCAGCACGCCAGGCGGACAAGCCACTGTCCTGACAACGCTCAAGTCGGCCAACGACCTCTTCATCCATGCCGTGGAAGTGACCAGGGGTGAACTGCACAAGGGAGCCTTGGCCACCCTTTGTGTGGACGAAGCTGCACGGCGCGCCACGGCGCGCAACCACACCTGCACGCATTTGCTGCACGCGGCCCTGCGCCGCGTCCTCGGTGGGCATGTGCATCAGTCAGGCTCTCTCGTCAATGCGCAACGCCTGCGTTTTGATTTCAGCCACATCAGCGCCATGACGCAGGAAGAAGTGGCCCACGTGGAGCGTGAAGTGAATGCAGCCATCCTGGCTGACCTGCCAGTGACCACCAGAGAGATGCCCGTAGAAGAGGCCAAAGCCAGCGGGGCCATGGCCCTTTTTGGTGAAAAGTATGGCAATATTGTGCGCGTGGTCACGATTGGCGGCGAAGACGCAGAGAATCCCGAATCCGTGGAATTGTGCGGCGGCACACATTTATGCCGCACGGGACAGGCAGGAAACTTTTTTATTGTGGCAGAAAGCGGTGTGGCAGCGGGCACACGGCGCATTGAGGCCGTCACTGGCTGGAATGCCTATGCCCAAGCCGTGGAGCAGCGCACAACATTGCTTGACTTGGCAAACGCGCTCAAGACCAGGCCAGGCCAACTGGCCGAACGCGTCAACGCCTTGCAGGAAGAAGTGAAAAAATTGCGCAAGGCGGCGGAAAAAACGTCGACCAGCGGAGCAGAGCTGGCGTCCCAAGCCGAGGATGTGCATGGGCTGCACGTGCTGACCGCCAGCCTGAATGGTGTGCCCATCAAGGCATTGCGCGAAGTCATGGATGATGTGCGTTCGCGTCTGGACAACCAGGCTGTGGCCTGCCTGGCCACGACGGAAGGGAATAAGGTCGGCTTACTGCTCTATGTTTCCAAGGATTTGCACTCCAGGTTTACGGCACCGGCCCTGATCAAGGATGTCGCCGCAGCCTGTGGCGGCTCTGGAGGCGGTCGGCCTGATTTGGCCCAGGCCGGGGGTACGAAGCCTGAAGGCATTGGTGCGGCCTTTGCCCTGCTCAAGAAATGTTTGGGGCAATGACAGGCGCAAACGTGCCCTTACGCTCGAAACGAAAGCCTGAAGGATAAGCATGATTGGCATTTCCAAGCTCTACTGTGGACAGGTGGAACCCTCGGATGCCCTGCGTTACGGACGCGAATCGGGCAAGCTGCCTTCCCATTTGCTGCAATTTTCCCGGGACAAGAAGCCCGTCATCGTCTGGAACATGACCCAACGCTGCAATCTTCGCTGCGTACACTGCTACGCCCATGCTGTGGATGTGGAAGGCGCGGATCAGATCGGGACGCAGCAGGCCAAGGACATGATTGACGATCTGGCCGCCTACGGAGCGCCTGTTCTGCTCTTTTCCGGCGGAGAACCCCTGGTTCGCAAGGATCTCACGGAGCTGGCCAGTTATGCTACGGCCAAGGGTATGCGCGCCGTCATTTCCACCAACGGCACCCTCATCAGCAAGGAAAAGGCGCGCGAACTCAAGGCAGTTGGTCTTTCCTATGTGGGCATATCGTTGGATGGCATGGAAGCCGTACACGACAGGTTCCGCGGTGTGTCTGGGGCCTTCAAAAAGGCTCTGGAAGGCATTGCCAACTGTCAAGAAGAGGATCTCAAGGTTGGTCTACGCTTCACCATCAATAAGCGAAATGTGGCGGAAATACCGGGCATATTCCGCCTCTTGCGAGATCTTTCTGTGCCGAGAGCCTGTTTTTACCATCTCGTCTATTCCGGTCGGGGTTCAGAGCTTATAGAGGAAGATCTGAACCACAGCGAAACTCGACAAGTTTTGGATTTGATCTTGGACGAAACCCGTGCGCTTTTTGAAGCCGGACACCCCAAGGAAATCCTTACCGTGGACAACCACGCCGACGGTCCCTATGTGTGGATGCGGCTTGCACGGGAAAATCCGCGCCGCGCCGAGGAAGTCTTTGCCCTGCTGCAATACAACGAAGGCAACAATTCCGGTCGCGGCATAGGCTGTATTTCCTGGGATGGCAAGGTTCATGCCGATCAGTTCTGGCGTCAGCATGTTTTTGGCAATGTGCTGGAGCGACCTTTTTCCCAAATTTGGGAGGATGCGTCCATTGAACTCCTGCACAAGCTCAAGGACAAAAAACAGCATGTGGGCGGTCGCTGTGCCCAATGCCGCTTCCTCAATATCTGCGGCGGCAATTTTCGCGCACGTGCAGAGGCTTTTTACGGCGATGTGTGGGCTCAGGATCCGGCCTGTTATCTCACAGACGAAGAAATTGGACTCAAATGATGCCTGGACTCTGGCCCTGACCCCTAATGGGAGACTTTGACATGAACGACTTTCATCGTGGCCGCAGGCTGCGAACCAGCCCGCAACTGCGCAGCATGGTGCGCCAAACTTCTCCGCTCATGCGTGAAAATTTAATCATGCCCTACTTCGTGGTGGCGGGCAATCCTTCCCTGCGCAAAGAAATACCGTCCATGCCAGGCCAGTATCAACTGGGTCTGGATACGCTTACCGAACACATTGCCGCAGCCGTGGATAGGGGACTTGTTTCCTGCATTCTCTTTGGCATTCCCGAACACAAGGACGAACAGGCTTCTGGCGCCTGGGCCGAAGATGGCATTGTCCAGAAGGCCGTGCGCCGCATAAAACGCCGCTGGCCAGAGCTGCAGATCATCACCGATGTCTGCCTGTGTGAATACATGAGCCACGGCCATTGCGGCATTCTCACCACGGAAGGCCGCATCCTCAACGACGAAACCCTGCCCCTACTGGCGCAAACAGCGCTCAGCCAGGCCAAGGCCGGCGCAGACATGGTGGCCCCTTCCGACATGATGGATGGACGTGTGGCAGCCATTCGCGCAGCCTTGGACGCTGCAGGTCTGCACAATACGCCCATCATGTCCTATGCCGTCAAATATGCCTCGGCCTTTTACGGCCCATTTCGCGATGCCGCGCAGAGCGCGCCGGCCTGCGGCGACCGCAAAAGCTATCAAATGGATCCCGGAAATGCCCGCGAAGCCCTGCTCGAAGCCAAGGCCGACCTGGATGAAGGTGCCGACGCGCTCATCGTCAAGCCAGCTGGACCGTACAGCGATATTCTGCGCACTGTGTGCGATGCCGTTTGCGTCCCGGTCTGCGCCTACCAGGTCAGCGGAGAATATGCCATGATCCGGGCCGCCGGTCTCAACGGCTGGATTGACGAACGCGCCGTCATCATGGAAAGTCTGCTGGGACTCAAGCGTGCGGGTGCGCAGATGATCATTACGTATTTTACGGAAACCCTGCTGGGCGACGGGCTGGTGCGCTGATGCCCGGACATCCTGCAAAATACCTGTCCTGTGCCCATGACGCACAGGGACATGCGCCGTCCAAGGGCACATTCCTGCGCTACCTGGAAGATGGAACGCCAGCGTGCCGTTTGGTGGCCTGGGAAGTGACGCGCTCCTGCAATCTGGCCTGCAAGCACTGTCGGGCCGAGGCCCATGCAGAACCCTACGTCGGCGAATTGTCCACACAGGAGGCATTATCCCTCATTGACAGCTTCCCACAAGTCGGCAGGCCCATCATTATCTTTACGGGCGGGGAACCCTTGCTGCGGCCTGATATTTATGACCTTGTGGCCTACGCCCATGACAAGGGCCTGATCTGCGCTCTGGCGCCTAACGGTACGCTCATCACGCCGCAAGCAGCCGAAAAAATACGCCTGGCCGGGGTAAGCCGCTGTTCCATTTCCATTGACGGACCCGATGCCCAAAGCCATGACAGCTTCCGGGGCGTGGCCGGGGCCTTTGCAGCCTCCCTGCGCGGCATTGCCTGCCTCAAGGAGGTCGGCGTTCCCTTCCAGATCAATACCACGGTGACGCGCAACAACCTGAACAACTTCAAGCAGATTTTTCAGCTCTGTGAACATCTCGGGGCCTCGGCCTGGCACATATTTCTCCTGGTGCCTATGGGCAGGGCAGCCGGACTGGCCGACCAGGTCATTACGGCAGAAGAATATGAAGAAGTGCTGCATTGGTTCTACGATTTTCGCAAGAGTACGCGCATGCACCTCAAGGCCACCTGTGCCCCGCAGTACTACCGCATCCTGCGTCAACGCGCACATGCAGAAGGTCTGAAGGTCACTCCCGAATTCTTTGGCATGGACGCCATGACGCGTGGCTGCCTCGGCGGAACGGGGTTCTGCTTCATCAGCCATGTGGGGCAAGTGCAGCCCTGCGGCTATCTGGAGCTGCCCTGCGGCAATGTCCGCGATCTGCCCTTTGCGCAAATCTGGCGTGAAAGTCCCTACTTCCGCCAATTTCGTGATCAATCCTGCTACAAGGGCAAGTGCGGCGTGTGTGAATACCACAAGGTCTGCGGCGGCTGTCGGGCACGCGCCAAGAGCATGTTTGGCGACCACATGGCAGAAGAACCCCTGTGTTCCTACACGCCTGCAACCTTGCCCAAGCCAGGCCAGGAGTAGACATGCACGCATCCCAACACGATGACAGCCCTGACCTTGCTCCAGCCGCTCTGGACAGTGTGGACAAAAAACTGCTGGATATCATCCAAACAGATTTTCCCCTGGTTCCGCGCCCCTATGCGCTCTTGGGCGCTCGTCTGAGCATTGCCGAAGAGGAAGCCCTGGAGCGTGTACGTGCGCTCAAAGCGCGCAACGTCATCCGTCGCCTGGGCGCCAACTTCCAATCATCCAAGCTGGGCATGGTTTCCACCCTGTGCGCCGCCAAGGTGCCGGAGGACAAACTGGATGCCTTTGTGACAGCGGTCAATGCCTGCCCTGGCGTGACGCACAACTATCTGCGCGAACACAGCTACAACATCTGGTTTACGTTGATCAGTCCCTCGCGCGATGAGGAGCGGCGTACTCTGGATGCCCTCAGCACGCAAACGGGCATACCTATTATCAATCTTCCCGCCACACGATTATTCAAAATACGTGTAGATTTCCGCATGGAAACAGCGTAGAACAGAAGCCAAGGAAGCTTGCAGCATCACTTTGCAGTCCTTGTGTGGGGACACAGGGCCTGCACCATACGCACATTTTTTGAGCAATGACGCCAGTGGACGTGTTGTACCCTTTTGCCCAAGGGAAGGTCACGGTATGGAAACTTTTGCCTTTCAACGACCCCTGGTACTTCTGCGCAATCTTGCCTGCGCCATGACGTGTGCCCTGAGCCTGACGGCTTGCGGCTTTTTTCAGACCTCAGCCGAGTTGGAACCCGTTCCAGATGCGGCGCGCAAGGTCGTCAAAACAGCCTACAGCCAGATGGGCAAGCGGTACAGTGCTGGCAACGCATCCCCGCAAAAGGGATTCGACTGCTCCGGCTTCGTCTGGTGGACATACAAGGTGAATGGCTACAAGATACCACGAATTTCCAGTGAACAGGCGCGCATAGGCAGGCCCGTGTCCAAGGATATGGTTCAGCTTGGAGATATTGTTGTCTTTCGCACCGGCCAGGGACCGCGTTCCCTGCATACAGGTGTCTATGCCGGAGGCAATTCCTTTATCCACAGTCCGCGCAAGGGGGGCAAGGTACGCCTGGAAAACATGGATATTCCCTATTGGCGCAAAAAACTCATCGCCATACGGCGCGTTGTGCGCTAGACGAAGCGCGGGAACCAGCCAACAGAGTCTTCTATTTCGCTTGCTGCAGGGCCATGTCTACGGCAACCTTGAACAAATCCAGGGGCAAGGCCCCGCGCACAACCAATCTGTTGACCAAAAAATAGGGGGTGCCCTCAATGCCCAAATTTTGGGCATCCTGTAGGTCTTCCGCTATCATATCGGTTATTTTCTTACTTTGCACATCGCGCTGCAATTGTTTCATATTCAGGCCGATTCTTTCCGCACTTTTTTTCAAAAAAGGCTCGCCTTCGGCCACAAGTTTGTCTCTATTGGCAAAGAGCATGGCATACAACTTCCAGGCCAATTTTTCGTTTTGCTGCGCTGCAGCAAGAAAGTAGGCGGCAGCCACGGCGCCTGGCCCTTTTTCATCCAGGGGCAAGCTCTTGAAAACCAAGCGCACTTTTTTCCCATAGTTATGCATGATGGCGTCAATAGTATGCGATGCCTGTTGGCAATAATGACAGGTAAAATCCGTAAACGCTATTATCTGCACCTTGGCATCAGACCCACCGGTGGAGGGCCGTCCTGCCAAGGCAGCCATTTTTTCCTTCTTGCAATCGTCTTTCCATTGCGCTTCCAGATTGTGCCTGCGCCGCAGATTTGAACCTTGCTGGGCAATATCAAGCACAGCTTCGCTATGATTGCGCAGGATATCAAGGATCAACTCAGGCCGCTCTTTGAGGAGTTTTTCCACAAGACGAGGCAAATTTTCTTCACTTACGCTCTCAGCAGAAGCATTGCTCGCGAGAGAGGCAGCAAAGAACATGCAGATGACGATTGAAGAGAGGAAGATTTGCAACTCCGAATGAACATTTGCCATAATGTCCCCACTTTCTGCGTGCCTTCAGGCTATTTCTGCGTTTCAATCTGAAACTGCATAAACGCATCTTCAATTTTGAACAAAAGTTCCTCAAATTCCACTGGCTTCATAATATAACTAAAGGCTCCGGAACTCATGGCCTGCACTGCCAGCTGCATGTCCGCATGTCCTGAGAGCAGGATGACCTGGGTGTCCGGCCAGGTTTTATGTAGTGCTTGCAAGGCCGTGATGCCGTCCATAATCGGCATTTGCACATCCATGATCACAACTCTATAGGGAAAGCGCTGCATTGCCTCCAGCGCCTCCTGGCCATTTCCGGCTGTATCACAAGCATACATGCGCCGCTGCAATCTTTTGGACAAGATGCGGGTCACTTCCTTCTCGTCATCCACAAGCAGCAATTTTTTTTCATCCATGAACAGTTCCTTTTTCCGCGCAGGCAAGAAAATACTGCTTGCACAGTACATTTCCTTTTTACATTGCAGAAAAAGCCACGCAAAGCAAGAGCAAAACCTTGAAAGAACTGCGCAAAAACAGACAAATATTCTATTCCTGCGGAAATCAGAACAGATATCAGACGCTGCTCTCCACGGCCATGCCAGAGAGCTTGTGGGGCTATTCTAGGGGCTTCTGTCTGGCGGCGCTGTCCTTGGTATTTGCCTTGAGAGCCAGACCCATCAGCAGGTGGCAGAGTTTTGCAGCCGTAAAATCCGCATGGTGCAAGCCAGGTATGGGCGCCAGCTCCACCACATCCAAACCCACAACGTGACGGCCAGCCAGGCATGCTTCCAAGAGTTGGCAGGCTGCATGCCAGTGCAGACCGCCAGGGGAAGGTGTGCCCGTAGACGGCATGAGCGAGGAGTCCAGGGCGTCGACGTCAAAACTGACATAGATATGTTGTGGAAAAGCCTGTGGCAAGGGACGCGTGGGCAGTCCATCGCGGGCCAAAACTGCGGCATCATAGTGGAGAACATGGTATACGGCGCGCGTCTCCGCTTCCTTGGGGCTGAAATCACGCACGGCAAATTGTGCCAAGGGCAGTCCCAGATCAACAAGGGCGTGATACATGACACAGGCATGTGAGAAGGCATTTCCCTGGTACTGCGCTCTCAGGTCGGCATGGGCATCGAAATGCACCACGCCAAAATCTTTACCCTTTTTTTGCGCCTGCGCGGCAAGGGCGCGCAGCGCGCCCAGGGTCACTGTGTGTTCTCCGCCCAAAAGGACGGGCACTGCGCCACAGGTTACAGCCTTGTCCACGGCACGAGCAATGCGCTGCAGAACCGTTTCCACTGTGCCGCTACAGTCGAGGCAAGGCGCAGTATAAAAACCAGCCTCGCCTGGCGTGAGTCCTTCCTCCCAGGCTTCGAGCTGCTGGGATGCAGCGAGTAAAGCTTGCGGTCCCTTGGACGTGCCGCTGCCGTAGGAGACACTCTGCTCGAAGGGGACGGGGATAATGTGAAAACCTGCCTGTTCTGGCGCTGCCGGAGCATATTCCGAAGCCAAAAATGCGTCGTGCATGGAAATCCTGGTCTGTTTTTGCGCACCAAATTCTTGCCCTGGGCCACCGTCCTCAAGGACGGATTTTGCCTTGCACAAAAAATGGCCCGCTTGGGGATGCAGGCCATTTACTTGGAGGAGGCTGTCAGCAAAAGAAAGGAAGGTACACGAAGAATTGCATTATACATGCCAAAATAAAAAATTTTTAGAGTAAGATAAGATATTGTTTACATTGAATTTATTTTCAAGCCCAGGGAATATGGTGTAAAAATTCTTATACCTGCCCAGGACCGTACAGCTCTTGCAGCCTTGGGCAGGTACAAAAAATTATCTTTGCAGTGAGAGAAAGAGCTTTTCCGCGAGATCACGGGCAGCCTTGCTTTCCCGCCATTGATCAAAGAGGTTGCGCCAGGCGCCAAAGTCAAGAAATTCACGGTCAAGCTGGTCTTCATGGACCTGAACCCATGTATGGAAAAGCTGCATGTGAACCTGAAACAAGGTACTGTCAAAAATCATGGCAGCCGTATTGCGCTCCATGATCTTGCCATCCAAATGCAGCAGGACGAAATTGCAGACAGCGGCCCGCGATATTTCAAAAGTTATTTCTTTTCCGTTGACTTCTTCGGCCAGGGGCAGCAAATGCGGGTACAATTCCTTGATACGCTGCATACCCTTATCCGGAACTGCCACAAACAAGGGCTTTTGACCGTCCTTGTCCGCAGGGGCGTCGGGTTTTTCCGAGATAAAATAGAAACGAAGCCAATTTTCAAACATGACGGCTTCCAGCACGGAAAAGACGGCGTGTTGAAATTTTTCCTGTTCCTGGGGCATTGCTTTCTCCTTGCAGTTGCGAAAATGAGCGTTATTTTCCCACACGCACCATTTCCGGGACAAGATCATTGCTGTTGTATTCGGAAAAGGAACTGTGCCCATTGAGCAAGCGCAATTCCTTGTTCATGGTTCGTAAAAAGGCCGCCATATTTTTTGCGCTCACAGGGGCATTGCGGGGATTTATTTTTACCGCAGGATTGATGAACTTGCCATTGAGACGCAAGCGAAAATCGAGATGCGGCCCGGTGGAAAGCCCTGTGCTGCCCACATAGCCGATTGTCTGCCCCTGCTGGACATGAGTACCCTTGTTGATGCCGCGTGCAAAACCCGCAAGATGCGAATACAGAGATTCCAGGCCGCCGGCATGTGTGATGACAACCTGATTGCCATAGCCGCTTACCCAGCCCTGAGCGGCAATTTCTCCGTCCCCAACCGCCTTGACAGGTGTGCCCATGGGTGCAGCATAGTCAATGCCTTCATGTGGTCTGCTGTAGCCCAAGATGGGATGCATGCGGTTTTTGGAAAAATTCGAGGTGATGCGCGTCACGGCCAAGGGGGCCTGTAAAAAATTTCTGCGCAAATTTTCCCCCTTCCTGGTATAGTAGCGGGCCGGACCATTGCCGTCGCGAAATAAAAAAGCCTCGTGCATCTTGCCCTTGTAGCGCAAACACGCGGCCAGTATGCGTCCATAGCCGCGATAGACGCCCTCGTGATATTTTTTCTCCACAAGAACTGTCAAAAAATCTCCCTTGCCCGGATCTTGCGTGAAATCTATTTCATAAGCAAACATTTCCATTATTTTCAAAGCCAAATGTGCGCTTTCTCCTGTATCGCAAACAGCCTGAAGAACATTTTTTTTCATGGGAATATGTACTTTTGAAAGAAGAATGGCATACTCCATTGTTTCCACATGAGCATCAACTTTTTCCTTATTTTCTACAATCAAAAGACGGTGACTGTCAATTTCGTATTCAAATTTTTGTACACTATGTGTCTCTGCATCCAATACAAGCGTATATGGTTGTCCTTCGTGCAGAGATCGCATTGAGATGGTATTATGGATTGCTGATATGTATTCTTCAGCATGTTCACAAGCTGCTTTGGCAAATATTTTTTCTATTGTTTCCCCTTTACGCACAGTATCAACGATGATATCATATTCAGCAGAATCATTTTTCTCTTCAGATGTTGCAATTTCATTTCCTGTATCAGCCTCTACTGCATTCTTCCTCTCATGTTCTAGAGAAGCACCTTTTTCTTGAAGAATATTCTGAGTACTTTCACTGTCATTTTTTTCTGCAATGTGCTGGTTTGGGGGCTGTGCCTCAAGATCGTTTTGTTCTGCACTGTGCTGGCTTTCCAGATTGGCTGTTGGCAGAGGAGAGTTTTCTCTATTTTCTTGCATTTGTGCAGTATTTGTTTCGATCTTGGCCGTTGCGACATGCGTTCTTTCTACTGCGGATTGCCGCGTAAACAACCACAGCAACCCGCCAAGGATTGCCAGCAACAAGACTATTTTCACAGGTTTCTTCATGACATTTCCTACATGGCATTTCCTACATGTCTGCGCTCTCACTGCGCAAGCTCCAGGCCCTAGGCTGTTTCTTGAATCAATGCCGCCGCCAGCACGTCGCCAATGCTGTCAACAGGGGTCAGTTTGATACCGTCGAGGACATATTGAGGCAGGAGTTCAGCTTCCTTCATATTGTCAGTCGGCAATAAGACTTCCTTGATGCCAGCGTCAAAAGCCGCACGGATTTTTTGTTGTACGCCGCCCACGGGAAGCACCTTGCCCATAATGAGACTGCTGCATAACGAGCAAAATTTGTGTAACCCTTGTCTGCAAAACATTTTTCATGACAAATTTCTTCAGGAATTTCAGACAATAATCGATCTATTTCGTTCATATCACTCCGATTAGCGGGTGTCACATGGCCACCAACAACTAACCCGTATTGAGCGTCAGAAGCCATATGCACCTTGTAGCCGTAGTAGGTCTTCTTGCCTTTCTTGAGCCATGCCACTTCTATGTCAGCAGAATGCGAGATTGTAACCTGGTCTGTTTTGCCGGGTTTACTTCTATCGTGGAGTACGTCTTTCGTATCATCTGACGTAGATGTTGCTATCTTTGTGACTGTGCCGGGGGCATCGCTTTGGTCGAACACGAGCTTCCCATCGACGGAATTGGAGTCCATAACCTGTTCTGCGACAGTCGAAATTCACCTTTTTCGAGTAGCTGTTTGAGTATCAAATGGAAAAGTTTCTCACTAAGCTTTTCACCCAGCAATTCATTCCGAAAACGGCAAAAAGTCGTGGCATCCGGTACATCATCCACAACGCCCAGCCCTACAAAACGGCGAAAGGAGAATCGATCTCGTATTTGTTCTTCAAGCCACACATCGCTCAAATTATACATACGCTGTAAAATCAGGCTTTAAAACATAATAAGTGCAGGATAAGCCGGTTTATCCACCACATTTGCTGTACGTTTAATGGATTTTTCGAGCTTTCCAACTACAGGGTTCCAATCTATCAGCATATCAATGGCATCTAGCTTTGTGGGCTTTGTGTGCTGCCGATTGACAAAATACTCAATGAGGGGGCAAGGGCTTTTTTGTCAGGCATACTTCACTCCATTTAGGGAAGAAAATGCCATATTTATTTATAAAAATCAATATATTATTTGATAATTCCTGTGCATCAATCTCAGCAATATTTTCCACGGAGGCAATGTTTTGCACAAAATCCAGCAAGACATCAGGATTGTCACTGAAGACTTTCTTAAAAACGTAATCGTTGGTTATTTTCAGGAGTGGATATTGCGTAAACAACCCCGCCCTGAAGGGCGGAGCTTTATAGTCGCTTCATCAAGGGAAGCGCTACATTCGGACGGCTTACAGCGCCCGTTGACCGCACGGCAGTGCGACCAAGACTTGCAATGTTTTGACCTGCATTGAGGTC
>JAFTCE010000007.1 GCA_017454855.1 Desulfovibrio sp.
GTCTTTTTCATTTTCAAGTAAATTTCCAATAATATAGGACCATTCCGACATGATTCCACGGTCAAAAAATTTTCGTGCTAAGGTCAAATAATGTTCATTGCAATTGATTCTGTTGTAAATCTCGCGGCAAAATTTTTCACTCCCATTCTGAACCCCAAAAAACGCGGCTACCAATCCTGCGTCTATGGCCAAATCAATCAATGCTTCATGGCGTAAAAATTGTTCTGTATTGAAATAGGCAAAGAAGAAACAATTAATGTCGCGCTTGTAAAGGCGAAGGAACTCGGCCAATTCCTCGTGTGGATAAATGACAAATTCATCCACAAAGGTAAAGGATTTTTCGCCATGCTGCTTTGCAAAGCGCAATTCGTCCAGCACATGAGTCAAGGCGCGGCGCCGATACGGGATGGCGAGAATATGCGAATTGGTATACAAGTCGCGCAAGCCAGACACTGAAGAACAATAACTGCAATGCAGCGGGCAACCTCGCGTCGCCATGACAGGATAGCCGCATCCACGCAGGGGCCATTCTCCAGGCGTACGGTAATCCCCCTCGGCCAGAACATTGTGTTCGATATGTGCGATGTACTCCTTGCTAATTTGAAAAGGATAGGCATCAAGATTGCGCAGGAGTGGCCGCAAGGGATTGGAAATCATCGTGCCCTTGTCCAGGTAGGAGCAATTCTTGATGCTCTTCCACGATGCACCAGTGGCAACAGCCTCAACGATCTCGCGCAGCGGTTCTTCACCTTCCCCGCGCACTGCGACGTCAAAACCAATAACCCGCAAGGCGTAGTCCGGTTCAAAGGTCGGCCCAAAGCCACCGCAGACAAAGAGCGCTGCGGGCGCAGCGGAACGGGCGAAAGAGATCATCTCTTTCACCACTTCTGCGGTGACATTTCGATAACTGAAGCAGAAAATCTCTGGCGCAAAATTCCTAACAAAGCTTGTAAACAGGTCAATTTCAATATCAGTTATAGGTTGCCAGCCTTTTTGATACACATTTTTGATGACCATTTTCCCTTTTTCAGTGGCCACTTGACTGTCAGGAAGATTATATTTTTTATCGAATATGGGAAATGTCTTAAATTGTAGATAACGCACAGTGTGACCTAGCGAGTGCATATAACCCGCTAGCAACTTTGTGCCTATGTGGTCGGGGTCATAAAATGTGGTAAAAAGAATCCTCATAGCACACTCAGCCTTCATGCTACGGTTCCAATGACCCGTGCGGGATTGCCCATGAGGTAATTTCCGCTGGTGCATCCTTTATAGACGACGCTCTGTGGTGCGAGAATATTGTTATCGCCTATCCTAGCGTGCGCGAGTATGGCGCACTGCGTGGCAATGGAATTGCCATTGCCGATGCGGACATTTCCCTGTACTTGCGAAGCAGGACCAAAAAAATTCCCGTCGCCAATGACGCTGTCGTGCCCTATACTCACCAAACCATTACAAAGATTAGCGTTGCCCAAAACGGCATCGGGTCCGACAAAACAGCCGTTGGTGATGATGTTCGCCTGGCCCAAAACCACAGAATCCGCCACGGTGGCTGAGGGCGAGATCAAGGTTGCAAAAGGCACCTGTTTTGCCGCCAATTTGGCAAAAACCCGACTGCGCAGACGATGGCTGCCAATACCGATGACAGCCGCTTCACCTGATCCAAACACATAGTCGTCTTCTAGACCAAGAAAATAGGATGCATATCCTTTCAAATCGGCTTCATAGCCTTCAAAACTCAAAAAGCCCTTGAGGCGCACGGTTCCGCTTCGCGACGCCTCTTGTTCCACCAATAAGGCGCATTCACGGGCGAAACCTGAATTTCCTACAATAACAATATCTGTTGGCATGACGTTTCTCGAACCTCTCGTTAGCAAACTATGCAAGATATTTGCCAGGCATCGAGGACTCGGCCATGTTCTCCTCTGTGCGTTCTTCCACGTCAATGCAATCGTAGCCGGTCATTGACTCGATATTTGTCAGGTCGTCGGGGAGAACGACACACCCGCCGTGCGTGTCCAGGCTGTCAACGCCGAGAACGGTGCGCAACCACTCCAAGGCCGGAGTATTGCGCGGTCCCACCTTGTACTGCACCTGCGCGGAGGGTACCGACAGCGTACGCAAGGCAAGACGCACTGCCCCGCCAATGATGAAATTTTCTACGCCTCGCCCCAAGGCCCGACAGCTCATCACGAACTCGTCTATGGCAAGCATATTCCCGATATTGCGGGCCAGCAACACGGCGATAATGCCACTGTCAGACAGACGATCCTGCAGCCCCACTGCAACCACGCAGCAATCGTCGTCTTCAAGATAGCGTGCTACATCCATTTCTGTCGGTCGCAAATACGAAAAAATAAACTGATTGGTCTTATTGCACAGCTGTTGACAACGCTGGGCCTTCTCAAGAGGATTCAAAAGAAAGGTCAGACGGATATGCAGACTCCGCAAGTATTCCTCTGGCGAGAGGCTCTGACGCAGGGCATCACGGCTGGCATTGGCGCGCAGATCCGTGCTGCGGAGCGTGTCTTCAACGGCGACAGTAGTTTTAACAAGGCGAGGATAGTGCCGCAAACCTGCCAAGGTGTCCTCTGGCGATGTGGCTTCCAAGAGTTGCACGTCGGGCAAAGCTGCCTGAACGTGCGCAAGTTCGCCGGGATTATCATCGACAAAAAGCATGGCATCTGTGCCGATGTGCAACGTTCGGGCAATGTTTGCCATGTTTTCCGCTTTGGATCGCCAGTTGATGCCGTAGGCTGCAAAATCTTCCCACCGCAGGGGAAAATCCTCACGTTGGAGGAATAACTCCCGTACATCCCTTTCCTCATTTTTGGACGCCAGTGCGAGTAAAAACCCCTTCCCGGCCATGTCATGCAGCCAGGTTTGGAGTTCTTTGTACGGCTGACAACCAGCAACGCCGTCCTCACCCAAGACACCTGCGTACAAGGTATTGTCGCAATCCAAGACAATGGCCTTGAGCAGAGGACAGAGAAGACTGGGCAGGGCATGGGTACCGAGTTCTCGGGCTACCGCAAGACAAGCGGCGTGTGATAAGCGTGTGCCGGACCAGGGAGCAAGACGTATGTCCAAGGCTTCCTCGCCCAGGCTGGACAGCGTTGCCTCCATATCCAGGAACATAACGTCAGGGAGCGCAGGAGGCGTATGCGCCCCCAGCCCCAATCCGGCCACCAGTATCTTGGCCTGGGTCAGGGCACGCAAGGCCGCCGTGCGTGCGCATAACCAAGCAGCCGCTCCCGCCTGGTCATGGTGGCGCGCTGCGTCGAACCAGAGGATATGTACTGCTACATCTTGGGGAAAGGAATCGGCAAAACTCAGACTGTCGTCGTACCCACTATACCAGAAATCAGCGCGCATGTCCGAGAGGGCAAGGTAGA
>JAFTCE010000085.1 GCA_017454855.1 Desulfovibrio sp.
GATGAATATGGATACCATGACCTATGCCGAACTGCCCTGCTTGGAAAACAGACATGTCCTGATCTTTGGCATTGATGAAAACACGTCAGCTCTTGTGAGCTATATATGTGAACATCATCCGTCCATTTGCATTGACGCCATCTTGGCAGAAACGCCGCCGTATGCGCAGCGTATCAACAGATTTATGGGATATGAGGTACTCTCCCTGAAGCAGGCGCGCCAGGCCGATGCTACCCATCCCCAAGGCAGGCTTTCTGGCGCTGTTGTGCTGGTTGCCCGTAACAACATACTCCAAGGGGCAAACCTCCTGCTCGACGATGATGTGGCCGAAATATACTGCGTCTCGCGATCCTTGCACGCCATCTTTCATCCTTCGTCTTCGCTGCCTACCACGCAGCAAGCAACGCGCACGACGGAAGCATTTTACCTGCGCCGGGCAAGCCCCAAAATCCCCATTATCCTGAATAATGCCTTCAGCGTGGGGGCAGACAACGTCATAGAACTGGCAGACTTTGAACGTCAAGAGTTCACCCTTTGGCGTATGCCAGCCCCGTCCTGTGAATTATCGCTGCGGGAGTTCAGCAACGCTGTACCACAAAATACGCTGCCCATGCGCATGTCCCACTTGAATTATCTGCTCTGGAAACGCGCACTGCATGTGGCCCAGCTCTCGCCCTCAAGGCGTTATGTGGTGGGGACACGCTACAATTATTTCTTCCTGGACATCCTTGACACAGCTACCGGCACGATCACCCATTGGCACGACCTTCCACCTGAACAGGGACTGTGGGATTATGTGGCCACTGGTGATTTTGACGGGGATAAAGACGAATTTCTCTTTGTCCGTTGGCCTGTCACAGACACCATCAAGGGCATGCAAGACGGCTCAAACCGTGTTCATTGTCAGGTGGGACGTCTGCATTTGGACAGCCTTAAGGCAGACATTCTAGCCGAATTTGACTTTCAGGATCGCATCCATCAGTGCACCATTTCTGGGGACGGTCGCTATATGGTTTTTGCGCCCATGCGCGTACTGCGGCCAGGAGGCGATCCTAAAAAACTCAAGCCAGAAGACATTATGCGTAACCTGCAGCAAACGGTTGTTCTGGACGACATGCTCACCTTGGATCTTGAGACGAAAAAAACGTGGCGTACGCAAATTCCGTATCCTATTCCGGCGCATTTTGAACTTGATCCTTTCGATCCACACGTCTTTTATGTGTCCACGCACAGTCTCATGCCCCATGCAGACGGCGTTCTCTGCTTTCAGCCGGGTACACTGCATAAAATGCGCATTTTGGACGAAAAAACAATCCTCGAAGGTACCTACACGCATCCTGCTTTCGTGCGTACAACGCAACACTGCGTCTTCGCCTGGAAAGGGAAAGCCTACATGGCTGCCACCAACCAGAATAAACTGGAAATCATCGACACGGATTCGATGACACTCTGGCACTGCCACAAGATTGCCGATGATCCCTTCTATGACAACGCAAATTTTTCAGATCCGGAATTTCTGAAAAAACCTTTCAGCCTGCCGCCTCAACCTGCCTGGTGTGATTCGGTGTCCGCTTCAGCCGATGGTGAATATCTCGTTTTGTACCTCGCCAATGAATTCGCCCTCTTCAGCATGCAGAAACGAGACATCGTTGGTGCCGTCAGATATCGTGACAACAGAGGGGGACGCTCCACACACGGTCGCTACTGGATGCAGAACGCCCCTGCGGCACTTATCGAGCATCAATATAAACAGCGTTGATGACAGACGGGAAACGTCCTCTACGCAAGAAATGCTCACATTGCAAAAGCCCCGTCCTCAAGTACGGGGCTTTGCAATGCCCTGGATACGAGAGCGTTTTGCTCGCTCTGGGCATACTTTCATCCACAGTCGCCGCAGACTGCGCCACCGCAGGCGTTGCCCCCACTCCCTCATTATCGCTCTACAATTGCCTGTGTATGTCCATCTGCGTCCTTGACAATTTTCAAAGAATCCAAAAAAAACTTCACAAATTCAGGATACTGCTTGGATGCCGTCGTCAATAAGGTCTCATCATCTTTTTCTACACTCAGCTGTAAAAAATTCGCGAGAACTCCATTGGCGAGAGAGGCAAGTTGATCAAAATATTTCCCGTGGAAATGCTCATTGACAACCTTGTAAAACTCAAGTTCTGGCAAACCGTATACTTTTCTATGTTCTTTTACTGACACATGCGTTTGATAATAGAGAGCCTGCTTATGTCGACGGTAGGCCGACATAACTTCTGGCAGAAAGCCAATTTTTCCCAACTCAGCATGCAATATATGCCAGTACCAATCCCCGGGGCACAGATCTGCGCGGAACCACCGAGGCAAGCCAAAAGTAAAGCGCCAGCGGTAGACAACGGTATTGGTTTGGATAAAATTGCCCTTGAAGAGCTGTGTAAGTGGATATTTCCCCCTATATCCACGTGACAGGAGTGCTGGATTAGGAAAAATATAATTCTTTTCTGGGGCATCATCAAAAACCACATGCACAGGATGAACACAAAGGGCGCAGTCTCGATGCTGCTCTAAATAGTCCACCTGCTTTTGTAATTTGTGTGGATTTGTGAAATAATCATCGCCATCGCACAGGGCTACATATCGAGTGCGGCAGCGCATAAAAAGCCCGCGTATGTTTTCCCAATAGACCCTTCGTGAAAGCAAAACGGGTTGAATGGATGGATGCTGCTCGGCATAGGCTGTAATTATCTCCGCTGTGGCGTCCTGCGAATGATGGTCAAGAATCAAATGTCGTACCGCAAAGCTTGTTTGTTGCGCAAGCACACTGTCCATGCATTGGCGGATGTACGCCTCGTGGTTATAGGTCATGGTGAGGACAGTCAGCTCCACAGGCGGAAGAGGTTCTCCAAGAGTTTGAAATTCCGCAGATGTGGCCATCAGCGCTGAGCGAAGGCATTTCTGTGTTGGATTTAAGAGAATTTTGTCATTGGAGATACGACGCAAGAGAGAGACGGCTACGTCCCGTGGCAAAGTCCGTACAAATGCTTGCGCATTCTCGTCGGACAATGCAGGTGGTTCAATTTCCTGTTCTTCCAACAGCCACGTTGGACCGTCAAGACTTCCCAAAGGCACCTTGAGCAATGTTTCCAATTGACGTCGGTCGTTTTCGCCTTCACGAAAGAGGAAATTGCGCAAGGGGCGTGGGCTTACCGGGCCAGATGTCCACGTGGCATCAAGCCGAGTCAAACAATCCATGAACACCCCTTCATCCATAGGGGGCCATGCGTTCCAGCGAACCTCTGATGCTCTACACAGCAGTCGGCCTTCCCACGAATCCAAGCTGAGCGGATGGCGTGGACGGTGAGCCAAGGGCTTGGGCATATCTGCCTGTAGCCAAGAAAAAAGATTTTCCACGGCAGCGGGATTCGGCAATGACAAGGGAGAGTTCGACGTGTCAGCATACAGACTGACATGTTCCCTTCCCCACTCCTCTTGAGCGACACCAATGGCCTGGCAAATGTTGGCGTACTGGCGGGCAATATCACCACCAACTTGCGGTGTGCGGCTTTCTTCACGGTAACGTTGCTCAAAAAGACAAAGGGGCACACCCACATGAATGAGAACCTCTACTGTCGCCTTAGCGCAGACAGCATGTTCTCGGAGTATGCGCGCCAAAAAATGAAAGCGAGCAGGCGCAAAGCAGTGGAGCATCAAGAGGATGTCCTTGCCTTGTTCTAACTGGCAGGCCAGAGCCTCAAGTGCTTCCCGAACACCAGGTGGTATGGGGGCTTCAGGGGGCAATCCACGAGCAAAGGTGTCGTTATGAATCGGCACAAGCGCAGGCGTGTAAGGTGGCAATGGTCCCAGTGCCAGTCCTGCCTTGGCCAGCTGCACGCCAGCCGAGTGCAACAGTGCCACTTCCGCCACAAACGAAGTGTTCAACGCATAGAAAAGCAAAATTCTTGACATGCCTCATCCCATGAACGAAAAACAAGTTACGGCCTGGAGTTGCTAGGCATCGCCTACCTTGAGCGCAGCCAGAAATGCCTCCTGCGGCAGCTCCACATTGCCCATACGTTTCATGCGCTTCTTCCCTTCTTTCTGTTTTTCCAGAAGCTTACGCTTGCGCGTGATGTCGCCACCATAGCATTTGGCCGTGACGTCCTTGCGAAAGGCGGAAACCGTTTCGCGGGCAATGATCTTTTGTCCAATGGCTGCTTGAATGGCCACCTGAAACAATTGCCGCGGTATGCTGCGTTTTAGCTTGAGGGCCAGAGCGCGACCGTAGGGATAGGCCCTATCGCGATGCACGATGACGGCCAGGGCATCCACCACGTCGCCATTGAGCAGGATGTCCAGGCGCACCAGATCGGAAGCGCGATAGTCAATGGGCTGATAGTCCATGGAAGCATAGCCACGCGTGGCAGATTTGAGTCTGTCAAAAAAATCGTAGACGATTTCCGCGAAGGGCATTTCATAGGTGACCACAACGCGGTTGGCGGACAGGTAGTGGAGGTTTTTCTGCGTACCGCGTTTTTCTTCGCAGAGCTTCATGACATTGCCCACGTATTCGTTGGGCACATGGATGTCCATGCTCACATAGGGTTCGTACAATGCTCGGATTTTTGACGCATCCGGCAGTCGGCTGGGATTGTCAATGAACAGTGTGCTGCCGTCGCTCACATCTACCTTGTAGATGACAGAAGGTGCCGTGGCGATGAGATTGACTTCAAATTCACGCTCCAGGCGCTCCTGGATAATCTCCATGTGCAGCAGGCC
>JAFTCE010000008.1 GCA_017454855.1 Desulfovibrio sp.
GCGTGTGGGCAGGGCAAACGCTTCGTCCCCAGCGGCAACGATGGTTTCCCGATAGCGGCGCAGATCAAAGTTTTCGGCCAGGATGCGCGCACGCGTGGGCGTCATGGCGTCGGTGTACTCAATGCCTTCACGGAACCACTCCGAAGCCTTCCAGTCCTCTTGGCTCATGGCAAAGGTATTGGCAGGCCGTGGCGTCTGGGTCATGGGGTCCCAGGCGTAGTAGCTGGCATCGTATTCACCAGCTTCCTTTTCTGCCTGCATGATGCGGCGTTCTTCCAGGGCACGGCCAGGCGTGGAGTAGTCCTCAAATGCCTGGGCCACATGCGTGGACAGGTACTCACCCACGGACGGAGGATTGAGCAGGCCAGGCGCGTTGGCGACGTCCTCGATGTTTACGGGCTTGAGATCGGTGAAGGCTTGTCCGAACATGGCTCCTCCCCTTAATCTGAAAGCTGCTGGCTACGCCGAAGAACGCGACCGTATTTGGACGTGGATTCACGACCGCGCATCAGCTCGGCAACGTCATAGGCCACAATCTGGCCCTTGTACGCCAGGGGATGGCCGGTAGTGGCATCCACCAAGACAACGTGCTGGCCGCTCTCGTCGCTGATAAAAATCCCGTTCTCAAACATGCCCGTGACATTGGCGCGGGCTAGGCGTCCGGCCTCGTTTGTAGCGTCGGGGATGTCCGCCAGGGCTTGGGCCAGCAGCTCTTCGCGCTTCTCATTGGCCGCGTCGGCCACGTCGGATGCGCTGAAATCTCTGTTTCTGGGCAGGAGCAGGTAGCAGTTGTCCGTATCGTGGTGGTCAAAAGCCTTTTCCAGCTCTTCCACATTGCCCCCCAGTAATTGATACTTGGCAAAGGTCTCCTGCATGTTCTTGGCGAACGCGCGTAGGGCAGGATTGGCCGGAAAGGCGCGGGCCATGTTCTGGGTCACGGCCACAAGGTCGGAGCTGGATAGGGCATCCTTGGCCGCCTGCTTCCATTCCGTATCTCCGGTAATGTCAGACGGCTTGGACTCAATGGCGTGCATGAATGTGCCCAGGGTTTTTTCCGAGAGGGCAGGCAGGACGGGCAAGAGCGTGATCACGGTGTCGGGGATTTTCATTTGTCGGAAGGCGTCCGCCGTGAACTGCCCAAACTCTGTGGTCATCTGGCGCAACCATCTTGCACGTTGTATTGGTTCCTTCAATGCGTCATACCCGCGGCGCAGTTCTTCGGCCTGGGCCTTGGACAGAACGGCAGGCGTGAAATTCAATCCCTTGCCCAGCTGCTCTTGGAGCTGGAGAGAATGCAGGACGCGATCCTGCGTGTTGAGGTGTTCGCCCTGCATGGCGGGCATTTGGGCCACGTAGGCCGCTGGATCGGCGATGAATGCCTTTTGCCGCTTGTCCAGGGTAGCAGTAACGTGATCGCGCATCGGATTTCGGAATTGCGATATCGGCTGACGCGCCACCTTGCCCATGAGCCAGGGCCAGGGCTTGTGCGGCTTCCTGCTGGAAGCGATTGTGCAGTACGCCTAAAAACTGCTCTTTGGCCGCGTCACTCGTTTTTTCAGAAAGCGCGGTACGGAACTTGCCAGGCCGTCCACGTAATTGGTAGGTAGCCGTGATAAACTGTTCTAACTGCGTCTGTGCGTCGGCATTATGATCCACAAGCCCCCATGCCTCGCGCAAAATGCGGTTTGCACCGCCTGGGCCGTGCTGAATGGCCGTGGAGAGCAGAACTTCCTCATAGGCCGCATTGCCCGCCAATGCCTTGTGTACGTCGCTGTCCTGAAGTTTCGCTTGAGCAGGAGCGGCATACTGAGCTTGCAAATGCTCCTCTTGCGCCTGGATCATCTCTTGCCGCAAGGGACCGCGGGCGGTTTGCTTGAACTTCGCGTCAAATTCTGCGGAACCAACGGCATGTGCGCCACTGCCCAGGGCTTCATACAGCTTGGGATGCGTGTTTTTCAGGAAGGGCAGGAAGCTGTTGGCCGTACCTTTGCCGCCCTTGTTGTTGAACTGGAACAGGCCGTAGGACTTACTGCCGCTGGTGTCCGGCGAGATAGCTCCCGGATCGCCGCCGGACTCATGGCCCACGGCCAGGAAACCAATGCCGCTATAGCCCCCGGCTGCTCCAGGCGTCGCGCCAGGCCCCCCGTGCCGCTGCAAGAAAGCGTCCGCATCTTCCAGCCTGCCAGCCGCCAGAAGCCCGTTAAACTGTGCCTCGGCCACGTTCTGCCGCAGTTTCAGCTCTGTGCCCGTGAAGTCTCTGCCCGGATGGCGTTGGCGCAGGCCGTCCAGCGTTTCGCGCAGGCGCACGTCGTGGAACTGGAAATTTCCCGGGTCTGCGGCAATGTCCGCTTCGAGCAGGGCGAGACTGCGCTTGTCCAGATCGTCATGCCAGAGGCCGGTTTGCCTGGCCTGATAGGCCGCACCGTGTTCTAGCGCCTGAATACGGCCCAGTTCCAAACGCCGCCCCAAGAGCGCCTGGGTGCCGCCATACATGCGCTCGCCGTACTGTTCGCGAATGCCTGCGCTGATCTTCGCCCACTGCTGTTCGTAGGCCGCCTGCGCGTCCAAGGCATTGCCGCCTTGATGGCCGCGCTGATAGTCCGCTGTCCAACGGGCCATCTGTTCGCGCGCGCTGTTGTAGGCTTCTTCCACCA
>JAFTCE010000009.1 GCA_017454855.1 Desulfovibrio sp.
GAAGAAAAGTATGCTTGCGTTAACTTAAAATACCCAACGAAATTCAAGGCTGCATGCCTTGCTTTTCCTCCGGTACGGTAGCTACTGAATAGCTACCAGAAAACGCTGCTCGATTTGGCATCCAACATCAAAGAAGATCGGACATCTGAAGACCTGCTCATACAGGTCATGCTGGATTTGGGCATTCTCCTTTCCTCAAAAATAGAAAAGACTACCATTTTTGATAAAGAGGTATTTTCCGTAGCCGACGGCTATCTGATAGCCTGTTTCGACACGGGCGTGACAGAAGACGCCGTGCGGGCTATTGCCCAAAGGAAGCCCATGTATGCCGTATTCCGCGACAGCGGCATGGAGAACGACAGCGCCTTTGCCAATATCGACCAGATTTTTGCAACGTACAGCCCGTTGACCGTGCGAAAGGTGTTGTAGGCACTGCCATGAAATTCAAATTCACCATCCAATCCTATCAGACAGAAGCTGTGGACAGCGTTGTGGGCGTTTTTGCAGGGCAGCCCTTCAATGACCGATTTACGTACCGACGTGATATTTCTGGCAAGGAAGACTATGTGCTTTTTTCAGATGATGACGACCTGCTCATGGGTTTTGCCAACAGCCGGGTTCTCCTCAACAGCGTTCAGTTGACGGAAAATATCAGACGCATCCAGCGGCGCAACAACATCGTTCAGGAAAATATTGTCCTCGACGACGGGCTTGGCGTCTGTTCGCTGGACGTTGAAATGGAAACCGGCACAGGCAAGACCTACGTCTATATCAAGACAATGTTCGAACTGCACAAGCAGTATGGTTGGAGCAAGTATATTGTCGTTGTGCCGAGCATTGCCATCCGTGAAGGCGTGCAGAAGAGCTTTGAGACGCTGCAGGAACACTTCATGCAGCATTACGGCAAGAAAGCGCGTTTTTTTGTCTACGATTCCAAGAACCTCGCGCAAATCGACAATTTTTCTCAAAGCGCCGATCTCAATGTTATGATCATCAATATTCAGGCATTCAATGTCCGCAGCAAGGACGCGCGGCGCATCCGTACCGAGCTGGATGACTTTGGCAGCCGCAGGCCCATAGACGTGATCAAGGCCAACCGGCCCATTGTCATCCTGGATGAGCCGCAGAAAATGGGCGGAAGCGCCACACAGGAGAGCCTGAAGGATTTCAACCCGCTTTTTTGCCTGAACTATTCCGCTACGCATAAAAACCATCACACCCTTGTCTACGTCCTGGATGCCCTGGACGCCTACAACAAGCGACTTGTGAAGCAAATTGTGGTCAAGGGCTTTGACATCCGCAATCTGCCCGGCACCGGCAGTTACCTATTTCTCGAAGACATCGTCCTGGGATCCAACAAGCCGCCTCTGGCGCGGCTTCAACTGGAGATTCGGCGCGCATCAGGCCCCAAGCGTGACACCAGGCTGGTCGGCGTCGACGATGACCTTTTTGTCTTGTCCAACAGCATGGAGCAGTATCGTGGCTTTCACGTCAGCGGCATTGACCCGGATGCCAAAACGCTTTCGTTCACCAATGGCAAGTGCATCCGCGCTGGAGAAGTCATCGGCGATGTCTCTGAGATGAATGTGCGGCGTGTGCAGATTCGTGAAACCATACGTTCGCACTTCGCCAAGGAAAAAGAACTCTTCGAGAAGGGCATCAAGTGCCTGTCCCTGTTCTTCATTGACAAGGTGGAAAACTACCGCAAATACGACAAGGATGGCAATGAAGTAAACTCGGAATACGCTGCGATATTTGAGCAGGAATACGTCCATGCTCTCAACGAGGCTTTGACACTGTGCAACGCCCCCTACGAGCAGTATCTGCGTAGCATTGATGTCCACGCGACCCATGCGGGCTATTTCAGCATCGACAAGAAGGGACGCAAGGTTGACAGTGCCCTCAAGCGGGGGAGCGACATAAGCGATGACATTTCAGCCTACGACTTGATCCTCAAAGATAAGGAACGTCTGCTGTCGTTCAGCAATCCTGTGCGCTTCATTTTTTCGCATTCTGCGTTGCGCGAAGGCTGGGACAATCCCAACGTGTTTCAGATCTGCACCTTGAAGCATGGCGGCGCGTCCTCTACGCAAAAACGACAGGAGGTGGGGCGCGGTTTGCGGTTGTGCGTGAACCAGAACGGTGAACGTATGGACGCCGTAACTCTTGGAAATGCTGTGTTCAACGTGAACCAACTGACAGTGATCGCCTCAGACGGCTACAAGAAGTTTGTCGAGAACCTTCAGCAAGATATCCGCGAAGACCTCTACGAGCGCCCGGCCAAAGCCTCGGAACAATATTTCATCGGCAAAACGCTCATGCTCAACGGCCAGGACGTGACCATCTCTGAACAGCAAGGAAAGGACATCTACCGCTACCTTATTGAAAATGCCTACGTGGACAAAGACTACCACATTGCGGAGAAATACCGCACGGACAAAGAGAACGGCACACTCGCAGCGCTGCCGGAAAGCTGTCGGCACATCACGGAAGGCGTCCATGCCTTGATTCAGAACATTTTCGATCCGCATGTCCTGGACAACATGATCAAAGATGGTCGGGAAACAAAAATTACCGAAAACCAGCTAAACGGCAATTTTTACAAAAAAGAATTTCAGAAGCTCTGGAGTCTGATCAACCACAAGTTCGCCTACACGGTCAGTTTCGACAGCGATGAGCTGATAGCCAAAGCCATAGCGCATGTGGACGACAACATGCTTGTGACCAAGCTGCAGTACACGGTAACAACGGGGCAGCAGACGGCTGTCTGGGATGCCGGGCAACTCAAGGAGGGCAGGGGCTTTGAGGCCGCGAAAAGCAGAACGGAAACGCTGAAGCATGCGCCAGGCTGCCAGCTCAGGTATGATTTGATAGGCAAGGTGGCGGAAGGCACGAAGCTGACGCGAGCGACAGTGGCGAAAATTCTCAGCGGACTCAAACCCAGCACATTCTCCATGTTCCGGGAAAATCCCGAAGAATTCATCACCAAGGCCGTACGGCTGATCAATGAGCAGAAAGCAACCATGATTGTTGAGCAGATCAGCTACAACAGAACCGAGGGCACATACGACGGCGCCATCTTCACAGCGGAAAATAACGGCGATTTTTCCAAAGCGTACAAGGCGCAGAAAAACGTACAGGACTATGTGTTCACCGACGGCTATGCGGCAAATGGCAACAGTGTCGAGCGTCGATTGGCTGCGGAAATGGATCGCGCTGAAGAGGTCAAGGTCTATGCCAAACTTCCGCGGGGCTTTTCCATTCCGACCCCTGTGGGAACGTATTCGCCTGACTGGGCAATCGTCTTTGATAAGAACAAGGTCAAGCATATATTTTTTATCGCTGAAACGAAGGGCACGCTGGAGACCTTGCAGCTACGGCCCATTGAGCAGGCCAAGATCAACTGCGCTAAAAAGCTTTTTGCTTCCATGTCCGCAGACGACATTGTCTACCACGATGTGGACAGCTATCAGACCCTGCTGGGTATTATGGAAAAGTTGTAGATGGGCAGTGGCATGAGTAGCCAAAACATCGATAGATTTTCATGGGATTTGGCTGGGATATGATGAAAAAAAAGGGTTTTTTGGGCAGTCTTCTGGGCAGCGGCAGCATTGACCTGGATGCTTCGTGCCTTATGTATGATAATGACAAGCAGCTTGTGGATCTCGTCTATTTTGGGCATCTCACCAGCAATGACAAGAGCGTCAGGCACAGTGGCGACAACCTCACTGGCGAGGGTGAGGGCGATGACGAAACCATCAACGTTGATCTTCTTAAGGTTCCCACTGATGTGTCCAAGCTGGCCGTTGCCGTCACAATCCATGAGGCCGATACCCGCAAGCAGAATTTCGGTATGGTCTCCAATGCCTATATCCGA
>JAFTCE010000086.1 GCA_017454855.1 Desulfovibrio sp.
CCTGTTTGCCCATGTGCTGCGCGATATGCCGAGGGGAGAAAGGTTTACCCTGGGCGCGGATATCCGGGCGCTCGTCTGGGAGGTGGAGGCCGCTCTGGTGCAGCTTTCCCTGCACACGGGGCCGCGTTACAACCTCCTCAACCTGGTGGACGTCAAGGCCAAGGTGCTGCTGGCAATGATACGGCTGGGCATACGCCTCAAGGCCATTCCAGAAAAAAGGTATGAACCGGTCTCGGAGAAACTCGTGGAGATCGGCAAAATAGTTGGCGGGCTGAAAAAAACTCGCTGACAGGGGACAGGGCTGAATCTCGCGTTCCGTGGTGGCAATTGGAATAATGGTGCTTCTGTTGGCCCGTTTGCGCTCAATCTGAATAATCCACGAACGAATTCCAATGCGAATAACGGCTTTCGTCTCGCTCTCCCCCACCAGCCGGAAGCCGCATGCTCACGGGTGTGCGGACAGCGCCTGGGGAAAAGGGTTCTGTCTCCCCCCTCATGCGAACGAGGGAAATATCAGCGCCCCCGTGCGGCTAGTAGCCTCCGGGTGGACGTGGCACGGGGGCACCAGTCATGCCAAAAACAGCCAACAATTTGTGGGACAGGGTGATCGCCTGGGACAATCTTGTCTTGGCCGCACACGAAGCGGCGCGGAACAAGCGCTTTTACAAGGCCATTCTGGTTTTCAACTCGCGCCTGGAGGAAAACCTGTTACGCCTGCGATCCCTGCTCGCGTCCGGTCAGTGGCACCCCGGCCCGTACCGGGCGTTTGAGGTCTATGAACCGAAACACCGCATGATCCATGCCCCCTGTTATGAGGACCGAGTTGTGCATCATGCCCTTGTGCAGATTATCCTGCCGTATTTCGAGCGGCGCTTTATGGACATGAGCTTCGCCTGCCGCAAGGGCAAGGGGACGCACGCGGCCAGCTTGTGCCTTTCCCGCCATCTTCGGGCAGCAGAGGCTCAATGGGGCACGGTCTGCGCCCTCAAGGCGGACATCAGCCGGTATTTCCCGTCCATAGACCATGAGATACTGCTGGGCATTGTGAGCCGTGTCATCGCCGACAAAAAGGTGTTGGCCCTGATCCGCACGCTGGTGACCGGGTGCGACTGCATTCAGGACGGACGCGGCTTGCCCCTTGGGGCGCTCACCAGCCAGCTTTTCGCCAATGCGTATCTGGACGTGCTGGATCATTATATTAAGGACGATCTGGGTGTTCGCCACTATGTCCGGTACATGGACGATTTTGTCATCCTGCACCGAGACAAGGCCGAGCTTTGGCGTCTGTTGGCACAAATACGCGACTTCCTCGCCTGTGAGCTGCACCTGACGCTGAACAGCAAGACCAGCGTCTTTCCCGTCAGCCATGGCGTGGACTTTGCCGGCTACCGGCACTGGGCGAGCCACACGCTCCCGCGCAAGCGCAACGTGCGCCGGGCCGCCAGGCGCTTCCGTGTCTTGTCGCGGCAATACGCTCAGGGCCGCGTAGACCTGCCCACCGTCCGCAGCAGCATGGCCAGTTTCGTGGGCTACATGCAACATTGTAAGGGCTGGAAGAGCGCTGGCAGCGCCCTGGAGGGGCTGGTGCTGGTAAGGCCGTCAGAAGAGGAGTAAGATTTCGGGCAGTGGCGGGGGCGTTGCGAGCGCCCCCACCGGCGCGGCGTGCGACCGCCGCACCACGGCCCCTACATGGGGGGGGGCACCCCCATGCCGGAGTATCCGCCTGCATGGTGTCTCGCACGGAGACCGCCACAGGGTACGCGGGTATTTCACTGGGCGCAACACTATTACATGCCATGCAATACGATCTGGAGGAAATTCGCTGCTGTCACTGTCACCGTCTGCTGGCCAGAGGCCAGGTTATCCGGGCGGAATTCAAGTGCCCCCGCTGCGGGGCGTACACCATCGTGAGGGCCGGGAGCCCCGACCATGCGCCGCTGGACGGCCAGACGACGGGATATTCCCATGCTCACTGTGGGCAGCCTGTTCAGCGGGGCGGGGCTGTGTGACCTCGGCCTGTCCTGGGCTGGCTTCAAACATCAATGGCTCTGCGAGATCGACCCCTTCTGCCGGGCCGTGCTCGCACGTCACTGGCCAGGCACACCCATCTATAAGGATATAACGCTTCTCGACGGCACAAACCTGCCGCCGGTGGATGTGCTTGTCGGCGGTTTCCCCTGTCAGGACGTTTCCAGCGCGGGGAACCGTGCGGGCGTAAAAATCGGCACAAGGAGCGGTTTGTGGTATGAGTATGCGCGGATCATCAAGGAAGTGCGGCCAAGGTACACCATTATTGAAAACGTGCGGGGCCTGCTCTCCTGCGGCATTGAGATCGTCATGCAGGAGCTGGCCCAGATCGGGTATGATGCGGAATGGGAGGTGCTTCCCGCTGCCGCCCTTGGCGCCCCGCACCATCGGGAAAGGGTATTCGTTGTTGCCTACCCCCTCGGTGCTCGCCCTGACGGAGCCGGTCGCCTCCTGCATCCGCTCAAAGGAATCGTGGGAAACAACCAGCAATTTGCAGCCCTTTATCCTTGGCTGGGTCTGCGGTTTGACCGGGCGTGCAAAACGTCCGCGCTGGAAGGCTATCGTGCCCCCGTCCTTTGTAGAGTGGATGATGGGTGTGCCCCGGGGCTGGACGATACCATACGGCCACTCCCTGGCCGGGAACACAAAATAGGCCGTGTGGATCTCTCCACAGCGCGGGAGTGGATACCGCGCCTCAAGGCCCTTGGCAACGCTATCACCCCGCAGCAATCATACGCCATAGCCGCCTGTATCCTGCAGGGCGAGGGACTGCCTGTGCCGCCCTTGCCGCAGTAAGCCTTTGAGGGCCTTGCGCCCCGACGTTGAGCCGCATTGACGGCCAGCGGAGACTTACCATGTTACGCGATCAGTTTGGCAACGTGACCCTGTTCAACGGTGATGCATTGTCGGTTTTGTCCGACATGCCGGAAGAGAGTGTAGATGCGGTTCTGACAGACCCGCCGTATTCCAGCGGCGGCACAACAATAACGGCACGCCAGGCGGACCCTGCCTCCAAGTATCAGGCAAGTGCCTGCAAGCGACATTATCCGCCCATGCTGGGCGACGCTAAGGACCAGCGTAGCTGGACGGCATGGTGCATGGTCTGGCTGGGGCAGTGCTGGCGTGTGGCAAAGGCCGGCTCGCCGCTCATGGTGTTTACGGACTGGCGCCAGCTTCCGGCGCTCTCTGACTCCGTGCAGGGGGCTGGCTGGAAGTGGCTGGGCATCGTACCGTGGGACAAGCGCAATGCCCGCCCGCAGATCGGAAAGTTCCGGCAGCAGTGTGAATATGTTGTCTACGCCTGCAAGGGCAGCCTCGCGTTGGCCACAAGGAAGTGCCTGCCTGGGCTGTACACCTGTCCGGTCATCACTTCGCAGAAGGTGCATCTGACCAGCAAGCCAGTGGCACTCATTCGTGACCTGCTGGCCATCACATGCGAAGGTGGCACTGTGCTTGATCCGTTCATGGGAGGAGGCAGCATCGGCGTGGCCTGCCGTGAAACCGGTCGCGGATATGTCGGTATAGAATTGTCACCGGACTACTATACCATCAGCTTGGATCGCATACGGCAGACAGAACAGAATGCATAACATAATGGCGGGGCCTCAAACCCCGCCTTTGTAATTTCATTGCACCTGATGCAACGGGTACGTTGTCGAGTTATTACGCTCCAAGGCCGCTTCATTTTACGCGCCGCTTCACCATGTTGGTGCGGGTGGCTTCCTTGTCGATGAAACAGC
>JAFTCE010000087.1 GCA_017454855.1 Desulfovibrio sp.
AGCGCAACACGATTGGCGCATTTATTGACGGCTGCAAGCGGAACTATCTGATTGCACGCCGCGTTAAATTCCTTTTGCAGGTCTTCAAGTGCGGCGTTCTGTTCCGCTGTTGTGAGGAGTTTGATTGAGATGGTACGCTTCATATAGGGGAAAATAGTGCGTAACAACTTGGCAGTCAAGGGAAACCTTAGGATGCGGCGCTTCCTCCTCGGCATGAATGCCGAGGTTTCCGCGCCGAATATTTGATGAAAAAAAGAAAACACTGGGCCAACGTGTACGCCATGCTTGGCGTTGCGCTCGTTGCAACGTCATTCTTTCAAGAGGTGAACGCTCCATGGGGGTACATTTGGGGTTTTGTTTCTGTCTGGATAAGCGGAAGGTTGGCAAAGGAGGATGAGTGATGTTTTGGGAATACACACTTACATTTCTGGGTGTATCGCTGATTGCTTTTGCTTCCATGAAGGGCTGGATTTAGCGGTTTGCCTTTGCCGTAGTCACTTGCCCCATTGGCACCATGCCAGTGGGGCTTTGTTGAAAGGTCTGAACGCTAACTTTGTTTCGTTGCGAACAGGCTTACAATCCAGGATGTGAAGGAATTGAAATTCCTGGTCTGAATGAGAACAGGGCCAGGCCCCTTAAACCGACAAACCAGAATCTCCCCACTCGTGAGGCTTGAGAACCATGAACTACTGGCTTTTTCTATGGTATAGTTCATGTAATCAGGCCAGGCTACAAGATGACCATTATCAATGATAACTTCCTCATTATCACCAAGATTTATGATATGGATTGCCCCCCATGAGCTAATAAAGGCAGTGCCCGTGCCCTTCATTCGAATGACGAAGACGCCAACGCCGGAAAAAAAGCCGCGCACCAGATTTTCGACTTTTGTTTCAACCATTATCCCTTCTGTCGCTGCCAGAAAGCCTCCCTTTTGCACAACCAATCCATACGAGCCATCCAAATCCACATCAATAATGTCACCAGGCATTCGAGGAGCAAAAAGAGCCTTGCCTGCACCACGTTTGGCGACAAGTTCCTGAAGAAAGAAACTTTCATTAGTCAAAAATTTTCTGGCAAGACCACCAAGAACACCACCATGCATCTTGCCCTGAACATCAAGGTTTGTATCCATGGCAACCATGGCATCAGATTCTGCCTGAATCTTTTCACCTTGATTCAAATGACATTCGACGAGAGGAAATGCACCTTTGTGCAAAATTTCATATTTCATATCTCCACCTTCCATTCCACGCCCGGGCGATGTTGGGCAGGAGCAGGGCTTGCACAAGCTCGACTTCCAGGGGGTGCGAACGCAGGAAGCGGTAAAAGCAGACTTCGCGCAAGGCCTGCGTCGCGGCAAAAGCTCTCGCGAACTGGAGCAAGGGCCGCACGGCCTGCCCCTGCCCGAACATGCCCCGCAGGATGTAGTTGGCATTGCGCTGCCGTGTCAGTTCGGAATTGTGCCGCAGTGTGGCGTGCAGAAAAGCGCGCATCTTGGGCAGGGACTCGGTGTCCGGCAAGAGCGGCAAAACACGCACAGACTCGCCAACCAGGGCCTTGCCAAAGAGGGGCGCGGAGCTGCCTGGCGCTTCGGGCTGGGCCATGATCCTTGTCGGTCTCGTACTGACCGGATTCTTCAAGCCGCGCTCTCTGGGCAGAGGGGGCACAACAAACGATGCGGGCAAGGCTTTGGCTATGACGCGACCCTGTGGGGACGCGCTGCCCTGGCTCTTGCTGGTCTTACGACCAATGCGCTCCACGAGTTTGACAAGAAGCGCGCTGTATTCCTTGATGCCGTCCGTCTTGCAAAGTCGTTCCCGGGGCGCTTGCAGACAGGAGGCAAGGTCACCAAATTCCGCGAGTAAGCGCCTGGCCAAGGGCAGGACGTCCTTCTGCGGAATGGCATAGGTCAGCAGCAACTCCAGGAGCGCTTCTTCGGAATCCGAACCCTGCTCGCCGTGCGCAAAACGCTCGCGAAGACGCTGCCTGTGGCCAATGACTCCCTGTTCCGCCATGATCTTCAGCCTTGTGCGGTTTTTCGTGAAGCAAGTGAGCAAGCCGCGCACAGTGCCCAGGCCAGACCGTACGGGCATGGGACACACGTGAGAAACATGGTGCCCCAGTGTACGCATTTTTTCAATTCTGCCCTGCCCAGCCGTACCTGTCAATGTCCGGCCAAGAAGCACATGGGGCGCATTATGCGCGAATTTCTTGCTTTTTTGGCTTTTCTGCATCATACTGAACAGCCAAGGAAGGCAAAGCCTACGCCCTGGTCTCAAACTCTGCGCACAACTGGGATGAGGCCAGGCCGCTTTGTGCCAAGGGACAGAGCGCAGGTTCTGTGGCAAAAGCCGTGACAGGAACGCGTTGTTCTGCTTCCCGTACCGTTTGCGCTAAACACACATATGCTGAAAAAAAAATTACTTGATTTTCTCGAGCGGAACAACATGGACTGCGCCTGGCTGGAATGTCTTCAGCTCCGCCAGGAACACAGCACGGTCTATGTGGGCTTTCCGCACATGTATTATGCGGAATGGTTCAAGGTCCAGCAAAAAAAACAGTTTGAAAATATTCTTGCCCGCTATTTCGACGAATCCTACAGGCAACCAGCGCCGACAATTATTTATGAAACGTGTGACCGTGTTCTGCGCGCTGCTCAAGCCAGCGGCGCAGAGAGTCCCAATCGGCTTTGGCCAAAGTGGACGGACGCAGGCGAGGACAGAGGGTACGCGGACGCCTTGGCCCTCGGACGTCAACCAGGCTGGCAGATTGCACAGCCTGCCGCAGAGCGTCAGGCAGAACTGGCCACAGAGCAAGCGCAGGATTTTTTTGCCACGTTCATTGTCAATGGGAAAAACGCCTTTTCCCTTGCTGCGGCGAAGGAAGTCGCCGCTTCTAACGCGCAGGCCCAACATGTGCCCTTTCTCCTCTGTGGACGCAGCGGCACGGGCAAGAGTCATTTACTGAAGTCCATTGGCGCCACCCTGCTCCAGGGCGGTTTCAGTGTGATCCAAAGCCAAGCATCGACCTTTTTTGCGCAGGAGCTTTTCCAGGAGGGCCAAACATTCTGGCAGAGCTGCCATGCGCTTGTGCTGGATGATCTACAGGAGCTGACGGAACACCCAAGGTGGCAACGCAGGCTTGCTGACTACATTGACGCCTGCCCTGGCGACGGAAAGCACAAAATGGTTCTTTCCCTCCTGGGCACAGCGCAAAATATGCGTTCCCTGGACGAGCGACTGCGCACCAGGTTGGAAAGCGGTTTGATCGTGGAACTGCAGGAACCAGATTTGGAAGTGCGCATGCGCTTCTTGCAGGGCTTGAACACGAGCTTGCCCATGAAGCTCAATCGCGAACACATGCTCTTTATCGCCCAAAATTGCTCCCACTTCCGCCTGTTGCAGGGGCTGGCCCGCAAGGCTGCCCTGTTTTGTTCCTTGAGCGGAAGGCGACTTTCCACAGCTGACCTGGAGGACATCATCGCCAGCGCCGTGGTGGAAAAATCGCCAGGCTGTATGGAAATTCTTGCCCATGTAGCCCAATCGCTGAACGTTACCCCCGAAGACATTCTCGGTCGCAAACGCAATCCAGAGCTTGTGCGGGCCAGGCAACTGGCCATGTACATCTGTCGTCAAGAACTGGGGCTTTCGTACCCGGAACTGGGCAAGGCATTTGGCGGTAAGGATCACAGTACTGTTATCTATGCCATTAAAAAGATTGAAAAATTGGCAGTTAGTGACAAAAGCGTCAAGAACTTTTTGACGAGTTTTGCACAACGTTGATTGTAAGGCCGCACAAGAGATGCAAGAGTCTTTTTCTGTCACTGGCCTTCCCCCAAAGTCACCAGGGATGTGCAAAAATTTTTTAATAAAATGCGTGTGTTATCAGAGTTAGACACAAAAACGCGCGCTTCCATAACAATAAAGGATTGTATATGAAGATAACTGTAAATAAAGAGCAGATTATCGAAGGCCTGCTCAAGGCTGTTTCCATCATACCGGCAAAGAGCGGTACGCAATACCTGCGCAGCATTTGGCTCCAGGCAGAACAAGGAAAAATCGCCATCATGGGCACGGACGCAAACATCGAATTCACGGGCAAATACGATGCCATTGTTGAAGAGGAAGGCATTGTCGGCGTACAGGGACGTGCGTTTGTGGATTTGGTGCGCCAGCTGCCGTCGGGCCAACTCCATTTGGCCCTGGACGCGTCCAATGGCAATTTGCAGCTACGCCAGGGAAAGCGCCGCTATACCCTGCCGATCAGCAATGCGGAATGGTTTCAGTCCTTTTCCGTCTTTCCCGAAGAAAATTCGGTCATGTGGTCCGGGGATTTTTTTCAGGAAATCTTGGACAGAGTGACTTTTTGCATCAGCGACGACGATCCCATGGAAGCCATCAACTGCCTGTGCTTGCGGCCCTGCGGGAATGGGCGCATGGACATCTGCGGTCTCAACGGGCATCAATTTGCCCTGGTTTCCTTCATGCACGACACATTGGCTGGCCGTCTTGCTGGGGAAAGCATTCTCATCCAGAAAAAATATATTCAGGACATAAAAAAATGGCTCTCACCGGATGAAATCGAGCTGAACATCAATGAAAAGCGCCTGTATCTGCGCAACCTGGATAAGACAGAAATGCTCAGCGTGCCGCGGTCAGTCCACGATTATCCGGATTATGGTGTCTTTATGGGGCGGTTGGAAGGTGAGAACGTGCGTCCCCTGCGCATTGAGCGCAAGGAACTCATGGATGCCCTGGGCCGCATTTTGATTTTTAATACGGATCAGGATCGCTGTACCTATCTGGATTTGCAGCAGACAGAAATCCATCTTTCCGCCCAAGGCCAGGATGTGGGCACGGCCAATGAAAGCATGGCGGCGGACTATAGCGGTGCTATTGAGCGCATAGCCTTTCCCACGCGCAACCTCCTGGATATTTTGGGTCACTTCAATTCGCAAAATTTGGAAATGCTGCTGACCGACGCCGAAGGTCCGTGTGGGATTCGGGGCACGGACGATGCGGAATATACGGTTATCATCATGCCCATGAAGATTTACGATACCAACAATGACAGCTATGAGGATGATGTTTGATGGCTCCTGAAACGGGAAGTGGCGTGTACGACGCTTCTTCCATCACCATTTTGGAAGGCCTTTCCGCAGTGCGCAAGCGCCCTGCCATGTACATAGGCAGCACGGATACGCGCGGCCTGCACCATCTTGTCTATGAAGTGGTTGACAACTCCATTGACGAAGCCATGGCGGGTTTTTGCTCGCGCATCACGGTTGTCCTCCATGCCGACAACAGCGTGACCGTGCGTGACGACGGGCGCGGCATACCCGTGGACATCCATCCCAAGGAAGGCGTGCCGGCCGTGCAGGTGGTCATGACAAAATTGCATGCCGGCGGAAAGTTCGACAATGCCAGCTATAAGGTTTCGGGTGGCTTGCACGGCGTTGGCGTGTCCTGCGTCAATGCGCTGTCCGAAGAACTCACGGTCACGGTACGCCGCAATGGCAAGCGTTACCGGCAGCATTATGAGCGCGGCGTGCCGCAAGACGAGCTTACGGTTATTGGCGAAGCTGCGGACGGGCATGGCACCACAGTGCGTTTTAAGCCCGATGAGCAAATTTTCGAGGTTTTGGAATTTTCCTATGATATCCTCAAAAAGCGCTTTGAGGAGCTGGCCTATCTCAACAAGGGCCTGACCATTGAGTGCATTGATGAGCGCATTGGTGAAACGCACGTCTTTCATGCGGAGGGGGGCATTCGGCAATTTGTGGAGAGCCTCAATTCCGGGGAGCAGGGCATCCATCCCATTATTTTTGAAGAAGGCGTGGCGGAAAATACCGTTGTTGATTTCGCCCTGCAGTACAATGCCGGCTATAAGGAAAATATTTTAAGTTTTGCCAACAATATCCGTACCAAGGAAGGCGGCACACATCTCGTGGGCTTTCGGACGGCCCTCACGCGGGCGGTGAATGCCTATCTCAAGGGACAGGCGGATTTGGCGAAAAAATTCAAGAACACGGTTTTGTCCGGTGACGATGTGCGCGAAGGTCTGACCGCTGTGATCAGCGTCAAGCTCTCCCAGCCGCAGTTTGAGGGGCAAACCAAGACCAAACTCGGCAACAGCGAAGTGGCTGGCATTGTGGCCAATGTTGTCTATGACAGGTTGAGCCGGTATTTTGAAGAAAATCCCAAGGACATACGCCTGATTATCGAAAAGGGCGTGGATGCGGCCAGGGCCAGGGATGCGGCCAGGCGCGCCAAGGAATTGGTGCGGCGTAAGGGGGCGTTGAGCGACAATGCCCTGCCCGGAAAACTGGCCGATTGCCAGAGCAAGGATCCTGCTGAGTCCGAACTCTTTATCGTCGAAGGAGATTCTGCCGGCGGGTCGGCCAAACAGGGCCGCAATCCCCGCATTCAGGCCATTTTGCCCTTGCGGGGCAAGATTTTGAACACGGAGCGCACGAGATACGACCGCATGCTGGCCAACAAGGAGGTCAAGGCGCTCATTACGGCCATGGGGGCCGGCATAGGCAAGGAAGATATTGATCTGGAGAAGTTGCGCTACCACAAGATTATTATTATGACGGATGCTGACGTGGATGGCGCGCATATACGTACGCTTCTGCTGACCTTCTTTTTTCGGCAATATCAGGAGATGGTGGAACGCGGTTTTGTCTATATCGCCCAGCCGCCCTTGTACCGCGTGCATAATGCAAAAATGGAAAAGTTCATTAAGGATGATCCAGAACTGAACGATTTCCTGCTGCAAAGGGTGAGCGAAGATGTGTGTGTGCTTGCGGCCAATGGCCGACAATACAGCGGCCAGGATCTTATCAATTTTATGGAGCGCATAGAAAAAATTCATAATTGCATCACGGAAGCCGAACTCATGGGCACCCCGCGTGATCTTTTTCTGGCCCTCGTGACCTATGAAAGCATCCTGGATGAAGAGAGCCTTGGGGAGAATCTCACGGAAAATGCTTCGTTTTGCCAATGGTTGGCAGGTCATGACTTTGCCCTGGCAGTGGAAACATCGGACACCGAGGAAGGCGAAGAACGCCTGTTTTTGCTCTTCGAGAGCAAGGGTGGCCATCATACGCGTCGGGGGACGGAATTTTTCCATTCCCGCCTCTATCGCCGCACATGGAGCTATTTCCACGAAATACGGGAAGAATGTGGCGCGTTGCAATTTACGCTCAGGCATCGTGAGGAAGAACGTGCAGCGAAAGACGTTTTTGAGCTGCTACAGCTGGTTTTGGAAGAAGCACGCAAGGGCATTAATATCCAGCGCTACAAGGGACTTGGTGAAATGAATCCGGATCAGCTCTGGGTCACGACCATGAATCCCGACAACAGGGTGCTTTTGCAGGTTTCCATTGAGGATGCCAATGAGGCCTCAGATGCCTTTGAAGAATTGATGGGCGATCGCGTGGAACCACGCAGAGATTTCATTGAGCGCAATGCGCTCGCCGTCCAGGATTTGGATATTTAAGCCGGGCAGTGAGCATGGCAGAGAAAGATATCACACAAGTAAGCATTGAGAAGGAACTGCGTCAATCCTACCTGGAGTATTCGCTCTCGGTCATCATTGGACGTGCCATCCCTGATGCCCGTGACGGTCTCAAGCCCGTACACAGGCGCATCATGTTTGCGCAATACGAACTCGGCAATAATTGGAACAGACCGCACAAAAAATCTGCGCGCATCGTGGGCGATGTCATCGGCAAATACCATCCCCACGGTGATTCTGCCGTGTATGATGCCATTGTGCGCATGGCCCAGGATTTTTCCATGCGCGATCCGCTCGTGGATGGCCAGGGCAATTTTGGCTCCATAGACGGGGATGCCGCTGCCGCCATGCGCTACACAGAAGTGCGCATGTCCCGGCTTGCCCAGGAATTTCTGGCCGACCTGGACAAAAATACCGTGGATTTCAGGCCCAATTACGACAATACCCTGCAGGAACCCACGGTAATGCCCACCAAGGTGCCCAATCTTCTGCTCAACGGAAGTTCAGGCATTGCCGTGGGCATGGCCACCAATATCCCGCCGCACAATCTTGGGGAACTCTGCGACGCCATACAGATGCTCTTGGACAATCCCCAGAGCAGTGTGGACGCGCTGATGCAAGTGGTCAAGGGGCCGGATTTTCCCACCAGGGGCAGTATTTACAGCGGCAAGGGCCTTTACGACGCCTACCATAGCGGACGTGGCACCGTAAAGGTGCGTGGCCGCATTGAGGTGGAGGAAAAGAAAAAAGGCTTCCAGTCTATTGTGATCACGGAAATTCCCTTTGGTCTGAACAAGTCCGTCCTGGTTGAGAAAATCGCGGCCTTGATCAACGAACGCAAAATCGACGGCATTTCCGACCTGCGCGATGAGTCGGATCGCAAGGGCATACGCATTGTCATTGACCTGAAGCGGGGCACCATCTCTGACATTGTCATCAATGCGCTCTACAAGTATACGCCCCTGGAAACGGGTTTTGGCATCAATATGCTGGCCGTGGTTGACAATCGACCGCAGCTTTTGAATCTGAAGAGCGCACTGACGTGTTTCTTGGATCATCGGCGCGAGGTTGTCATCCGCCGCACGCGCCATGATCTCGAAAAGGCAGAGGCGCGGGCGCATATTCTCGAAGGCTTGCGCATTGCCATTGACAATATTGACGAAGTTGTCCGAATCATCCGCGCTTCTGCCAGTCCTGACGAGGCCAGAAGTGCCCTGATGGCGCGTTTTGGCTTTACCGAAATCCAGGCGCGGGCCATTCTTGACATGCGCTTACAGCGTCTGACGGGCTTGCAAAGAGAAGAGCTTGTGAACGAATACAAGGAGCTTCTGAAGAAAATCGAATTCTATAAATCCCTGTTGAGCAATGAGGAAGTATTGCGCAGTGAAATGAAGCGTGAAATTGCGGAATTGCGGGACACATTTGCCACGCCGCGACGCACGGAAGTTCTCAGCGAAGCCTTTTCGGACATCGACGTGGAAGATCTTGTTCCCGACGATGAAGTGGTCATTACGCTTTCACGGCGCGGGTACATGAAGCGCACGGGCCTGGAGAATTATCAGCAGCAAAAGCGCGGCGGCAAGGGCATTGCGGCGGTACATACTTCCGAAGACGACTATGTACAGGAATTTTTGACCACCACCAATCATCAGTATCTGTGTCTTTTTACCAATAAGGGACGCATGCATCAGCTCAAAGTCTATCAGGTGCCTGAGGGCAGCCGCACGGCCAAGGGCATACACATCAATAATCTCCTGCCCCTGGAGGAAGGGGAATGGGTGACAACCGTGCTGGCGCTGCGGGAATTTGCTGAAGACAAATTTTTCCTGTTCATTACCAAGCGCGGCATGGTCAAGCGTTCTTCGGCTTCGCTCTATGCGCGCTACCGCAAGGCTGGCATCATTGCCGTTGGCCTGCGCGAGGACGATGAGCTTGTTGTGGTGCGTCCTGTGCGCGACAACAGTCATGTGGTTCTTGTCACCTCCGGCGGACTGGCCATCCGTTTTTCGTGCAGGGACATTCGCTGCATGGGTCGGATTGCAACGGGCGTCAAGGGCATTGCCCTGCGGCGCAGTGATGTTGTGGTGGCCGGCGTCATACTCAAGGACAGCGATCAATCCACGGAAATCATGTCCATTTCGGCCAACGGCTACGGAAAGCGAACCAGGGTGGATTTGTACCGCATACAGTCCCGTGGCGGCAAGGGGATCATCAATTTCAGGGTGACCAGTAAGACGGGTTCCGTTGTGGGTGCCATGCCCGTAAGGGATAATGACGGCCTGATCTTGCTGACATCCACGAACAAGCTTGTGCGCATTGGCGTTGACGACGTCCGCAGCAAGGGACGGGCAACCATGGGTGTTGTTCTGGTGCGGCTTGACGAAGGCGCCCGTGTGGTCGGCTTTGATCGCATTGACGAAGGCGGACAGACAGGACGTAACAGCAATGTGGATGTTGATGAAGCATGATAAAGCATGATTGCGGCGTATTTGGCGTGTATGATCACGAGGATGCGGCCCGTCTTGCCTATTTTGGCCTGTACGCGCAGCAGCATCGGGGGCAGGAAAGCGCGGGCATCGTGACCTGGGATGGCGAGACGGCCCATGAATGTAAACATATGGGCCTGGTTCCCGATGTTTTCGGCGAGAGCGACTTACAGGCCCTGAGCGGGCGCATGGCCATTGGCCATGTGCGTTATTCCACGACAGGACGTTCCCTGGGCAGTAATGCCCAGCCTTTCCGTGTGCATTTTCAGGGCCATGATCTGGTTCTGGCGCACAATGGCAACCTGGTCAATGCGCGTGAGATGCGTGAAGATCTTGAGGAAGAAGGGGCCATTTTTTCCACCGGCAATGATACCGAAATTTTCCTGCATCTTCTGGTTCGGGCCTTGCGGCACAACAATCTGCCAGGGGCCATCAAGGAAACCTGCGCCCGCGTGCGCGGCGCGTACAGTCTCTTGGTCATGGTCGATGGGGTTATGGCTGCTGTGCGCGATCCGCACGGTTTTCACCCTCTGGCCTTCGGCTACATGGATGGCAGTCCGGTTTTTGCTTCTGAGACCTGCGCCTTTGACTTGCTGGAGGCGCGTTTTGAGCGCAGCGTCAGACCGGGCGAGATTCTCATTGTCCAGGATGGCGACGTGCGCAGCGAATACCTCTTGGAACCCTTGCCGAAAAAGCCGCAACAGTGTATTTTTGAGCTGGTGTATTTTGCCCGTCCGGATTCGTGCATCTTTGATGAACAGGTCTACCTCTGCCGCAAGAAAATGGGCTGGAATCTGGCCGAAGAGTCCACGCCGCAGGCCGATTTTATCATGCCTTTTCCGGATTCCGGCATATACCCGGCGCTTGGATTTGCCCAGCGTTCGGGCTTGCCGTATGAACATGCCATGATACGCAATCACTATGTCGGGCGTACCTTTATCCAGCCTTCGCAGAGTATGCGCAGTTTTGGTGTGCGGGTCAAAATCAATCCCGTGCGCGAAGTCATTGAAAACAAGAGCATTTGCATCATTGATGACAGCATCGTGCGCGGTACCACCATGATGACACGCGTCCGAAAGCTGCGCGAATTGGGAGCGCGTGAAGTCCACATTCGCATTTCCAGTCCGCCGGTGAAGTTTCCCTGTCACTATGGCATTGATTTTTCCTCGCGCGGGGAGCTTGTTGCTGCCAAATATGATCTTGAAGAAATACGCCGCATATTGGATGTGGACAGCTTGCACTATTTGAGCCTGCAAGGCCTGCTGGCTTCGGTGAAGCAGCCTGACCACTATTGTCTGGCCTGCTTTGATGGCAAGTATCCCGTGCCTTGTGAGCATTGCGGTGACAAATACAGCCTGGAAGGTTACTGCGCGGGCATCTAGCCCAAACCACGGCCTTGCCAGAGTGAGTAAACCATGAGTAGCACACGCATCAAGGGTTTTGCCGACATGTTCCCGCCACAGAGCGACATGTACACGTACATGGAGAGCGTGGCGCGGGAGATTTTCGGACGTTTCGGTTTTGTGGAACTACGCACGCCCATTTTGGAGTTTACCGAGCTTTTCCAGCGTTCCATTGGCCAGGAGACGGATGTGGTGCAGAAGGAGATGTATACCTTTGCCGATCGCAAGGGCCGCTCCTTGAGCCTGAGGCCCGAGGCCACTGCCGGTGTCATGCGCGCCTACATGGAGAGCGGTCTGAGCAATAGGGAAGCCGTAAGCCGTCTGTTTACCTTTGGACCCATGTTTCGCTATGAGCGACCGCAAAAAGGGCGCATGCGCCAGTTCCATCAGATCAATTGCGAATGCCTGGGCAGCCACAGTCCCTTTGTGGACGCCGAAATGCTCTGCATGCTCTGGGCTTTTCTGCACGGCGTGGGCCTCAAGGACGTGGAACTCCATGTCAATTCTCTTGGCTGTCCAAACTGTCGACCGCGTTTTACGCAGGCATTACAAGAATATCTGCACGCTTTTCCCAAGGAGGCATTGTGTGAGGATTGTGCGCGGCGTCTGGCCAGCAATCCCTTGCGCGTCCTGGATTGCAAGCAGGAAGGCTGCCGTCAGATAACGGAAAAGGCGCCGCGGCTCCTGGACTACAACTGCCCCTCATGCCGCACCCATTTTGACAAGGTTCTGCACTTGCTGGAAGGACACGGTATGCATCCTGTGCTCAATCATAAGCTTGTGCGTGGGCTGGACTACTATTGCCGTACGACGTTTGAGGTTGTCAGTGGCAACATAGGCGCGCAGACTGCCGTGGCTGGAGGCGGGAGGTATGATGGACTCCTGCGTTCCCTTGGTGGGCCTGATGTTCCGGGTATTGGCTTTGCCTGTGGCATGGAGCGCTTGTCACTTTTGATGGGGGAAACTCCTGCTCGACACAAGCTCTTTTGCCTTCTGGCCATGGACGAAGAGAGCAGGCAGCAGGGCTGGCATTTGACCCAAAATCTGCGCCTTGCCGGCTTGGCCGGGGAAATGCTCTACGCTGAAAGCGGTTTTAAGAGCCTCATGCGTCAAGCCGGGAAATCTGGCGCGCGCTATTGTCTGATTATCGGCCCGGATGAATCCAAGCAGGGCAAGGTGGTCATTAAGAATATGGCAAACGGCAGTCAGGAATGCCTGTCCCAGGACAGGGCGCTGCACTATCTTTCAACAGGACAAGACACTACGGGAAAAGACAGCAATGAGTGATACACAGTGTGAAGCAGTGCGTGTTCAGCCAGCAGAGCCAGAAGCGCAGCCACAGGATGTGCAAAAGGAACATCAAAAGTTCGTCGTGGAATTGGGGGACTGGCAGCGTACGCATACCTGTGGCGAGCTGAAGGCCAGTAACGATGGCCAGGAAGTGTGCCTCATGGGCTGGGTACAGTACCGTCGGGATCATGGGGGCCTGATATTCGTGGATTTGCGTGACCGCAAGGGCCTGACCCAGGTCGTGTTCAGTCCCGACATCGCTCCCGAGGCGCACAAGGATGCCCATATCGTGCGCTCCGAATATGTCCTGGCCATCAAGGGGCGTGTGCGCCTGCGGCCTGAAGGCATGGTCAATGCGTCCATGCCCACGGGCGAGGTGGAAGTGGTCGTTTTGCAGTGGAAGCTGCTCAATACGTCCAAAACGCCGCCTTTCCCCATTGAAGATCGCACGGATGCGGGTGAAAACCTGCGTCTGGCCTGGCGTTATCTGGATTTGCGGCGTCCACGCATGCAGGCCAATCTTTTGCTACGCCACAAGGTAGCCCAGGCTGTCCGGCGTTTTTTGGACGACCAGGGTTTTATTGAAGTGGAAACGCCCGTGCTGACCAAGTCAACTCCAGAGGGGGCCAGGGATTTTCTCGTGCCCAGCCGACTGAACAATGGCGCGTTTTACGCGCTTCCGCAATCACCACAGTTGTTCAAGCAGTTGCTCATGGTTGCCGGGTTTGAGCGTTATTTTCAGATTGTGCGTTGTTTCCGCGATGAAGATTTGCGTGCCGACCGTCAGCCAGAATTTACGCAGATTGATTTGGAAATGAGCTTTGTCAACGAAGCGCAGGTCATGAGCGTGGCTGAAGGGCTTGTGGCGCGTATTTTTCACGACGTGCTGGGCAAGGAATTGGTAACGCCTTTTACGCGCATGACCTGGGATGAGGCCATGGAGCGTTTTGGCGTAGATAAGCCGGATACACGTTTTGGTCTTGAACTCAAGGATATTACGGCCATCGTGCGCCATTCCCGCTTCAAACTCTTTGCTTCTGCCACGTTGGTCAAGGCCATGAAGGTGCCGGGCGGTGAACGCCTGACGAGAAAGGAAATTGATGCCTTTACTGAATTTGTGAAAATCTATGGCGCACAGGGTTTGGCCTGGATAAAAATCAAGGACAGTGAGTGGCAATCGCCCATCGCCAAATTCCTTTCTCCAGAGGAACGCGAGAGCATTGCGGCTGTCCTCGATTTGCAGGTCGGCGACATTGTGTTTTTCCAGGCTGGCGAACCGGCCATGGTCAATGCGGCCTTGGGCAATTTGCGTGTCCACTTGGGCACCTATCTCAAACTCGTGCCCGAAAACAGCTATAATTTCCTTTGGGTCACCGATTTTCCCCTCTATGAGTATGACGAAGATGAAAAGCGCTATGTGGCCTGTCACCACCCCTTTACGGCTCCTGCCCCGGGACATTTGGAGCGTATGCTCAGTGATCCGGCGTCCACCAGGGCCCGTGCCTACGACATGGTTCTCAATGGCTGCGAAGTGGGCGGCGGTTCCATTCGTATCCATTCTGGCGAGGTGCAGCGGCGCATGTTCCAGACTTTGGGATTTTCAGCGGAACAGGCGGAAGGCCAGTTTGGCTTTCTTCTCCAAGCCTTGGATCAGGGAGCGCCGCCGCATGGAGGCATAGCCTTTGGCCTGGATCGTCTTGTCATGCTGCTCTGCGGGGCCGCAAGCATCCGCGACGTCATAGCCTTTCCCAAGACCCAAAAGGCGACCTGCCTCATGACCTCGGCTCCGTCCCAGGTGTCCGCACGGCAATTGCGCGAGCTGGGCCTGCGCCTGCGCGAGCAGGTCGGCAGTGCATCTACGGAAGCGAAGGCATGATTCTTCCCATCGTCACCTATCCCGATCCGCGTCTCAAGGAAGTGTGTACTCCCATTGTGGACGTCAGCCCTGAAATACGACAACTGGCTGCTGACATGCTGGAAACAATGTATGCAGCCCCGGGCGTGGGCCTGGCCGCGCCACAGGTGGGGAGGAATATTCGTCTTTTGGTTATGGATCCCGCTGGCAAGGAGGAAAACAAAAGACCGCGCGTCCTCATCAATCCGGTATTGCACTTTTCTGGCGAGGAAATTGTCAGCGAGCAAGAAGGATGTCTTTCTGTGCCCATGAATTACCGTGCCGATGTCAAACGCTGGACAGAGGTGCAGGTTGAGGCCCAAGATCTCAATGGCCATACGCTCAATGAACATCTGACTGGTTTTGAGGCCATCATCGTACAACACGAATATGATCATCTGGAAGGCATATTGTTCATCGATAAGATCAGCAGGTTGCGGCGCACTCTGTACGACAGCAAGGTGAAAAAATGGCTCAAGCGCAAAAATGCCGTGTAGTATTCATGGGCACGCCGGATTTTGCCCTGCCCAGCCTGCGGTTACTGATGCAGTGGCAGCGCGGCAGTGTTGTCGGCGTGTATACGCAGCCCGACAGGCCTGCTGGCCGTGGCAATAAGGTGAACATGTCTGTTGTAAAGCAAGCGGCCCTGCAAGCTGGCCTTCCCGTGTTTCAACCTGCCAATTTCCAATCCGAAAAGGAAGTGGATATACTCCGTTCCTTGCGGGCGGATTTTCTTGTCGTGGCTGCCTATGGCCTTCTCTTGCCCGCCGCTGTCCTTGCTCTGCCTGCCATTGATTGCATCAATGTCCACGCTTCGCTCCTACCGGCCTATCGCGGCGCGGCGCCTATTCAGCGTGCCGTCATGGACAGTTGGCAGGCAGAGTCCAGAACAGGTGTCTCCATCATGCGCGTCGTCCGCCAGCTGGATGCCGGTCCCGTCTATGCCAGCGCCAGCCTGGCCATTGGCGAGCATACTGCCGGCAGCCTACGCGATGCCTTGTCTGACTTGGGCGCAAGTCTCTTGATCCGAGTGCTGGACGACATCCTGGATGGCAGTGCTATGCCCGTAGAACAGGACAATGCCAAGGCCAGCTATGCCCCCAAGATTTTTCGTGAGGATGGCGTAGTGGATTGGAACATGGCGGCGGCCAGAATTCATGCCCGCATTCGTGGCGTGACCCCGCGCCCAGGGGCGGGCATTGTTTTGGAACCAGCCAGCGACCTTGCGCCACTTTCTGGCATACTCTTGCCCGGAAGCATCGGCGAACCTGTGGAACAGGCCGTCCCTGGCACTCTGTGGCGCCAGGGACGGACATTGAGCATTGCCTGCGCCGATTTCTGGTACAGGCTGAGCAGCCTGCGTCCAGCGGGAAAAAAAACCATGACCGTGGTGGAACTGCTGAATGGCGCCTTGCGGAACACGCCGCAAGGCTTTTGCGGTCGTGTGCGTTCTCTGTCCTAGAACTCAGCGTTTGCGGGCCTTGGAAACATGGGCTTCTGCGCCCAAAAGGATGACTATGCCGCCCCGCCGTTTTCTTTCCACGCATCCCTTCTTTGAGGGCGGGCCAATCAACGGTCGCAAGCAGGCCAACAGCGGCTTCATGCGTGCCCTTCTCAACCTGGATCCTTTTGACGAATACCATTTTTTCGTCGATGATCCCGAACAGCTGCAGAAGGTGTGGAAAGGGCAAACCGATCTTGCTGCTGTGCGCCGCCATGCACTCAAGGCGCACAGGCGCTGGGAGCTTGTTCAGGCCTTGCATGAGACCGCATTTGCCATTTGTCATCTCTCTGATCCCATTGACGGTTTTGTACGCCTGGCTGCCTGCCGCAATCGGCTTGCAGCGCACATGTTTCCCATGACCACGCACAACCATACCCTGAGCTATGCGCGCTACGCAGCGAACTTTCAGGAATACATCTGGAACGGTTGGGGTCCAGCAGATGCCATTGGTTGCAATTCTCAGGCCGCTCTTGGTGTGATGCAGCGTATTTTTGCCCGCCTTAATGACAGCCATTCTCTCTTGCCCTCCCTGCACGTTATGCACATGGGGGCGGATTGCGGCTTGGCAAAGCCAGATGGGGAAAAGTCCACAGGCACATTGCGCAAGGAGCTTAACCTTGCCCGGTCAACGGTTCTTGTCCTCTATTTTGGCAGATTTTCCACGGTTGACAAAGTGGATCCCCTGCCGCTGCTCTTGGCCATGCGCCGCGCCCAGGACTTGTGTCCGCAGCAAGAACTCTGTCTTGTGCTTTCCGGGGCAACAGGGGACAATGATCCAGTTTTTGCCATGCTGCCCATTTGGGCGAAGCGTTTGGGGCTTTGCATCCGCCTGCTGCCCAATCCCAGCCTGGAAAGAAAATCGCAGCTTTTTGCCGAATCCGATATCTTTGTTTCTCCGTCCGACAACATACAGGAAACCTTTGGCCTCACCCTGGTGGAGGCTTTTGCTGCTGGGCTTGCGGTCATCGCCTCGGATTGGGATGGCTATAGGGACATAGTGCAAGACCAGGTGAACGGCATCCTTGTGCCCACACTAGCTGCCAAGGACACGCCTGTGCTGGATTTGCAGAGCCTCATGCTTTTTGACAACCAATACCATTTGTTGCGGGCTCAAAGCACGTGCGTTGATGTGCCTCTTCTCGGCAGGGCCATTGCCCTTCTGGCCGCAGATCCGCAACTGCGAAAGCGTTTGGGCGCAGAGGGCAGGCGGCGCGTTGAGGAGCATTTTTCCTGGAAGTGCGCCGCAAAGAGATGGCTTGCCCTGTGGGAGAATTTGGCTTCCCTGCCTCTGGAACCAGCAGACGAGGAGCGTATGCGTTCGGCCGTTCATCCGCAGTATGCGGATTTTGGCCGCATTTTCTCTTTTTTTGCCAGTGCGTTTCTTGCAGATGATGACATTCTGACACTTACCGTCATGGGCAATATGCTCTTGCACGCTGAAATGCCGTGGGATGCCTTTGCTCCTTTTCGTTTTGGATTTCCTGAAGATGAAATACGGCCTCTCCTCTTTGCCGCACGCAAATCGCCTACGTGTCGTGACTTGTGGCACAGAAGCAAGCTCACGTATGAACAGTTCGAACGCTATGTCCTCTGGTGCCTTAAGCACGATTTGTTGCAGCGCACGAGGCCTAAGGGCTGAAAGGGGGCGAGCTGTCCATGCTGCGTAAATCAGACTTTTCTCTTTCCCCTGAGCACTATGGAGGTGCGCGCAAGCGCATTTTTTTGGGGCTGATGGTGGGGACGTGTTTTCTCCTTTGCCTTGTTTTGACCTTGTTTTTCATCTTGCCCTGGACTGGCCAAGGGACATTTTTGTCCTGGCTTGCCTGCGTCAGCATGACGTTGGGCTTCATTGGCATTTTGATCTTGTGTTGGCTTTGCCTTACCCTGGTCTTTCATATTTATAGCGGACGAATGTTACCTGGCATTTCCGCCGTGCGCCATGTGACGATTGGTTTTTTTTTCCCCTTTATGGAAGCTTTGGCAAAATTGTTGCGCATGGACAAGGACTTGGTTCGGCGTAGCTTTATCAAGGTCAACAACGAATTTGTTGTGTCACGCCTGCAACCGCTTGCTCCCAATGCGCTTCTGGTTCTCTTGCCCCATTGCGTGCAGCGTTCACTGTGTCCTTATCGCCTTATCCACAATGCCGACAATTGTCGGCGTTGTGGCCAGTGTCCCGTAGCGGCCCTCTTGCAACTGCGCGATACCTATGGTTTTCACCTTGCCATTGCCAGTGGCGGCACCATTGCTAGGCGCATTGTCGTCCAGACAAGGCCGCGCTGCATTATTGCCGTTGCCTGTGAACGCGACCTGACGAGCGGCATCCAGGACAGCTATCCTGTACCAGTCTTTGGGGTGCTGAACATTCGCCCTCATGGCCCGTGTATCAATACCCTCGTTCCCCTCGCAGCGTTGGAAAATGCCATACGTCTTGTCCTCAATTCCATGAGTCTGGCTGATTTCAGGAGAAAGAGCTGTGGAACAGGAGAAGTCAAATAGTCTAGGGCCACGTTTGCCACGGGCAGTGGCAAACCTGCCCGCCAGCGTCATGACCTGCGCTTTGCAAGCTCTTCTGCTTGTGGATGCGGGAATGCATGTGCAGCAGTCCCTGGCAGTTTTGCTTCCAGCGCTCTTTCCCCAGACTGAAACCGATGCCAGATGGCAAAACAAGAAAAATTTGTGTTCAGATTTGGTCTATGGGTATTTGCGTGCCGAGTTGCGCATCATGGCCATTGTGCAGAGTGTTTTGCGGCAAAAGAAGAAACTTCCCCGCCCCATGCTGCTTATCCTTGGCTTGGCAATTTTTAGCCTTCTGCTCCAGGACAGACATGCCGATCATGCCGTTGTCCATGAAAGCGTGGATATGGTTCGCCGCCTCTATGGCGGCGTACTCGCTGGCCTGGCCAATGCCTGTTTGCGAACGGTGCAGCGCAGGAGAGACAGCTATGCAGATGTTGACTTTTATAGAAAGAAGTTTTCTCTGGATGCGTTTGATGCCGCAGCCCTGTTCCATGCCGTACCTTGCCATGTAGCCCGTCATTGGCGCTCTGCATACGGGCAACAGGCTGCGCTCCACTTGTTGCGTCGATCCTCGCAACGTCCATGGAGTGCTTTTCGTATCAATGCCAAGCATGACGCTGCTGCTGCCCTGCGCTCTGCGCTGCACTCTCTGGGCGCTGAAAAGGTGGCGGACTGGGGGCTGGCATTTCCTCCTGGCAGTGTACCGCAGCGCGTGCTGGGCAGGGAATTTGCTTTCTGGCTGCGGGAAGGCGCACTATCGCAGCAGGCGGCTGGATCGCAACGTGTTTTGGAGAGCCTTGGCCTGTACCACTGGGAAGGGTCTGTCTGCGATTTTTGTGCTGGATTTGGCGGCAAGACAGCTGCTCTCCTGGAGCAAGGGGTTGCCGTGACCTTGTGTTTGGACAAAAGCGAGCAGCGCTTACGCGGCTTGCCGCGAGAATGTCGGCGCTTGGGACTGCTTCCTCCTGTGCTGGCTGTGGCCGATGGCACACGACCGCCTTTGTCGGGTTGGAATGGCCATATTTTGCTGGATGCGCCGTGTTCGGGCTTGGGGGTTTTGTCCCGACGTCCCGATATTCGACGCCGTGTGCCGTCATCTTTTGAGTCCTATCGGCAAGAGCAGATCAGGCTTCTTTGCGCAGCCTATGCGCTCTTGCCCCCTGGCAGGCAGATAGCCTATGTGACCTGCACAGTAAACCCGGAGGAAAACGAGCAGGTTGTTTTCCACCTGTTGCAGGCTGAACCCAAGTCACGGCTTGTACGGCAATGGCAGACAGGGCACGAACATCCTTGGCACGAAGGCATGTATGGCGCGCTCGTGGAAAAGGTTTTCTGAATCTAGTCTGTTGCATCTTCCACCATTTCTTGCACTGAGATTCCCCACTGCTGCATGAGTTTTTGCAATTCAGCATGGCTGGCATAGGAAAAGGTAATGCGCCCTTTTTCCTCAGTGCCGCTAATGCTTGCCCTGCAACCAAGGTGTGAGCGTAAATGTTGCTGCAACTGCTTGACCTGCGGACTTTTTTGACGTGGTTTTCCTTGGTTTTCCTGCGCAAGCTGCCAAGGAAAGATGCCATTGGCTTTCCAGGAGGCCACTGCAACTTCTGCCTGGCGGACAGTGAGATTGGCGCTAAGAATACGCAGCCTGAGCGTTTCCATGGCATCGACGTCTTCAATACTTAAGAGACAACGGCCATGACCAGCAGTCAACCTACCCTCTTGGAGGTCTTTGCGCGCCTCAGGCGACAATTGGAGCAGACGCAGGGCATTGGCGATGGCAGAACGGCTTTTCCCTAGCTGTTCAGCAATTTCTTCTTGTGTTTTGTGCAACGTATCGCGCAAGACTTGCAAGGCTTCTGCTTCTTCAATGGGGTTCAGGTCTTCACGCTGTAAATTTTCTATGAGCGTGACAATCATGACCGCATTGTCGTCCATTTCACGGATAAAAACCGGGACTTCTCTGAGTCCGGCCAGTTTGGCAGCGCGCCAGCGGCGTTCGCCGGCGACGATTTCATAGCCTTGTCTGTCCTTGAACGGACGTACCAGCAGAGGCTGTAGAATGCCTTGGGATTTTATGGAATCAGCCAGTTCACGCAGTGCATTGGCATCAAATTGTCTGCGCGGCTGTTGGGGGTTTGGATGCAAATTTTCCACAGCCTGAACGCTCTGTTGTTCCTTGTTGTCCTTGTTTTCTTGGTTTGCCGCAGTATGTGCAAAGAGTGCGTCCAATCCACGTCCCAAACCTTTATTACCGCTCATGCCTTCACCTTCCTGTAGCGCTGCTGAACATATTCTGATGGGCGCTGCTGCTGGGCTTTGTGAGCTTGACAACCTTGTTTTTCTCGGTACACGTTTTTACCCTCATTGTTTGCAAAGCGCTGCTGCGTTTGTTTTTTGTTGTGCAGGACATTTCACCGGAGGAAGAACCATGCAAGAAATGCACTCACTACAATATCTCAAGGGGGCTGACGGAGAACCCGTTTTTGTTGTTCTTCCCATAGCTCTTTGGAAAGCCGTTGAGTCGCAGATTGTTCCATTACTCGGGAAGGCGGATACGTCTGCTCCAATGCTTTCACAGTCTCCTCAGGCGCTACGGGGTTTTGAAGAACTCATGCAGTATTGGGATTTTCGCTATCCCTATGTTCCTGAAGTGCGCTGTCCCTCATGTGGCAAAACAACGCTTGATTGGCGACATGACGCGGATTCTCCCTTTATTTTGACCAATGCCAATATTGGCGGCCTTTTGGTGTTTCACTGCCGAGCTTGTGGCAGCACTATTCGTCAAAAGTATTTTCCTGACCACGTTGCTTTTGAGCATACGCCCGTGAGAAGTTGAGCATTTTCTCGTTATTGCAAAACGATTTTTTTCTTTCCTTGCGCTTGGAGTTCAATTTCCCTAGCCAGGCCCAAGTATGCCTCGGCTCCCTTGGACTTGACATCGTAATGGATGATGGATTTTCCGTGACTTGGCGCTTCGGAAAGGCGAACATTGCGTGGAATGACGGTTTCAAAAAGATGTTCAGGGAAGCAGCGGTGAACTTCACGGGTTACTTCCCTGGTCAAGCGGTTGCGTGTGTCATACATGGTCAAGACAACACCCAGAAGATTGAGTTGGGGATTCAGGCGTTTTTTGACCTGTTCGTATGTTTGGAGCAATTTGACAATACCCTCCAATGCAAAAAATTCGCATTGGAGGGGGATCAGCAGCTCACGCGATGCACAAAGGGCGTTGAGGGTCAAAAGGCCCAACGATGGTGGGCAATCAATGAGAATATATTCATATTCCTCCTGAACTTTCTTCAGGCAATCGTCCAGGTAAAATTCCCGCGCCATCTTATCTACCAATTCCAACTCCACTGCGACCAGGTTTGTACTGGCAGGCAGAATGTCCAGATATGCGGACTTGGTCTGTGCTATGCAATCATGGATTTTTTCAGGATTGTAAAAGGTTTCATACAAATCCCCCTTCAGCTCTTCCTGATTCAGACCCATACCGCTGGTACTGTTGGCCTGCGGATCGCTGTCCACCAGTAAAACTTTTTTTTCCATGACTGCCAGAGCTGCTGAAAGATTGATGGCAGTAGTAGTTTTTCCTACTCCACCTTTTTGATTGGCAATGGAAATAATACGCGTCATTTTTTCACTATCCTCATTACTGCTATTCCGTCATTTTTTTGTACAGATCAGGTACGCTGTTCTCTGCCCTGTTTCACGTGAAACAACTCTGTGCGCATGTGTTTCACGTGAAACAGGAGATGGACTCCACGTTGGTTCTAGGAGAGAGATTGGAATGCGTCAAGCAAAATTACGCAGGCATGTAGAGAACAGCTTGCAATACACAGGGCATCGAAGTTCAGTTTTGAGACGTGTTTTCTTCTCGGGCTTTGATTAAAGCAACGGCCCTTTGGGCAAGCTGGGTTACTTCGGGCTTTGAAATTTGATCGTCAGCGCCGACGCTTTCGCCACGGTAGCGCAGTTTGTCCGTGATAAGAGAGGAAAAGAGGAGTACGGGCAGGCGCTTGAGAACAGGATCGTTCTTGATTCTGGATGTGAGGTTGAGTCCATCCATGACAGGCATTTCTATATCAGAGACGACCACATGAATGTAATCTGTGATGGGGCGGCCCTGTTCTTCAGCGCTTTTTTTGAAATCCTGAAGCCTGTCCCATGCGGCGCGACCTGTCGTGACAACCTCTACCACAAAACCTGCCTTTTCCATGAGATCGCGGAGCATTTCGCGAATAAGGGCTGAATCGTCGGCAATAAGCGCGTGATAGCCAGTGTTGGACCAATCTTCTCCAAGGTCGTCTAGCCTGAGGCCGAGCTTGGGATTGAGGTTCGCCACAACTTTTTCCAAATCGAGAAGGAATACAATGCGATCCTCCAAGCGGATCACCCCAATGACCGTGTTGTTGGATACTGAGGAAACATATTTGTTGGGTGGTTCCACTTGTTCCCAACTAATACGATGGATGCGATTGACTCCGGAAACCATGAAAGCCGTTGTGACGTTGTTGAATTCCGTGACTATGGTCTTGGGCTGTTCTTTGATGTCGGGGTGGGATTTCCCAAGCCAGAGGGCCAGATCTACCAGCGGAATGATGCGTGAACGCAAATTGAAGGCGCCCAGGACACTGGGATGCTGTACCTCGGGCAGTTCTGTCACCTTGGGCATGCGGATGATTTCGAGAACCTTGGCCACGTTGACCCCGTAATATCCACGATAGGATGTGCGGCCAGAGGCATCTTCCTTCGCGTCCACGTCGCTGGTTTCAGCCTCGGGGACTTGTTCATCGAGAAAAAATTCTACGATTTCGAGTTCGTTCGTGCCAGCTTCCAAGAGAATATTGGTCTGAGACATACTGCCTCCCTGTGTCCGCATCAAAAATGGTCAGAGTGACAATAACCAGGCATGCGCCGCATCAATGAGTTTTTTCGGCGTAGATGCGCCAGCCGTTAGCCCTGCGCAGCGTTTTTGAAAAAATTTTTTGGCTTCAAGTTCCTGCACGCATTCCACATGATGTGTTTCTATGCCGCTGAGCGCAGCGATGTCTGCCAGCCTTCGGGTATTGCCGCTTTGCCTGCCTCCGATGACAACCATGATATCAACCTTAGAAGCAATGTCCCGAGCCTCTTCCTGGCGTTTGCACGTGGCATCGCAGATCGTCGAAAGAACCGTGAGCTGGGCAATCTTTGTATGAAGCCTGGATTCGAATGCATCAAAGAGGTTTTGGTCTTGCGTTGTCTGGGAGGCAAGAACATAGGGTTTTTGGGGCTGCAAGGGCAGGGCTTCAAGTTCTTCTCTGCTGGCAAAGACATGGGTAGTCCCCTGGGCATAGGAAACCAAACCGCGCACTTCTGGATGTTCTGCCTCCCCGAAAAGGAGAAGCGTCGCCCCTGCAAGAGTGGCTTTGGCAATGGCAAGCTGTGCCTTTTTTACCTTGGGACAGGTGGCGTCCACGATGTGCGCTCCATGCCGCCGTATTTCCTCTTCCATGCTGCGCGAAATGCCGTGTGCGCGGATGACGACCACGTCCTTTGCGTGGAGCTGCGCATTTTCGTCCAGGCAGGCCACACCTTTTTCCTCATAGTCACGCAAAACTTGGGGATTGTGAATAATGGGGCCAAGGGTGCAGATGCGGCTGCTCCCCTTCTCCAACAAGGCTGCGTCCAATTTTTGCAGAGCCAAGCTGACCCCCATGCAGAAGCCTGCCGTTTTGGCGCGATACACTTCCATACATCCTTCTCCACTATCCCTTTCCTGCCAGAAAAAGAGCATCACGTAGGCAGGAAGGTATTGAGAATTTTTTCCAGTTCCTGCCAGGTAGTGCAAGAACACAGCGCCTGCCGCAAGGCACGCGCTCCTGGCAGCCCGTGAACGTAGCGCGGTATGACGGAACGCATTTTCCAGGTTGAGGACATCTGCGGGGCATGTTCGCGGATGAGATGGATATGACGTTCGATCATGGTTCTGATATGCAGGGCGTCATTTTCTGAAGGAGCCTGTCCCGCGAGCAGCCTCCTGTGGTCCGAAAAAATGGCGGGATTGCGCAGAGCGCCTCTGGCATACATGACAGCGCTGACCTTGGTCTCCTCCAGGCAGCGCAGACCGTCGGCAGCAGAAAACAAATCTCCACTGGCCACGAGGGGGATGGACAGGCGCTTGGCAAGTAGCGGCAAGACTTCCCAACGGGCCTTGCCTTGGAATCCCTCCCTGGCTGTACGCGGATGGACGCTAATCCAGCCAGCTCCAAGATCCTCCAGACGCAGGGCAAGATCTGGCAGCACGGGATGCGTCCTGTCCAGCCCCAGGCGCAGCTTAAAACCAACGCGTCCAAAACCGGCAGCATGGATCATCGTTTGGGCAGCGTGTAACAGCATATCCTCCTGCCCAAGCAGAGCCGCGCCTGCTCCCTGGCGCATGACCTTAGGCACGGAACAGCCGAGGTTGAGATCAAACCAGACAAAACCCTTGCGCTGTAAAAGTTCTGTCGCCCGCCCAAGACACAGGGGGTCTGCGCCAAAAAGTTGTCCTACCAGGGGCTGGTCTGCGGGCGTTGTGTGCAATAATTCCTCAGTCCCTGGACTCGCGTACAACAAGCCTTTGGCGCTGACCATTTCTGTTTCACAGACGGCTGCGCCATATTCTCGGCACAGCAAGCGGAATGGCAAGTCGCTGTATCCGGCAAGGGGGGCAAGCCAGGGCTTGTCCGCGCCAAAGGGAAGCGCCTGTGCAAAGGGAATGGCCGGTGAACCCAAGGTGACGGAACTCATAGTGACATTGCCTATTTTCCGCGCATGTTCATTCTTCTTTTTCCATGTCCTCAAGGCGCAATACGTCCTGTCCAAGGGCATAGTGCATAAGGCGCGGACGTTCGGCTGATTTTTTCAGAGAATTGATGATTCGCGTCATGCGACGTGTTCCTTTAAGAACGTTGCCCAAATGAGCGGACAGTTCTGCGAGGTCATTGCCTGTGAGCGAACGTTCCACATCGAGACAAAGGGCTTGACTGCGGGAATCATGTGCTACTTCGGCCAGTAATTGGCGGGTCAAGCGCAAAGAATGTCTTCTGCCCTTGTCGATATCTTCTGCCAATTCGCCGCAGTAGGCTGCTTCATTACGCAAGACATTGAGGACATTGTTTCCATAGTGGGCCATGGCTCCTGCTGCCTTTTCTAATGTATCGCGCGCTACGGCAACGCGTCGGCCTACAGTGAGCGAAACAATGCCTGCGCACTTGGCGAGAAAACGTGCATCAAAACTTTCAAAGCCATATTCACGTTTTGTATAGAGCATAACGAGGCCAAAAGGGGGTCTGTCGCTTCGCTCGCGCAGGACAAAGGCAAGACGCGAGCGGTAGCCTTCCTTGTAAATGACGCAATCAAAGGATTCACCGCCCTTGTCCAGGGCATGCAGGTTATTCGAAACGACGTAACGAGAACGCCCTTCAAGGATGGTGCGCATGACCGGATGTTGGCGCATGCTCTCTTCCAAAATTGGCGCGACAATGGGACTTGCACCGCCATCAGCTCTGGCTGCAGCGCGTACTTTCCACTCTCCCTTGGGTGTGCGAAGACGGCATACATACAAATCGGCGTACAGAGCGTGAATAAGAATTTCTGCGCTTTGACGCAATACCTCGTCAGGCGGGGCCATGCGATCGGCAATGGCCAGGAGGTCATTGGCAACGCGCAGGAGCATTTCCGCGTCGGTCTGCATGGCAGCCACAGAACCCAGCAAGGTGAGCAAGCAACGCCACCCCTTGAGAGGAACATCGCGGACGGCAGGATGGTAGCCGCTGTCAAGTACGCGCTTGGCAGCAGGAAAAAGGGCAAGGATGGCCTTGCGCATTTCTGGAGGTGCGTATTTGAGCAGGCGGACAATTTCTTGGCGAACATAGTGCCGTGCATAGCGGGACAAGACAAAATCCTCGGGCGTACCTAAGGCGCACACCCTCACTGTAAAAAAGGTGTTGAATGTAATGTGTGTTCAGTCTAAACGCGAACAGCTTTGCGGTCAATGGAATGCCTCACGCCCAATGCTTGAGGCCGCGTCGAAAACAGGTTACGTTGAACCATGCAAAAAGCCATCCCCACTCTAGCCAGTCGATACGCCTTCAAGCTGCTTGCCAACGTCGCTTCAGTGCCCGTGTACCTGCTTATGGAGGCCATCCTGCCCCGAGCTCTTGGACCGCACATGTACGGCAATTACAGCTTTGCAACGAGCGTGTTTCAACAGCTTTTTGGTTTCTTGGACATGGGCACGTCTACCTGCCTCTACAATGCACTCGCACGGCGTCAAGCCGAAACAGGGCTTGTGGCCTTCTATCTGCGGGTGGCCTTGGCCGTGTTTGGCTTGAGTCTCGTGCTTGCTCTGTGCATGTTTTTGCCAGGAGTCGGCGGACTGCTCATGCCGGATGTGCCCATCTGGCTGGCACCACTGGCCGCAGTGTGGGCCTTTTTCACCTGGTGGGGGCGTGTGCTGCGCTCTATGAACGACGCCTTGGGAGCCACGGTCTCCTCGGAACTCGTGCGAACCGTCATCTCCCTCTTGGCCGTGGGGCTGCTTTGCCTGCTCTATCTTGGAGGTTGGCTGAACATGGGTACGCTCTTTGGACAGCAGTATCTCATGCTGGCGACCACGGCCCTTGGCTACTGGTGCGTGACGCGCAGAAGCTGGCTGCAAAGCGGTATTGTGCCCTGTTTTCGGCTGACAAATGCGCATCTGCGCGCCTACGGACGTGAATTTTTCGACTACAGCCATCCGCTTTTCGTCCAAGCCCTGCTCTCCTTCAGCCTGCTCACTGCCGAACGTTGGATGCTGCAGTGGTTCGACGGCAGCGTGGAGCAGGGCTTTTTCGCGCTTTCCCAAAAAGTCAGCATGGCCTGTTTTCTCTTCGTGTCCGCAATGACGCCGTTGGTCATGCGTGAGCTTTCCATTGCCTGGGGCCAAGGAGACAAAGAGGCTATGGGCAGGCTGCTCAAGCGTTTTGCTCCTCTGCTCTATGTCCTGGCGGCGTATTTTTCGTGCTTTACCCTGGCCGAAGGGTCGGCCTTGGTGGCCCTTTTTGGTGGCGAGCATTTTGCCAATGCCGTGCTGCCAGTACAGATCATGGCTCTTTACCCTCTGCATCAGGCCTATGGGCAGTTGGCTGGTTCAGTCTTTCACGCCACGGGCCGTACCAGGGTGTTACGCAACATGGCCGCCCTCGAATGTCTTTACGGTTTTGCTGCTGCCTGGTTTTTTCTCGCGCCTGCCAATCTTTTTGGCCTGGGCCTGGGCGCTGTTGGCTTAGCCGTCAAGACTGTCTGTGTGCAAATTGTGACCGTCAATGCCTATTTGTGGCTGGCGTCACGCTTCATACCTCTTGCCTTTTGGCGCAACCTTGCGCATCAAATCTGGAGTCTTGCCCTCCTTCTTGGCCTGGCTTTTTGTTCACGCCATGTGTCCATGCTCCTCGGCTTTGGCGCTTTGGACTCCCTGCCCCGTTTTTTCGTGTCCGGCCTTCTCTACACGGCATCCCTTGCCCTGGTCTGCCTTGCTTTGCCTTCCGTGATGGGGCTGACCCGCCAGGAATTGCGCGAAATTTTCCTCCGTCTCAATGCTGCACGTCGGCAGTGACAGCCAAGGTCTCATAAACCTGCACGAAGCGGACTTGCCACAGGGTATGGACAGGCGTATGCTTCCTAACAAGGCTTGTGGAGCAAGAAAATGGCTGAAAAACACTCGGGCGTCCTCGCCACGAGAATCAGCGTTTGTGATTCCACCTGATGCGGGATCAGGCCGATCTTCGGAAGCCTGACGGAGACGCGCCTCTTGCCACATGGTCTGCCGGTTTGTTTTCTTTTTGAACGTTGGGGGGCGATTCATGGAAGTCACCATCAATGGCGCCACGGAACATGTGGCGGAAAATGCCACGGTGGCAGATGTCCTGGCCACGTACGGTCACAAGGCCACTGCCGTCGTCGTGGAGCATAATGGGAATATTGTGCCCCGCGAAACCTTTGCCTCTGTCCGTCTTACTGTCGGCGACCGTCTGGAAATAGTGCATTTTGTGGGCGGTGGCTAAAGCAAGCTGCGATAGCTGCGCCATTTGCAAGCCTTTGGGGGCAATTTCTGCAATGTCGTCATATGAGTGGAGTACTATGCAAAACGACAGTCTGGTACTGGGCGGTGTGGTTTTAAAAAGCCGTCTTTTCATCGGCACGGGCAAATACGGTTCGGACAGTCTTGTTCCGGCTGTGGTCGAGGCCAGTGGCGCTGAAGTCATTACCGTTGCCATGCGTCGCGTGGAGAAGTCCGCTTCAGATGCCCAGGGCATCATGGGCCATATTCCCCAACATATGCGTCTCTTGCCCAATACGTCTGGTGCGCGCAATGCGCAAGAGGCTGTGCGCCTGGCACGGCTGGCTCGAGCCGCCGGTTGTGGGGATTGGGTCAAAATAGAGGTCATTTCCGATGTGCGCCATCTGCTGCCGGACGGATATGAGACCGCCAGAGCCACAGAAACGCTGGTCAAGGAAGGCTTTACCGTCCTGCCCTATATCAATCCCGACCTCTATGTGGCACGGGCCTGTGTGGAGGCCGGTGCCTGTGCGGTCATGCCCTTAGGCGCCCCCATAGGCACGAACCGTGGGCTGCGAACCAAGGAGATGATTGCCATCCTCATTGAAGAGCTGGATGTGCCCATTGTGGTGGATGCAGGTTTGGGGCGACCGTCCCATGCCTGCGAGGCCATGGAGATGGGCGCGGCGGCCTGCCTTGTGAACACGGCCATTGCCTCTGCTGACGATCCCGTGGGCATGGCGCGGGCCTTTGCTGAGGCCATACGCGCCGGAAGAGGCGCCTGGCTGGCAGGTCCAGGGGCCATGAAGGCACGCGCTCAGGGGGCCGAGGCATCCTCACCACTGACCGGCTTTTTGCGCTAACCAGGCAGAGAGGCAGCATGGAAACATTTCAAGAATATCTTGCATCCTGGCCTCTGGACAGAAGGGATGAGGGCGCGCAAAGGGCCAATGGGAAAAGTGTGCCTGCATTGCTGGAACGAGAGTCTCTGCGTCCCGAGGATTTCCTCACCTTGCTTTCCCCTGTGGCCGCAGACTATTTAGAGGCCATGGCGCAACGTGCGCACGAGTTGACCTTGCGCTATTTTGGTCGGGCAGTAAATATTTTCACACCCTTATACATTTCTGATGTCTGCACCAACCAGTGCCGCTACTGTGGTTTTAATGCCAAAAATCCGCAGAAACGCCGACATCTCAGCGTGGATGAAGCTGTTGCGGAAGCTGCATTCATTGCTGATCGCGGTTTTCAGCACATTCTTCTGCTTACTGGCGATGCTCGTAAGCTCTCTTCGCCGGAGTACATAGCTGCCGTTGTGCGGCGCATCAAAGCGCGCTTTGCCTCCGTGGGTATTGAGGTCTACTCCATGACCACGGCGGAGTATGCCAGCCTGGTGGCTGTGGGTGTGGACAGCATGACCATGTTTCAGGAGACCTACAGTCCAGAACTCTATGCCTGGCTGCACCCTGTTGGTCCCAAGCATGATTATGGCTTTCGTCTCAACGCGCCGCAGCGCGCTGCTGAAGGTGGCATGCGTAGTGTTGGCGTTGGTGCCCTGCTGGGGCTGGAAACCTTTGTGCGCGATGCCTTTGCCACGGGTCTGCATGCCTGGTGGCTGCAGCGTCATTACCCTGGAGTGGATGTGAGCGTGTCCATTCCGCGCATTTGCCCCCACGAAGGCAATTTTGCCGTGCAGCACACTGTGGATGACAGAACATTCGTGCAGTATGTGACGGCCCTGCGCTGTTTCCTCCCACGAGCGGGTATAACCTGTTCCAGCCGTGAAAGCGCCTTCATGCGCGACCACCTTGTGCCCCTGGGCGTAACACGCGTATCCGCAGGCGTCTCCACGGTCGTGGGCGGAAGAGCCACGCAAGACATGCACAATCCAGGCCAGTTTGAAATCACTGATCGCCGCAGTCTGCCAGAAATGATAGCCTCTCTCTCGGGCATTGGCTATCAGGCCGTCCTTAAGGATTGGGAAGATCCCGCCGAATCATCTTTGGGGTCTTCTTCCTTGTGTGCAATCTGATGCAAGACTCTACACTGTACGCTGGTCTGTCGCGCTATTTTGACGTGCAGCAGCTAGAGAAGCTGCGGCAGACATCTGTGGGTTTCGCGGGTGCCGGCGGACTCGGTTCCAATGCCGCGCTCATGCTGGCCCGTTGCGGCTTGGGCCATTTCCTCTTGGTTGACGATGACCTTGTAGAGCCTTCCAACCTCAACAGGCAGCAGTACTGGCCGCGCCATGTGGGACAGCCCAAGGTGTACGCGCTGGCGGATGTCCTGCGGGAGCTGAATCCAGCAGTAGACGTCGAGACGCGGCATCAACGCCTGACGCGTCAAAATCTGCCCCAGACCTTGACCTATTGTCCCCTGTGGGTGGAGGCCCTGGACAATGCCGAAGACAAGAGTCTGTTCGTTGAGCAGGCTCTCGTGGCAGGTTGTAAGGTTGCCTCGGCCTCGGGCCTGGCAGGTTTGAGCGGCCCGGTCATGAGCCGACGCGTCGTGGGCAATTTGGTGCTGGTGGGAGATTTTATCAGTGATGTGCGTACGGCTCCACCCTTGGCCCCACGCGTTACGCAAGCGGCAGCCCTCCTCGCTGAGGCCATCCTCCAAATGATTTTGGCAGATGCAGATACTCAGCGTATATAGGTAGGAATATTGACCAGCACATCCCGCGTGAACGTGGTCATGCGTTCCATGAGCCAGGGCAGGGCGAGCAAGAGGGCGATGAACATGCAGACAATTTTGGGAATGAACGTCAGCGTCATTTCCTGAATCTGTGTCGCAGCTTGGATGATGCTGACAACAACGCCCACAGCCAGTCCCACACCCAGCATGGGCAAGGCCATCATCAGACAGAGTTCAATGGCCTGTCGTCCAAAACCGATGACAAACTCCGGTGACATGCGTTCCTCCGCGCTGCCCAGCACAGGCACTGCAGCGTAAAATTAGAGCAGAAAACTGTTGACCAGTGAGCCAACCAGCAAATTCCAGCCGTCAACCATGACGAAAAGCAGCAGCTTGAAAGGCATGGAAACCATCATGGGCGGCAGCATCATCATGCCCATGGCCATCAAGACGCTGGAAACGACCATGTCCAGAACGAGAAAAGGAATATAGATCAGAAAGCCAATGGTAAAGGCTGTTTTGAGTTCGCTGATCACATAGGCTGCTGCCAGGATCATGGTAGGTACTTCTTCCTTGTTCCTTGGAGCCTCCATTTGACTGATGGCGTAAAAAACCGAAAGATCTTTTTCGCGTGTGTGCTTGAACATAAAGGTGCGTAGCGGCGCTTGGGCTCGTTCCAGGGCCAATTTATAGTCGATCTGTTCCTGTAAATAGGGTTGCAGGGCCTGGTCATTGATCTGCTTGCCCACGGGGAACATGATGACAACCGTCATAAAAATGGCAAGGCTGGCCAGGATCTGGGTGGGTGGCAGTTGCTGTACGCCCATGGCCTGGCGCAAGAAGCTGAACACAATAATGATACGCGTGAAGCTGGTCACCGTGAGCATGATGGCAGGCGCGACAGACAAAACGGTGAGCAGGAAGAGGATCTCCAGCAGCACCGAGACTTTCTCTGGTGACTTGGCATTGCCGGTGAGCGTGAGCTGCATGGCTGGCAGATCCAATGCCTGCGCGGCATGGACGAGGTCTGGCAGCAGAAGCACCAGCAGACTAACGGCCAGGGCCGCTGCGGGCATCTTCCAGAACATCCTCGAAATGTGCGCTGTCCGGATCATCTTTTGCCTGCTCCTCGCTCAAGAGAGTAATGCGTTGTTCTGTAATACCCAGCAAAAGGCGTTTATTCAAAAAACGTACCACCATCAGCCCTTTGCGTGGTCCAAGAGGCAATTGCGCCTCTAAAAGTAGGGCATCGCGGGGCAAGGAGCCTGGCCTGGGGAGAAAACGAAAGTGGCCAAAACGTCGAACCAGCCAAAGGCAGAGACAGAATAGGGCCACCAGGACAAAGAGGACGCCGAGAGCCTGGATGTATCCGCTCCAGGTGAATACCGGCGCTACTGCCTGCGACTGGCCCTGGAGAGCAATGTCCACGCCTTGCTGAATCTGGGTACTTGCCTCGACAATGGTCTGCTCGAGGGCAGGGTTGGCAGCAGAGGGCGCGGCAGTTATTGCCTGTGCCATACCATCACCGGCCGGGCTCGTCTCTCCCGCTGCCAGAAGAAGGGTAGCGCTATCAGCCAAGTTGCTTCACCCGTTCAATGGGACTGATGATGTCCGTCAGGCGCACACCAAATTTTTCATTGATGACAACTGCTTCGCCGCGGGCCACAAGTTTGCCGTTGACGTACACCTCCAACGGTTCGCCAGCCAGCTTGTTGAGTTCCACAACGGAACCCTGGCCTAGTTGCAATAATTCATTGATCAGCAGTCTGGTTCGTCCTAGTTCCACGGAAACGTCGAGCGGGATGTCCAAAATGAAATCCAGCTCGCGTTTGAGTTTGTTGTCCTTGGGTTGTCGGGACATTTCGGTCAAATCCTTGAAATGGGCCTCCGCCGCTTGTGAGGCCATGCCAGACGCAGCGCCGGCACCGCCAAAGGCTTCTGGACCGCTTTTTCCTGCTTCATCGGCAAGGGCTTCCGCCCATTGTGCTGCCAAGGCTTCATCGTCCAGTCCGCTACCGGCATTGGGCGTTGTCGCAGCTTGAGCATCGCTGCCGGTTGCCACACGACTGTCGGTTTTGGCTTCTTCTTCGAGTTGCGCCGCCCATTGGGCAGCCAGAGCTTCCTGTTCATCTTGCGACATGTGTTCCCCCATTCCATCTTCATGCACCTTCGCCCTGACCGGGACATGATGTCCTGGCAGCGGTCAAGGCGCGACGCGTATTATTGCACAACGAAATCGGTAAAATAGACGCGTATGACGCGCTGTGCCCCCAAGATTTGATTGAGTCGGGCAGCGACTTCGGCCTTGAGTAAAATCTTGCCATCCGGAGATGTCAGATCTTCAAGAGACTTGCCCGCAAGCAACATGATCACGGCATCGCGGATGCGTGCGCTGTTGGCTTTGAGCGCTGCGGAAACGTCGGCATTGACCTCTACCTCCATGCCCAGCTTGAGATAGCGCTGTGCCGACGTGCCAGAGATATTCACTGTTACGGGCGGCAGGGGCAGAACCTGTCCATTGCTGCGCGGCAAGGGAGTTTGTCGCTCCACGCGCCCCTCACTGGCAGCCCCTGCCGGGGTTTTTTCGCCTTCAGCATTGGCTTGAGCTTTGGCGTCCTGGCCCTCTGCAGCCGTGCTTGTCTCGCTTGAGTCAGCGGACGTTTCCACGGCTGGTGTGCGGATGAAGAACCACCAGTAAGCCCCGGCCCCGCCCACTGCCCCGAGAATGAGCAGAAAAGCTAACAAAAGTACAATGCGTTTGAACTTGGAAGGTTTTTTGACCGTTTCGCCCTGCCCTTCCGGCAAGGCCTTGGCATCCTTGTCTTTGGCCGCCATGTCTGCACTCCGCTGTCCGCAGGGGGTATTGCAGCTCTATCGTCCGCAATGGGCCTGCGGGAATCATGCTTCCGGCTTTGCCCCCTTGGGGGAGCGCGGGCCGAAAATCTCCGTTCCGATACGTACCATGGTCGCCCCTTCGGCCACGGCTTCCTCAAAATCACCGCTCATGCCCATTGACAATTCGGGCAGAGGCAGACCGCAGCGCCGTCGCAAATCGTCGCGCAATTGGCGCAACTTGGCAAAATGGGGGCGCGCTGCTTGCCCGGCGTCAAAGACCGGCGGCAGACACATGAGTCCGCGCACGTCGAGATGCGGGCAATGTTCAAGAACATAATCGGCCAATTCCGGCAAAGCGCCAGGAAAAACGCCATTTTTTTGTTCTTCCTCAGCTATATTGACCTCAAAAAGCACTGGCTGTTGCCCGTGCAAGTCGGCTGTGTGCCGTTCCAGAGCATCAGCCAGTCTGCGGGAGTCCAAGGTATGTACGAGGGAGAAAGCCCCGGCCACCTGTGCGGCCTTACGGCTTTGCACATGGCCGATCATATGCCAGCGTAACTGCGCGCAGGGCGCATGACTTCCCACTTGGGCATGAACCTCTTCCCTTTTGCGTAGGGCTTCTTGGACGTAATTTTCGCCGAAATCTAGCTGCCCTGCGTTAACACAGGCGACTATATCCGCTGCCTCATGGAACTTTGATACGGCAATAAGCCTAACTTCGGAACGCGAACGCCCCACTGCGGCGCAAGCTTGTTCCAGGCGCTGCAGAACGTGTGCATAGCGTTGCAAGATCAAAGGAGCATCCATTGTCTACTCTGGCATCAGCCCCATTTCGCGTAAAAATCCCACATCGTCAAACCAGCGTTCGCGCACCTTGACCCATAGCTCCAGGTGAGCCTTTCCTTCCAGAAGCTCCTGAATATCTTTGCGTGCCTCCATGCCAATTTGCTTGATAGTGGCTCCGGCCCTGCCGATGATCATGGCCTTGTGCATGGGGCGGGCCACATAAATGACCGCATGAATGATCGTTAGCGCACGTTTTTCGTCCACTTCCCAGCTTTCCACGTTGACAGCTACGGAATACGGGACTTCCTGCCGCAGGTGTAAAAAGAGTTTTTCACGGATGATTTCCGCCGCCATGAAGCGTAGGGGAGCGGTAGAAATCTGGTCTTCGGGAAAAGCCGCCGCTCCAAGGGGCAATTGCGTGCGAATCAGTTCCACAAGGGCAGGCAACCCGTCTTTAAGCAGCGCTGAAAGGGGGAACATTTCCGCCTTGGGCCACATGTCGTGCAGGCGCGTCAGCAGAGGCAGCATGCGGCTTTTGTCGGCAAAGAGATCGACCTTGTTGACGGCCACGATCATGGGCCTCGCGTCTTCGGCAAGGGCGTTGGCAAGGGGGGTCATATCCCGCTCAAGAAATTCAGGGTGGAGAATGTAGAGATGGGCATCCAGCACAGGCAGGATCACGTCGGCTTGGCCAAGGCTTTGCCATACGGCCTGAATCATGGTCTTGCTCAAGCGTCCGCGAACCTGGGTCAGGCCAGGTGTGTCCATGAAAACCATCTGGCTCTGCGCATCCGTGCGAATGCCCACGATCTGGTTGCGCGTGGTCTGCGGCCTGGGCGTGACAATGGTCACCTTCTGGCCCAAAAGAGCATTGAGTAGTGTGGATTTGCCGGCATTGGGTGGACCGAGGATGGCCACGCGACCGCATCGAAAATTGGTATCGGACATGCATTCTCCCGACCGGAAAACCGGCCACTTGCGACAGTCAAGCGCTACGTGCGCGCAGGTGCAAACCTGCTTCCCCATATGTCCCACATCCTGCCTTTGCGGTCAAGCCAGGTCTCGTGGGCTTGCGCTGATGATGTGCTGGATTGTAACAAAAATCAAGAAATAGCACGGTTATTGCAAATTAAGGACAAGAAACGCTGCTGCTGGCGATGCGCCAGGGCCGAAAATGATGGTGAGGTGTGAAGATGAAGCCAGCTACGGTCTTCTTTATGGCCTGTGGCCTTTTGGCGGCAACAGCCCTGCTTGCCTTGCTGACTGCCTTTGTGCCCCAAACGAGGGTCACGGAAGTGCGTCGTCCGGCAACGCACACGGTGCTTAAGCCTGGGGCGCAAGACATGCCGACCAGTATTGTGTCCTGTGGAAACGGTCTTCGGCAATGGGCTGTGCGCGGGCGTGTGTTTACGCGTGAAGCCCTAGGGCCGATACTGGTTTTTTCCTCGCCCAACGGGGACGAAGACAGGCACGTTGCTCCCAAGCTGTCCGTGCGGGAACAAGCAAGCATGGTGGCCCTTGCCCCTGGAGGGGTGCGTCTGTTCACTGGTGCGCAGGAAGTAGTTTTTCAGGACGATGCTCAGGGTGTTTTTTCGCCTTTGCTGGGCATGGATGACCCTGGTCTGCCGCTTTTGTTCAGCAATCAGCCGCGTCAATATGGTGACGCCTTGGATATTTCTGGTCATCCTCTGCGTTGGGGGCAGGGGGAATATCTTTTTCATCGGCAGCAGCCTGGTTCCCCGGAACAGGCCATGACGGCGTTGCGCCGCAGCGTGGAACGCAGGATGCAGGAGCAGGTTCTGGCGGGACGGCAAATGCGTCCTGCGCTGGCTTTCCGCCAGATTGTGGAGAGCTGCGCTGAGCGATTTGGTCTCAATGTGGCCCTTGTCTATGCCATCATTCATAGTGAGAGCAATTTTTCCACAACACTTGTCAGCCCCAAATCGGCCATGGGACTCATGCAGATCTTGCCAGGCACGGCCAGCGGCGAAATTCACCGCTACCTGCATGGCCAAAGTGGTACCGTCGGCTTTGCGCAGTTGCGCGAACCTGAAATAAATATCCGTTACGGCACGGCGTACCTGCATATTTTGCTCACGCGCTATTTCAGTGCTGTGCATGATCCCCTGTCGCGCGAGTATTGCGCCGTGGCTGCGTACAACATGGGGCCGAATCGTCTCCTTCGCTTTTACGGGCCAGACGACGTCAAGGCAGTGGCACGCATCAATGCCATGTCAGCCCAAGAGTTGTTCCACGATCTCGTGACGCGTTTGCCATACCGGGAGACGCGAACCTATGTGGGCCGGGTGCAGCAAAGGAAGGCCATGTATGCGGCCCTCGTGGCTGTTTTGTCCTGATTGTCGGTGTTTTTTGCCTTTGTCCCGTTGAGTCCCTGTTTTAGGCGGTACTACTTGCGTCTCTGCTGTCTTTTCGCTACCTTGGGGACGATGATTGCAACACACAGTGTGGCACAACCCGGATTTTCCCCGGCAGCGAGGAGTATACATGCCTTCCGCTCATACCATTGGCTCACGTATCCATGCCATGCGTCTGGAACACGACATGGATATCCAGACCCTGGCCCAGAACACGGGTTTAAGCGTCTCGTATCTCGAAAAATTGGAAAATGACGCCATTTATCCCTGCATCGGGCCTTTACAAAAGGTTTCGCGCGCTTTGGGAGTGCGCCTGGGTACATTTTTGGACGATCAATTTACCCGTGACCCCGTCATCAGCAGTATCCACGAGCGGGCAGAGGCCGACGAAGCCCTGCACACAGGTCGCATCCCCCATGCTGGCTATGCGTACCATGCGCTGGCCAAGGGAAAAAACGACAGGAACATGGAACCCTTTTATATTCGCATTTACCCCGTCAGCGGCGAGCGCAAAACCACATCGCACCAGGGTGAGGAATTCATTTGCGTACTCAAGGGAGAACTGCTGGTGGTCTATGGACGGGAAACGCACGTCCTCACATCCGGGCAAACCATCTACTACAATTCCGTTGTGCCCCATTATATTGGGGCGGCTGGTGACGATCCTGTGGAAATCATTGCCGTAACGTACAATCCCTGACCTTTTTGGGTCAACATGCACCTGGCTGTGGCCTGCAGCGCCATGCTGCGTCCTGCGTTCATAGGGCAGTATTGAAGGAGAATATATGGAAGAAAAGGTTCGCGAGCGACAGGCGCAATTTGTTCTGCGTGAATGGACGCTGGGGCAGGTATTAGATCACACCGTAGCCCGTTATCCAGACAATGATGCCGTGGTTTATGCGGATCGCAACTATCGGCTGACCTGGAGGGAATTCGGCGAGCTGGTGGATACCTTTGCCAGGGGACTCATGGCCCTGGGCATCCAAAAAGGGGAGAAGGTTGCCGTATGGGCAACCAATGTGCCCTACTGGGTGGCCCTGCAATTTGCCACCGCCAAGATTGGCGCGGTCATGCTTACGGTAAATACGAACTATCGCGAACATGAGTTGCGGTATCTGATGACCCAGTCCGAGTGCGAAAATATTTTTCTCATTGATAGGATGCGCGACCATGACTATTTGGAAACCCTCTATCGCATCGCGCCCGAGCTGCGCACCTTGTCGCGTGGACATTTACATTGCAAGAATTTGCCCCACTTGAAACGCGTCTGTTTTCTGGGTGCCGAAAAATTTCGGGGCATGTATTCTGTCCCGGAAATTCTCGCTTTGGCCGTCATGACGGACGAATCTGAGTATGCGGCGCGACAGGCCCAGCTCTCTCCCTGGGATGTCGTCAACATGCAATATACGTCGGGCACCACGGGTTTCCCACGCGGCGTCATGCTGACCCATGTGGGCGTAGGACTCAATGGCTACTGGATTGGCGCCCATCAGAACTTTGGCCCGGAAGATCGCGTCTGCCTGCCTGTGCCGCTTTTTCACTGCTTTGGCTGCGTGTTGGGTGTTTCCGCCTGTGTCAATCATGGCGCGGCCATGATCATCCTAGAGACGTTCAACGCCCTCAAGGTTCTGGCGGCCTTGGATCATGAACGCTGCACTGCCGTGTACGGTGTGCCCACCATGTTCTTGGCTGAGCTTGAGCATCCTCTATTCCACCGCTTTGACCTCTCGCGTATGCGTACGGGCATCATGGCAGGCTCCGTGTGCCCCGAGCCGCTCATGCAGCGCGTGGTCAATGACATGCATATGACAGAAATCACCATTTGCTACGGTCTGACGGAAGCTTCGCCAGTGATGACACAGTCTGATATTCACGATCCGCTGTCCGTACGCTGTGAGACCGTCGGCTGCGCCATGCCTGGCATTGAGGTTCGCGTGGGCGACTCGGAAACCTGCGCGGAATTGCCGCGAGGCCAGGTCGGCGAAATACTCTGCCGTGGGTACAATGTTATGAAAGGCTACTACAATATGCCGGAAGATACGGCCAAGGCCATTAGTCCCGATGGTTGGCTGCATTCCGGGGATCTCGGCGTCATGGACGAAAATGGGTATTTGCGCGTCACAGGTCGCATCAAAGATATGATTATCCGTGGCGGAGAAAACATTTATCCACGCGAAGTGGAAGAATTTCTCATGGGCATGCCTGGTTTGCTGGATGTGCAGGTGGTTGCCGTGCCCAGCCGTAAGTATGGTGAAGAAGTGGCGGCATTCATCATAGCCAAGCCGGGCGTGGAGTTGCTGGCCGAAGACGTGCGTGCCTTTTGCCGCGGCAAGATCGCCTGGTACAAGGTGCCTCGCTATGTGCAGATGGTGACGGGTTTTCCGCTGACTGCCAGCGGAAAAATTCAAAAGTTCAAGTTGCGTGAAATGGCAGCTACCCTCTGGCCTGAGGCCATGCAGGGTTAGAGGAATCTTCACGAACGACCTTTGAGCAAAGTAACATCGACAAAACAGCATCCAATGATAGGCGGCGCGTAGACCATGAGCGAACAAAATTTTACCTTTTCCGAACCTTTGGATCTGGCTGAAGGAAAGCCTGCACAGACCTTGGCAGCACCGGCGGATGCCTGCGCCGCCTTCTGCCCCCTTGCCCGCATACCTGCTGAGGTCTGGAAGGATGTCCTGCGCCCCCCTTTTCGCAAGCGTCATCCTTGGCTTTTTTGGACTTTTGTGGTGGCCCTCCGGGTCGGTCTGGGCAGTCTGCCTACGGCTTTCAGCAGTACGGATGGTATCATGGGTGGCTCGCGTCTGGCCCTGGTCAGTATAAGCGGTCCCATCATGGACGTGGGTCCGACGTTGCGCTGGATTCGCACCGTTGGCAATGATGAGGACATCAAGGGCGTACTCGTACGCGTGGATTCCCCCGGGGGGGGCGCGGCGGCTTCACAGGAAGTGTATGCAGCCCTGCGCAGGCTGGCGGAAAAAAAACCCGTGGCCGTGAGCATGGGTTCCATGGCCGCCTCCGGCGGATTGATGGTCAGCATGGCCGGAAGACGCATCTTTGCCAACGCTTCAACCGTGACAGGTTCCATCGGTGTGCGCATGGACATACCTCAGGTTCAGGGCCTGCTCGCCAAGTTGGGCTTGGGTCAAGAAACCGTGACCACGGCACCGTACAAAGATGCCGGCTCGTACTTGCGCCCCCTTTCCAGCGAACAACGGGCCTATTTTCAGGGCGTTCTGGACGACATGCATGCACAATTCGTGGAAATCGTCGCTGAAGGCCGCCACATGGACAAGGCTCGAGCGTCGTCCCTGGCGGACGGCAAGATCATGACCGGGCGCGAAGCGTTGCACATAGGGCTTGTGGATGCCCTGGGCGGGGAGGATGAGGCCCTGCAGTGGCTGGCCGAGCAATGCGGTGTGCCCGTAGAGCGCAAGCTGCAAATGCGTCCCAAGGAAGACGGTTGGTTGCCCCGCAGCCTCAAGACATGGTTGCGCATGGAACTGGAGGACGGCTTGGGCGCATTGGCCACAGGCTCCTTGCAGCCGGTGTTTTTGTTCCAGATGTAGGAGTCGTGGCCTCTGCCAAGGCGTAGGCGAGATGGGCTACCCTGCGATGCGCGTCTCAAACACGCGCAGGGCGTCCGCCACGGCCTTGTCCATGTCCCAATAGCGGTACGCACCCAGGCGTCCGCCCAGGATGATGCCCGCCTCTTGGGCCATGGCCGCGTAGCGTTCGTACAGGGCCGTATTCCTGGCATCATTCAGCGGATAATAGGCTTCCCCGCCTGACGTCCAGGCGGACGGATATTCGCGGCAAATGACCGTGTGGCCGGATTCGAAAATTTCCGTGCGCTCTGGATGGTAATGTTTGAATTCGTGTATGCGCGTGTAGGCCACGTCGGCATCGGCGTAATTCATCACAGACGTGCCCTGATAGTCCCGCTGGTTCACGGTTTCCCACTCGAAACGCAGAGATCGCCATTCCAGCTCGCCGTGTACGCAGTCAAACAATGCGTCGGCCTGACCGGTGTAGATAACAGTGGCGTCTGAGGGAATTTCCGTTTTTATGGCTTCGTAGCTTGTGTTCAGGCGCACTGTGATCAGCGTATTGTCCAGAAGCCTGGCAAAAAGGGCAGCGTAGCCGTCCCAGGGAATGCCCTGCCAGGGATCATCAAAATAGTCAAAGTTGTAGCTTGTGCGTATGGGCAAGCGATTGATGATGGAAGCAGGCAGATCTACTGGGGCACGTCCCCATTGCTTGGCCGTGTAGTCGCGGATAAAGGCTTCGTACAAGGGGCGTCCGATTTGGCTGACGGCCTTTTCCTCAAGGTTTTGTGGCCTGGCCTCTGCTGGGAATGCGCGGTTCGATTCCTCTTGGAGCAGGTTTTGCGCCTCTTCAGGTGTGAAATTTTTCTGGTACAGGGCATTGATGGTGGCCAAATTTATGGGCATCACATAGGTGCGGCCAGCGTGGCGAATCAAGACCTTGTGCCTGTAGCTGTTGAAACGCGTAAATTTTGTGAGATAGTCCCAGACTTCCCTGATTTTCGTGTGGAAGATGTGCGAACCGTAGCGGTGACATTCAATACCTGTTGCGGCGTCGCGGGATGCATGGCAGTTGCCACCGACATGATTGCGACGTTCTACCACAACGACGGGAACACGCAGTACCGAAGCAATGCGCTCGGCCATGACGCTGCCCCAGATGCCCGAACCGATAATGAAATACGTCATTGTTTCCTCAATTAGGAAATATTGTTACTGCGTAAACTATCTTTACAAAATCTTCTATGGGTTCCGCTTCTCGACGTGTTCGATAGCTGCCTGAAGTGTATCGGCAAAATCACGCAGATGATGTTCTCCATGAAAACAAAATTCTCCCTCGACGTCCAGTTCACCATTGACGAGGATGGCACATGCCGCCTTGATGCGGTTCCAGGCCAATTTCCAGAAACTGTCGGAATCAGTTCTGTCCTGCCATGAGCAATGAGTGATGAGAGAAGCCGAGACAGCTGGGAGGTCTTTGTCTGCCTTGTCAACGATGACCTCGATACAGTGGTTTGGACTCATACACTCGCATTCTGCGCGGAAAAAAACATAGTTGTCTGCTTTTCTCGTTATAGTTACGTCGCGCTCTTCAAATTCAGGCCAGTGGCGGGGAAGTCTTTTACCGATGGCAAAACGTTCCTTGAGAATGCTTTCGGCAGCGGCAATGCCGTATTCTGCGGCAATTTCCTTGAGTCCTTCGAGCAAAGCGTCTTCCTGGAATTCACCTGTGGCAGCGTAACCGCCAGCTTCCACGCAAAGGATGGCAAAGCATTCTTTACGCAGTTCTTTGGATGCGGTCTGCATGCCTGTCTTTGCCTTGTTAAAAAACGATCCCGCATAACGCATGGCCTACCTCGATGTTGAAGCTATGCTGCGTCAACCAGACTTCCGAGATATTTGGAAAGCAGTTTGAGAAAAAGGATGAACATGAAAGACATCGATACACCGCACAAATTTGTTTTTTAGCCAAACCAGGTTTTCAATTTGGCATCGGCCTTGTCTTTGGCTTCTTGGGTAATATACAATGAAGCATAGGCAATAGCGGCTGCCACGACAGCAATGTCATCAGACATACCAGCTATGGGGATGAAGTCCGGTACAAGGTCGATGGGCAAAATGAAGTAGCCCAGTGCGCCAAGAATGACGGCCCTGACCTTGCCGGGAATAGCCGGGTTTTCCAGAGTGTAGTACAAAATGAGCAGGCTGCGCAGCGCCTCTTGCCCTAATCTTTTGCCCATAGCAGCTATTTTTTCCCATAGCTGGCCTTCAGAAAAATGGCTTGCATATGCATCAATCTTCGTAAATATCTTGTCAATGTTCATTGCGCTGACCTAGTGTTTGACATGAACAAAGGTATGCCACGCTGAGAGCGCATAGTGTGAAATAGGTAACTAACATTTTTTACTCTACAGTCCTGAAAAACGCAACTCTTATTGTCCTCACATCATGACAATCTGCACATATCGCTCCTGGGAAGAAACTCAGGAGCGTCGTCGGCGAGAAATTTTTTCTTGACCTTATAGTTGCTCTAATCTGTATGCTCTTCTTGGAAGAACCCATGCGGAGGTAGTCAGGTGAACTGTGTTCGGTGTTCAGAAGATGAGGATTGTCTATCCAAGGAGAGAGGTTCACAGTTGTGCTGTGATGGCTCTTGTCGGGGGGCGTTTGCTGCAAAGAATGATTGCTGTTCTCCTGGCGCAAACAGTACTCTTGCCCAAGACGTGAAGGAAAAAAACGCAGGCAGGGAGGCTCTCCGATTGCACATTCCTGCCATGGATTGTCCGCTGGAAGAAGGCAGCATCCGGCATGAGCTGGAAAAAATTCCCGGTGTCACTGCCCTTGGCTTTGATCTTCAAGGGCATGTGCTGACCGTATGGCAGGACAAGCCTTGCGAGAAAGCCGTGGCCCAGGGCTTGCAATCCCTCGGCATGGAGTTCACGAAAATCGACCAGGCCATGTCAGCGCCTGTCAGCCAGCGTATTGCCTGGCCGCGTCTAGGAGCGGCTTTTGCCCTTGCTGCTCTGGCTGAAATTTTGGAATTGCTCATGCCCTGGTCAGGGGAAAGTGCCGTCCAGAACGCGTCATTCTGGGCCGACATGGCACCCGTGTTCGTGACGGCCCTAGCCGCCATTGTTCTCAGCGGACTATCCACCTACAAAAAAGGCTGGCTGGCTCTTCGCAGCGGCGCTTTGAACATGAACGCGCTCATGTCCGTGGCAGTGACTGGCGCCTTATGTCTTGGGCAATACCCCGAAGCAGCCATGGTCATGGTCTTGTTCAACATATCCGAGGCATTGGAGAGCATGGCCGTAAACAGATCGCGCAAGGCCATAAAGAATCTTCTGGCCCTGGCCCCGGAGAACGCCGTTGTGGCCCAGAGCGATGGTTCTTGGGTGAAAACAGACATTCACCAGATACCCGTGGGCAGCCGTGTGCGGGTGGAACCAGGGGAACGAATTGCCCTTGATGGCCGCGTACAGGCCGGTCGTTCTGCCGTGAACCAGGCGTCCATAACGGGAGAAAGTCTTCCGGTGGAAAAAGTCATCGGGGACACAGTCTTTGCTGGCAGCATCAATACCTATGGCTCTTTGGAGTTTGTAACCACTGCCTCTGCCACAGAGACGAGCCTGGCCCGCATCATCCATGCCGTGGAAGTTGCCCAGGAGAGCCGTGCGCCAGTGCAACGTCTTATTGACGTTTTTGCCCGTTACTACACGCCAGCCATCTTTGCCCTGGCAATTCTTGTGGCGCTGGTTGCACCGCTTGCTCTGGGCTGGGCCTGGAAGCAATCCCTGTATACCGGGCTTGTGCTGCTTGTCATTGCTTGTCCATGCGCTCTTGTCATTTCCGTGCCGGTCTGCATCGTGGGTGGTATGGCAGCAGCCACACGTCATGGGATATTGATCAAGGGGGGCAGGTTTTTGGAACTGGGCCGCAAGCTGGATTGCTTGGCCATGGACAAAACAGGTACCATCACCAGCGGCAAGCCCAGACTGACGGATTTTCTTCACCTAGCTTCTTTTGAACCGACGGCTGTCTTGGCAGGTTCCCTGGCAGCGCGTTCGAACCATCCCGTGTCCCGGGCCATTGCCGAACATACTAAGGATAGTGAGATACTGGCCGTGCAGGATTTCACCGCCCTGCCTGGGCGTGGCATCAGCGGGCTTGTCCATGCCGAACGCTGGTATCTGGGCAATCACAGCTTGGCGGTGGATCTTGGACTGGACACTACCGTTGTGGACGAAGCGCAGCACCGACTGGAATCTGAGGGCAAAACCGTGGCCCTGCTCATGAGCAGCAAGGGCATTGCCGCAATCCTCGCCGTCGCCGATACGGTTCGGCAAAGCAGCAGAGAAGCCGTGCGTCAGTTGCACGAGCTAGGCGTGACTACGCTCATGCTGACCGGCGACAATGTCCATACCGCTACTGCCATTGCCAAGGACGTCGGCATAAACGAAACGCGCAGCTCCTTAATGCCAGAAGAAAAACTGCGCCTGGTGGAAGAACTTGCCGCAAAAGGGCATGTTGTGGGCATGGTGGGCGACGGCATCAACGATGCCCCGGCTCTGGCCCGTGCTTCTCTTGGCTTTGCCCTGGCCGCCACGGGCACGGACACAGCCATTGAAACCGCTGACGTGGCCCTGATGGATGACGATTTGCGCAAAATACCCGTATTTATCCGCTTGTCACGCTCCATATGGGCCATTGTGCTTCAGAACATCGCCCTAGCTCTGGGTGTGAAGGCTGTGTTCCTGTGCTTGACCTTTGCCGGTCAGGCCACTATGTGGATGGCCGTGTTTGCCGACGTGGGCACGACCATGCTCGTCGTGGCCAACGCTCTGCGTGCTTTACGACAATAATTGAGGAGGACTGGATGCTATTCAGGGAATTACGACGAAAGAAACAGCAATTGCAGGAAAGCACCTGTAAGGACATACTCAGAAAAAGGACTTCGGGCGTGCTGGCCGTACTTGGGGATGGCGGTTATCCCTACGCCGTGCCTTTGAGTTATGTCTATACAGGACAAAGCATATTTTTCCACTGCGCCCTGGCCGGACATAAACTGGACGCCATTGCTCGCGAGGACAAGGTTTCCTTTTGTGTTATCGACAGGGATGATGTGCAGCCGCAAACCTACACAACACATTTTGCCAGCGTCATTGTCTTCGGCAGAATCCGTATTCTGCAGGAAGCAGCAGCAAAGCGACAGGCATTGGAAAAATTGGCAGCGCGCTATTCTCCTGAGCACGAAGAAGGCCGACAAAGGGAAATCCAACGATTTTTTGACAAGGTATGCGTTCTTGAACTGCGTATAGAACACATGTGCGGCAAACAAGCCAAAGAACTTATGCAGTCCGGCCCAAGCGCAGCAGAGCAAGGATCATCAGCGTCAAGCTGAAGCTCTCTTGATGGTAGATGCTCAGCAGAAAGTGCAGAAAGAGCAAAAATGTTTCCCGTGAAACATACCGTGAGAAAGAAAAAGAGCGCTCCGGCCTGACTGCGGGGCGCTCGTCATGGTCTGTAGAGAACTCTGCGTCGTATATTTACACAACGACGCTCAACTTGCTGCCAATGCCCTGGGCTGCGAGTCCGGCATCTCTGGCCGCATTCATGCCACCGGAGATAATGGCATTGACCATGTCGCCCTGAAATTGCAGGGCTTCCTTGGCCAAACTTGCGCCTGCAACTGCCTGTTGCATCTGTAACTTCTGGGCCTCCATCTCCTGAGACATGCCCACAACTTCCATCATACCATCCATGGTCTGCTCCTTTGCCGTATTCCTCACGGCTTTTTTGTATTTTTATCGGCTGAAGTGCGCAGAACTTAAGGGCTGGTATTTCGCTTGGCAAAAAAAGACGCTGGCTTTGTCCAGACAGGGTGTTCCTTAGTGCTTCGGCTGAAAAAAGGACGAGGTTCAGCGCACGACGCGCAGCCTCCCCCCTTCCATGCGCGCCTCACGGTTGATGCACAAGGGGGCGTCGTCCTCGTCATGGCAGACATAGACGATACTTAAGCTCTGGTCGGCCAGATTGTCAACGAGGTTCAGATACGAGGTGCGCACCTCGCTGTCCAGGCCGGAGCAGGGTTCGTCGAGAAGCAAAATTTCTGGGTCGCCCATGAGGGAGCGCGCCAGAAAGAGACGTCGTAATTGCCCTGTGGACAGGCGTCGAATGGACTCACCTTCGAGGCGCGTCAGGGCCTCAGGCCTATATTCAGGAAAAAGCAGGGCCAGAGCTGCCCGGGCTTGCCCGCGTTCGTGCTGCGAAAAGCAACGGTAAACGCCGATGCTATTGTCAAAACCGGTACAGACCATGTCCAATACGTTCAAGTCGTACCCGTAGAGCGATTGCGACAAATCCGAAACCAGCCGAATGCCGCGCCGCACGGCTTCCAGACTATGCGTCCCGCCGCCCTGACTGGTCAAAAAGCGCAGCAGCCGACCGCCATCAGCCACAAATTCATCCCCAGCGAGGAGACGCAGCAAGGTTGACTTGCCGGAACCGTTGGCCCCGCTGATGCGCCAGTGTTCTCCACGATGAAGACTCCAGGTTATGTTGTCTAAGACTTTTTTTCGGTTGATGAAGACGGTAACATCTGCAAGTTCCAGCAGCGGGCTGTGATCTGCAGGGGTAACCCTTCTGGCATTGTCCAAAGCACGTACTGTCCCGGCATTCCCAGGGGGTGTGGCCTGCTGCGTGGTCGTGCCGCTCTTCCACAGGCGGCCATCGTGCATATAGCGACGACCGGCGCACCATGAAGGGAGCTGTCCAGGCTTGTGCGTACACATGATGACGGTGCTGTGGCTGGCGTATTCCTCCAAAATAGTGAAAAAAATGCGACGATGCTTGGGATCTAGTCCGTCGTCGCATTCGTCGAGCAGTAAAAGGGCAGGTCTGCGCAGCAGGGCACGACCCAAGAGGAGCAGGCGCAATTGGCCCTGGGAAAGCTCTGCTGCTTGGCGAGCAAGCAGGCCGCTCGCCTGGAGTTTGTAGGCCATGGCTTCGGCAGCATCGTCCTGCTCGGAGTTGGCCTGAGAATAGAGCAAGGGGGTGTCGTCAAAGGCCGTCAGTAGGAGATCGCGTCCGGTCAAATCCCATGCCCGACGCTGGTAAACCGCCTGCTGCAAGGGAGAAACCAGAGCCGTCATGGCTCTGCCCGTCAGGGGGGATTCATCTGCTCCTTGGGGTCCGTGCCAGCGAATGTGTCCTTGCGCTGGCCAGAGTTCACCACGCAGCAGGCGCAACAGTGTTGACTTGCCAGAACCGTTGGGTCCGAGCAGGGCGCAGTGTTCGCCGCGCAGCACTGACCAAGTAATGTCGTGCAGCACTGGTATCTGCCTAGCGTCGCCTGGAAGAAACAAAGTAACATGCGTTATGTCAACGAGGTGTTGCATGGGCCCCCAGCGTCTATGGGCTATCGTTGTGATCTGAAGACCTTAAAATGGTATGGATACCTTGCGCCCATCATGGAACAGGGTCTGCTCTCGAAAGCCAAAGGCTGCTGCATAACTTGCCAGGCGGGCAAAGCCATAGGCCACGTCTTGCTCGCCATGGGCGTCCGAGGCAAAAGTGATGGGCAGCTCCAGAGAAGCGGCCATGACCATGATGGGCGGCGCTGGATATATTTCCCTACACGGTTTGCGCAGACCGGCGGAAGAAATTTCCATGCACATCCCTGAGTCGCGCAGGGCCAGAAGCCCACGGCGAATTAATGCCAGGCTTGAACTCTTGGCCAGCCAGATATGAAACTGCTCCACGGAAAAAATCTTGATGAGATCCGGGTGTGCAGCTACATGAAACAGGCCGGAACGTGCCATGCGTTCCCAGGCCTCGAAGTATGCCTGGTAGTGGCGTTCGCACTCTTCCTGCGAAAAGGCTTTCCAGGGATCCTCCCCGTCGTCAAAACCCCAATGGCCGAGAAAATGCACGCTGCCCAGCAGCAGGTCAAAATCTTGCGCCGCGCAGGCTGCACGGGTAAAGTCTTCCTGATCTTCCAGCCAGTCCATCTCCATGCCCAAAAGCGCCTGGCATGGGTCGTGGCGCTTGCGCAGGGCGTGAACTTCGCGCAGATAATCAGGCAGGTGTCGGGACAGCTGTTCACGGTATTCGTGCGTGTAGTCGAAGCCGAGGGGGCGCGGCGCATGTTCGGTGAAGGCCACAAATTCCAGGCCACGGGCCAGAGCTGCAGCATACATGGCCTCAGGTGTGCTGGACCCGTGCGAATACCTGGTATGGATGTGCGTGTCTGCCAGTATCATGCCATACAACCTCTTTAATCAGCGAATCGGCGCACGATTTCCTGTCCTGCCCTGCGCCCTGCGCCCATGGCCAGAATCACCGTGGCTGCGCCGGTGACGATGTCGCCCCCGGCAAAAACGTTGGGTATGGATGTTTCGCCGCTGGTCGCATCGACCTCAATATATCCGCGTGCATTGAGGCGCAAGTTGGGTGTGGCCTTCAGGAGCAGGGGATTGGAGCGCGTACCCAGGGCCACAATGGCCAGATCCGTAGGCATGTCGTGTTCCGAACCGGGCACGGCTATGGGCCGACGGCGGCCAGAAGCGTCGGCTTCTCCCAGTTCCATGCGTTGCAGGGTGACGGCACAGAGCTTCTGCTCGGCATCGCCAAGAAAACGCACTGGGGCGCAGAGCAGGGAAAACTGCACACCCTCTTCTTCGGCATGGACTACTTCTTCGCGACGGGCGGGCATTTCTGCCCGTGTGCGGCGATAGACAACATGCACGCTCTCGGCCCCCATGCGCAGAGCCGTGCGCGCCGCGTCCATGGCCACATTGCCAGCGCCGAAGACGGTGACATGCCGACCGCGATAGGCCGGCGTGTCGTGCTTGGGAAAGTCATATGCACGACCGAGATTGATGCGCGTCAGATACTCGTTGGCCGAGAACACGCCCACAAGGTTTTCCCCAGGTATGCCCAGGAAGATGGGAAGCCCTGCGCCCACGCCAATATATACTGCGTCGTAGTCTTGCAAGAGTTCGGCCACATCTACGGTGCGACCACCAACGCTGCTGAGATGAAAGGTGACGCCAGCGCCGCGCAGACCGTCAATTTCCGTGCTGACAACATTCTTGGGCAGACGGAACGACGGGATGCCGTAGATGAGTACGCCGCCAGGTTCGTGCAATGCTTCGAAAACATCCACCTTGAGGCCCGCAGCGGCGCAGACACCGGCGCAGGTCAGCGATGAAGGGCCAGAGCCGATACAGGCGATCTTTCTCTGTTTTAGAGGTCTGGCACAGGCATTGGCCCCGGTGACCTGCTCGCAGGCGCTGGACGCAATGTGCGTGTCGGCCACAAAGCGCTCCAGCCGACCAATGGCCACGGGCTGCCCCTTCTTGCCCAGAATGCACTTGCCCTCACACTGATGCTCCTGCGGGCAAACGCGTCCGCACACTGCGGGCAGACTGTTTGTGGTCTTGATCGTCCTATAGGCGGATTCAATATCATTGCGGGCCACATGTCCGATGAAATCCCGAATGGGTACTTCCACGGGACAGCCAGTGACGCACAGGGGTTTTTTGCATTGAAGACAGCGGGAGGCCTCTGTCAAGGCCATGTCCCGCGTGTAGCCCAAGGCCACTTCCTCAAAGTTGCCGCGCCGCTCGACAGCGGGCTGACAAGGCATGTCCACACGGGGAAGTTGCTTATTGTTCATGGCTAGCCCTCCAATCCTGCATTGCCACGGCCTCTTGCTCGCGGAAGGCCGCCAAACGACGTCGCAACTCACCGAAATCCACGGCATGGCCGTCAAATTCTGGCCCGTCCACACAGGCAAATTTTGTCTTGCCGTCCACGGTTACGCGACACGCGCCGCACATGCCTATGCCGTCAACCATGATGGGATTGAGACTGACAGTGGTGCGGACGCCAAAAGGACGGGTGGTCTCAGCCACGGCGGCCATCATGGGCACAGGACCCACGGCAAGCACTTCGAAAATATCTTTGTCCTGTTCCAAGCGCTCACGCAGAAGCTCGGTAACGAGTCCCTTGCGTCCGTAACTGCCGTCGTCCGTTGAAATGAGCAGTTCATCCGCGATCAGGCGCAATTCCTGCTCAAAGAGCAGTAAATCCTTGCTGCGGGCACCGATAACGGCCACCACGCGATTTCCGGCACGAGCATGGCCCTTGGCAATGTGGTGCATGGCGGCAATGCCCGTGCCGCCGCCCACGCAGACCACCGTGCCACGCTGTTCAATGTGGGTGGGATGGCCAAGAGGGCCGCAGACATCGTGGATGTGATCGCCTTGGCCCAGGGTGTCGAGCATGGACGTACTCTTGCCCATGACCAGGTAAACGATGGTAATGGTGCCATCCTGAGGATTGGCATCGGCCACTGTCAAGGGGATGCGCTCACCCGTCGCGCAGACACGCAGCATGACAAAATGGCCAGGCTGCGCCTTGCGGGCGATTTGCGGAGCGTCCAGAACCAATTTGCTGGTTTTTCCCGGAATCAGGACTTCCTTGTGGAGGATGCGTGTCGGCATAAGCTCTCCTTGCATTGAGCTGGTGACAATACGAGTCTACTCTTGAATCCATTGCCTTGCAAGCCGAGGTGACGACTTTTTCTCTTGCTCCAGCGATTTTGTGGGCGCGTTGCGCATTCTCTTGTTCTCTCTTGCTGCACAAATTTTTCTGCGTTAAACCTAATGGGGAAGGGAAAGTACGCCGATAAGCCGTGTGACGAGTGGGTACAGTAACATCCGTACAAGGAGGCAGAGAAAAGCCATCCCCTTGGCAAGGAAGCAGTGATCCATTCACGGAGGAATGGTCATGTCGCAACATAGCAATGAAGCGATACAGACTGGAATGTCGCCGCCGGAATATGTGGATACCCTTATGTATGATCGCGATCTCGCACTCATTGAAAGGTATCTTGCCGTTCTTGAAGACAACAGAAAGGCATGCCGTGCGGATTTGACCGACGCGGACATGGCGCTTGACATGGCGGGCTTTGTGTCACACAAGTTGCGCGATTCGCAGTATCACCCATGTCTGTCTACGCCATTGATGGCTTTGGCATTGGTTCGGCGCGTACCTGATGCGCCACAACAATAGAGCCAGTTCACGACAACGTGAACATGCTTAAAAGGAGCGATTCCCTCCTGGCTAGCTGCCGCCAAGTACGATAACGTGAAAAAAAGGCTGTGGGCTAGTGTCGTGTTTTTACAAAACACGATGGCAGCGCTGGAAGGATTCGGACAAAACCGCTACGCATGGAAACGTCCATGCCTTCCCCCATACGCTCTGCGGCGTACCGGGGAAGCATAACCGAAACATCACTTTTCCGTGACATGACGGGTTGCATGGCGTCCTCATCCACGGATATACCCCTCGTCACAGGCGGGATGGAGCATGGCTCCATCCCGTTTTTTTTCGTCCACAAAAAAAAGCAGAACCGCCTGGTTCTGCCTTTAGGCATAACGTGACGTTACCAATCAGACTATTTTTTGTCTCCTGGCGTGGCTTCTTTGCCGTCGGAACCCTTGGTGTCTGTCTCCGCCGTGTTGGGCGTAGCAGCGTCGCTTGGAGTTGCGGGCGCGTTTGCCTTGGCCGTGTCGTCGGCAGCAGAACCCTGAACGCCGGATTCACTTTTTTTGTCGTTTTCGGGGATCACGGGCTTGAAGTCCACTTTTTGTCCGTTCACGGCTTCTAAAATATCCTTGGTCACGTCTATCTTGGAATCAAAGGATAAAGCGGCTTCGGTGCCGAGAATGACGGCATAGCCTTTTTTTACGCGGTACGCATTGAGAGTTCGCTGCACAACGTCGTAGAGGACGTTGACCACATTTTGCTGCTCGGCCTGCAGTCGTTGTTGGGCAGAAACATAGATGTTCTGCATTTCTTTTTGGGCTGCTTCATCCTTGGGGTTTTCTTCCAATTTTTTTTGCACCACGTTGAGCTTGCTCTGGACTTCGTTCTGCAGGCCCTCGAGAAATTTTACGCCTTCCTTGCCAGGTTCACTGTCGCGCATGACGCGGGCGAGATCGACCACGGCCAGGGTGGGCTGCGCGCTGGTATCGGACTGCTGGCAGGCCGCGAGCAGACAGCCAGCCACGATCAGCGGTACAACAAGAAAACGGATATGCATATGCTTCAGGCTCCTCTTGCCTCTTCTGCCCTGATTGATTCTTGGTCATGCATTGCGCAAGCTGCTTGTGTGCGCAGACCGCAGGGCTTCGGTTGCGCACTGCAGAAGAATGGCCTGGGCTTGATGTACGTTGTTTTCCGCAGCATCACAAGCATTTTCCATGCTGACGCTACCTGAAGCCAGCCACAGCCCTTCCTTTTTTGAGCGCAATGCGTCCCAAGGGCAGGCCGCGCCACCACAAGGCTGCTTCGCGTCCTTCCAAGCCTGTTTGCCGACTTTGGCCGTTGAGCAGGGCCACGATGTCCGCCACATGCTCCAACTCAAGGCGCGCAGAGGAAACGTTGTCTCGGGATGCTGCGTTGTGCGGCAGCAAGACGCGCAGCCGGGCATCAACGTTCAGCGCACCATCCGCCAGTTTGCCCAACAAGGCACCCTGCCAGACAAAGGAGGGCGGTAAAATACGCTCTGCGAGGTAAGGGACAAAACGCACATGCTGTCCAAAGGGTAGGGCTTGGCCGGGAGGCAAGAGGGCTGGATCGCAGGTCGGGCCGGACATGGCTTGCCTGGAAAGCGCACGGTCTGCAAAAGCCTTGTCCAGGGCGTGTGCAGGACTCATGTGACTGCCTTGGTCGTACTCCGTTCTTGCCGCATCCAGACTTGGCACTTGCGTTTCATCCTGTATTGGTTTTTGCAGCAGGGCCACGAAAAAGCCTTGTGCTTGGGATCGCTTGCCGTCCACGCGCAATGTGCCTTCGCCTCCCGGCAATTCCTCCCAGGCAAAGCCGGGAAAATGCGCCAGGGGCACGCGTTTCAAACCAAGCTCCTCTTCGGCAAAACGAATCTGATCCTCGTTTTCCTGCACATTGGTCGTGCAGGTGGAGTAGGCCAAACGACCACCAGGACGCAGGAGAACGCTGGCCTGGCGCAAAAGTCGCCGCTGGAGACCAATCAAGCTGCCCAGCTTGTCGCCCTTCCAGAGCTTGAGGACTTGGGGATGCTTTTCTGCCGTTCCCCAGCCGGAACAGGGAGGATCCAACAAAATTGTGTCCCAGGACGCCGGGCGCAAGGGCAGGTTTTCTCCGGCATAGGCACACGTAGCGACCTGGAGCAAATTCATGCGCTGCACGTTGGTGCGCAGAATACCCAAGCGGGCCGGTGATGGCTCATTGCCCAGGACGAAGCCCTTGCTGCCGACCAGTTGCCCTAAAAAGCTGGTTTTACTGCCAGGACTTGCGCACATATCCAGCACGGCTCCCCCAGGCGGCGGGTTCAAGGCCAGGGGCGGGAGCATGGAAGAACGATCTTGAATGTAGATATAGCCGAAGAAAGCCGCCAGGGACGAACCCAAGGGGCGTGGCTCGCACAAGAGATGGCGGCACAAGGGGGAAAAAGGTTCCGGAGCAAAGTCATAGCCCTGCGCACGCAAGAGGTCTTCCACGAGGGGAACCTGCTCCCAAGGGCAGACCAGCCGGAACGAACGTACGGTATTGGTAGACACGGGTACTATGGTAGATCCACGTGACTCCTTGCGCAAGGATTTTCCTTGCATCTGGCAAGGAATCTGGTGGGTGTCGACAAATGTGGGTGTCAGATAATGTGGGTGTCGAAAAAAGTGGGTGTCGAATAATGTGGTCGCATCAAATTGGGAAAAAAAGATGTCTGACAACCATGAGAATATACTAACATATTGAAATAAAAAATGAAAATTGACTAGGGCTTGTTTAAAAAATCTATAACACTCTTCATCATTTCAATAAAATTACAATAGACGCGATTAAGATGTATGCAAAAAATGAATCATCAAGTTTATCATAACGTGTAAACACCCTGCGAAACCATTTGATTTTTTGG
>JAFTCE010000088.1 GCA_017454855.1 Desulfovibrio sp.
AGGAACGAAAGCGTGGAAACATTGCTGCCCTATGATGGGCAGAAGAAAAGTATGCTTGCGTTAACTTAAAATACCCAACGAAATTCAAGGCTGCATGCCTTGCTTTTCCTCCGGTACGGTAGCTACTGAATAGCTACCAATTTTTTTAGTAAGTGATAATACACAGCAGCCAGAAAAAAATTCAATTAGTGAAATATATAAAAATCCTGATTATCAACAGCCAAGTAACCAGAAGCAGAGTCAACAACATGATACATTTGCCATTATCCAGCGTTTACATGACGAAGGGATTATGTATTATAATAGTGGGTGGTATTCGTCAGCAAAAGACAAATTTACACAATGCTTAAGTTATAATAGATTAAATGATAATATGATTATTGAAAAGCAAGCTGAATGTGCTAATTATTTGGCAATTATGTCTTCCAAAGGGATTGGTGGTTTACCTGTAGATCATATTAAAGCTTTTCAATTATTACAATTTGCAGCTCAAGCAGGTCATCGATCAGCACAATATAATCTTGCAAAAAGATATAAAAATGGAGTTGGTACAAGGAAAAATACACAACAGGCGGTTTACTGGTATAAAAAGGCAGCAGAAGCTGGAGATTGTGATGCAGCAAAAATGCTCGGTTATATATACGAAAATGGACATGGGAATGTTTCAGTATATAAGGAAGAGGCGTTACGATGGTATAAATATGCTTATTCACTAAATTCACGAGATAAAGAAGTAGAGTCTGCTATTTTAAGATTGCAAAATTATAATTGAAAACATTACTTAACAGTTATATTTTATCTGGAACATCTGTAATTATTGTCTTATTTTCACAATCTACATTCATATTTATGTTCTTATTATGATTTTTTTGATTTTTTTCTTGGCGTGATATTGGTTTAACATGTTTTGGATATAATATACCTGGCTTTCCTAGGGTAATGTTTGCTCTGTCTGATCCAATGCACGGTTCATCTTCGTATTGTGATATATTGCGTTCAATCATCAACGCGAAATCATATCCGTTAGAATATGAATTCTGATCAACATAATTTTGTCTGACCCAACATTCATTTACACGGAAAGGCTTTAACGCCTTTAATGTCTCAAAATCTCTGTCATCTGTTTCGTAGTTATTGATATTATATGTTTTGATAACGACAACGTATCCCTTTACGAACCACACTTCAAAGGATAGCCCGAATGGCTCATAATATTTTGCGTCAAACTTGTACTTTGAATTATTTTTAGATGTAAGATTGTATACAGTGCTTTGCGCTGCCCAGAGTTCAACATCATTTTTTGTCATCCCAAGCCTGATGGGAATTTTCTCTTTTGACAAGTTTAGCTTGAGCTTTTCAAAATTCCTGATGGCAGCATATTTTTGGATGACTTCGTCAATGGTCGGCCCGTATGGCGCTGCATCAACTTGGTTAAAAGGAGATACAGCAAACAATATGGACAACAAAATCACATATATCAGCTTTATGGTATTTCCTTCCGTATGCTTTAAATGCTCCATCAGCGGTTTCCAAGTTTGTATCCGTTCACGGGGTAACGTCAACGCTTGCAAGCCGATGACAACGTTAATTATGGGGGAGGTCTGGCACCTGACCTCATACCTGTTTTTCATATCCAATTGACAGTTGAACTCTTCCCCCGTGCGTAGCATTCAAGGGCTGTCTTCAGCTCTGCGTAACTTGACCTGCTATTGGGCCGACACGTCTCGTGAATGGTCAGGAGCTTCGCGATATCATCTTCTCCATGCAGCGATGTCGCTCCAAAGCTGATCTTCTTGTGGCAGACGTAGGGACACAGCGCCTTTTCTGCGGCGTTATTCGTAGGATCAATGCCTTTGTATTTGAGAAACGTAACAATATAATCAGCTTCGAGCAACAGATGCCTGGCATAGGGGCATAGATGTCCACTTCGCCACCATTTGTTGACGCACCTAGTGAATCGCCCCTTCCATGCGAGGTATTGGCCTTTCGTAGGCAGATTGTGGGCCATTTTGACCAGGCGGCGTAGCTCGGCAAGTATCCAGTGGCCGCCTGATGCTTTTTCAGGCGTGTCACTCTCCGCAAACTGCCTCGCCTTTCGTATCAAATGAGAAAGACAGCTCTGGCGGGCGACTCCTGCCCATTTCTGATAGAAGGCGTAGCCATCCGAGACAAGAATTCCCGCCCGGTCGCCAACAAGATCAGAAAAGGCTTGCGCCGAACGCGTTGTATGAATCATAAAGAAGCAAAGTGTGGGGCAGACCATGACCCACAGCCAGTGCTTCTCCTCGCCATCGGGGCCGAAAAGCCGACTTGATGTCTCGTCAACATGGCTGACAGGAACGCGCCTGGACTCCCTGGCGATGGCATCGTAATGGGGCTGTATTGATAAAGAAACTCTGTCCAGGCATTTCTGGATGCCACCCTGCGATATGTCAATGTCGGCAGTCTGTTCGAAAAAAGTCTGTATATGCCGTCGCGTCATACCAAGAGCAGTCATCACGCCTATCATGGCTGCAAGCCAGGAACCGAACACGGTCCGGGCTTCCGGTGGAACGTCGGTTTTGAAGCGACTGCCACATTCACTGCAGGTGTATTCCCACAGAAGGGCAGCCCTTTGCCTTGACGTCTTCGACAACGTCCGGCTGGATTCTTTGAGTCGTGCCGGGATGGTGGGCTTTGCGGGCTTTTTCGCCAGGCTCGTCGTCCTTGTTGGCCTTCTTTTTTTGTCTTTGTCCTGAGTCCTCTTCTCCGTTTTCTGACCATCAATACCGAGTGCGGCATTGATGCTTTCAAGAAGCCCCCGACCGCGTTCCATAGTAGGTTCGTGCCCATCCGACACATCAACACCTGCCTTGTCCGCAATGACATCCACATCAAAGGCGTCCAGCAGCCCTTGGGCCAGCACGCTTGCGCTGCCGCCGACATGTGCGCTGAAATCGGAGCGCTCCTTTTCGGTCATCTGGTTGTTGAGACGGATCAGACGATTGGCAAGAGACGTCAGCGTGTCTTCGTCCTTGGCCCCCATTGCCACTTGCAGCATCAGTTCCCGCAAGCTGACAGTGGGCTTGCGCTCCAACGTGCGTGTTTCTGTTTTCGTGGATTTCGTCACCCCAACGGCATCCACAATGACAAAATGATCCTTGTTCCCAGTGGCGGAGGGCGTCACTTTTTGCAGGGCATCCCTGCCGAGAGTGCGGGTGCCCCGCCCCTTCATCTGTTCAAAATAATTCCTGCTGCGGACGTCCCGCATGAAGACCAAACATTCTATGGCTTTTACGTCGGTGCCCGTGGCTATCATATCCACCGTGACGGCAATACGGGGGTAATAATCGTTGCGAAACGCGCTGAGTACGGTCTCTGGACGGTCTGCCTTACAGGTTATTTTCTGGCAGAATTCGTTGCCTTCCCCAAACTCATCGCGGACAATCTGAATGATGTCGTCCGCATGGCTGTCGGTTTTGGCAAATATCAGGGTTTTGGGCACTTCCTGACGGTGGGGAAAAAGCTGCGTCGGCAGACACTCCTTGAACGTGCGGATAACCGTGCGGATCTGGCTGGGGTTGACAACATCCCGATCCATGACGGAAGGGGTGTAATCGATATCCTCATCCATCTGTTTCCAGCGTTTGACGCGCGTTTGCCGGTTGCGGCACTCAATCTGCTGTTTCATAAGATGAGCGCCGTGCTTGGTGACATCGGTTTCAATGAGGAAGATGTCTTCCCCCACATTGACCCCATCAATGATTGCCTGCTCTCTGGAATACTCGCTGACGATATTCTGGTTGAAAAAGGCAAAAGTGCGCTTGTCTGGCGTGGCGGTAAGGCCGATGATGAAGGCGTCGAAATACTCCAGCACCTGATTCCAGACATTATAGATAGAACGGTGGCATTCATCGACAATGATGCAGTCAAAAAATTCCGGCGGGTACTTGGCGTTATAGACGACCTCTTTGGCGGGTTGCGCGTCGATGCCTCTCTGCTCGAAAAGGGATTCTTCCTCGACGGAGGCATCCATTTCCTCGCCTTTTAACAGGGAATACATCCGCTGAATAGTGCTGATGCAGATGTGAATATCGCTGGGAATATGCGAGCTGTTCAAGCGGCGGACACCGTAGAGCTGGGAAAAAGAACGGTTGTCGTCATTGGGCGTGTAGGCAAGAAATTCGCGCTCGGCCTGCTCCCCCAGGGACTTGGTGTCCACAAGAAACAGGATGCGCTTCATGTTGCCGAATTTCAAAAGACGGTAGGCGGCAGTGATTGCCGTGAAGGTTTTGCCAGCGCCGGTAGCCATCTGTACCAAAGCCTTGGGGCGGTTGGCGGCAAAAGATACCTCTAGGTTTTGTATGGCTGCAATCTGGCATTGCCGGAATCCTGTCGCGTCAAAGATGGGAAAGTGCTTCAGAGCATTACGGATTGTATCGCTTCGTGCAAGCAAGGCCAGCAGTGTTTCCGGCCTGTGGAAGGAAAACACAGGCCGCGACCGGTATTTGATATCGGCATAATCTGTAAATCGCGTGAGCTGCCCTGTGGCTTCGTAGGCGAAACGAATCTTGTGCGCAGATGTGACATACTTGAAGGTGCTGTGGGCATATCGTCCGGTCTGTCCCTCCACAGCGGTGATGCTTTCTGCACATTTGTCCTTCTTCGCTTCAATGACTCCGACAGGTTTGCCGTCAACAAAAAGTGCGTAATCCACAGGGCCGGTGTCGGTGGGGTATTCCCGGACAGCAACACCGAGCGACATCATGGGATTTACTTCTCGAAAATCCTGCAACAGCCAGCCGGACTGTTCAAGACGGGCATCTATCCGTTGTCGAGCGCTGTGTTCTGGAGGCATGAAGGGCTGTTCTCATCTCCGGTTGTTTGTTGAAAATCTCCGGCATAGCTGCTCTGGCAGCCGCAGCCGCCAGAGCAGAGGAGGGGTTTAGAGCGTTTTGACTTTTATTTTTGCAAAAAATATTCTAGAGGCTGCTGTACGTCCTGCGGCTATGTGCAGAGTTAACGTCAAAATGCTCTAGCCCTGACATTTTTTCTTGAGGGCTTCGGCCACGGTCGCGCCCAAGGCGTGGCAGGCTTTGAGCGTCTCCTTATCTGGCCGCCACTGGCATTTCACGGGATCGGCGGGCAGATCCATCTTCATGGAGGCCAGCCATTCCTGGAGTTGCTTAGGCGCCTCACCAGACCAACCGTAGGAGCCAAAGGCACCGCCCACACGGTTGAGCGGACGCAGGCCCTTCATGTAGGTTAGCTGGGCCGCCATGAGGGGCAGAATGGTATTGTTGTGCGTTGGAGAGCCAGCCAGCACGGCACCGCAGTCGGCCAGCTCGGTCATGACAGCGCTGTGGTGGTTGCTTTTGACCGACATAAGGCGTGTGGGCACGCCGTTTTCCTCCAGGCCGCTGCATACGGCATAGGCCATGGCTTCCGTGGAGTGCCACATGGTGTCGTAAACAATGAGTGCGCGCTGCTGCGGTTTTTGTTCCGCCAGGGCGCGGTAGCGGGCGATAATGTCGGCAACGGCTTTCTCGCCGCGATGGATGAGCCCATGATCCGGCGCAACCATGTCGATATCGAGCTTTTCCACGATGGGCAAAGCCTTGAGAACCATGGGCGAATAGGGCAGCACGATGTTGTAGAAATATTCCTTAACGCGGTGATCGTATTCACCGTCATCGGAAAATTCGTCGCGGAAGCGAACCGAGCTGGCAATGTTCTGGCCAAAAATGTCATTGCTGATGAGCAGCTTGTCCTGGGGAATGTAGGAAACCATGCTGTCAGGCCAGTGCAGCATGCGTGTTTCCTGAAAGACGATGGTGCGGCTGCCAATGCTGATGCTGTCACCGCTCTTGACCGCCTGCACGGGCCAGTCCTTCATGTCGGGAAAGTAGCCGGCCATGGAGTTGAGACCCGTCTTGGAGACGAAGATTTTTTCAGGCTTGCAGCGTTCCACAAGTGCTTTCAGCGCGCCGGCATGATCCAGCTCCATGTGGTTGCAGACAATGTAGTCGATCTTTTCCGGCGGAAGCACCTTGCCCATGCGGCAGAGCAGCGTGCCCTCGCAGCCGCCATATACGGTGTCCATGAGGACGTTTTTCTCGTCCTTGATGAGATAGGCATTATAGGTGGAACCGTCAGGGGAACGCGAATACCCGTGGAAGTCCCTGTGGTCATAGTCCACATGGCCTATCCAGAAAATGCCTTTTTTGATTTCAAAAGGTTGCATGACATCTCCACTGTTGTTGCTCGTAAACGTCAAAAAAAACCGCCTTGCCGCAGGGCAAGGCGGAGTTGGTGTCAGGAAGAAAGATTACTCGGGGTTGAACTGATCCTTGCCCTCGCCGCATACGGGGCACGTCCAATCGTCGGGCAGATCCTCAAAGGGCACGTTGTCGTTTTCTGCGGGGTCATATACATAGCCACAGACGCTGCAGACATACTTTTTCATAGGAAACCTCCGTATCAGGTGTTGGATATTCGCAAATGGACGAACCGTAGCTCAGTTCTCGGCCTTCCAGTGGCCGTGCAGATTGCAAAATTCTCGTGCCGTGACCTTGTCCGCTTCAACGGCAAAAAAGGCTTCAGGCGCGTCGCCTGGATGAAGAAATTTTTTGTAGCTATGACCGTCGGCAAGGAGTTCAATCCATTCAATCCAGTGTTTTTCTTCCATGGGGTGCGCCACGCTGCCCACGGAAACCTTATAGCCGCCGTCCACTTTCTCAATGACAGGGACATGCTTTTCCTTGGCGCCGTCGGTAGAGCCTTCAACCATCAGCTTCATGGCTTCGCCACAGCAGATCATATCGCATCCGCCGCCGTGCAGGACTTCCACGATGTTGCCGCAATGGGTGCATTTATACACTTCAAGCTGTTTGGGCATACCTTCCTCGCTGGGTTGCTGTTGTAAAAGACCGGAATAAACCCGTGGCCTTTCGTTTTTTGTGTTCCTATTCTGAAAGAATTGCCGACGGAAGTAAAGTCTTTTTGCTGGATTCCGGAGTGCCACATTGTGCAGGAGCGGGCTTTTTGCGCCGCACGCCCAACACATTGGGCAGGGTGGCGCGCAAATTGCCCGTGATCAGCAAGTCGCCGAGGCTCAAGCCGCCCTCCTCATGGGTCAGGGCGGGCGAGCGGATCAGCAGGCCGGCCTGGCCGCCGCCTTCCACGTACATGACTGTACGCACATCCAGGGGCAGTTGAAGCAGCTGCCTGGCCAGGGAGTGGGCCTCTATGGGCCGTCGGCAGTGGAGGAAGAGTATCTGACCGGCACCGTCCTCGGCCACGGCAGAGATGGAGTACAGTGGCCCGCCGGGTGACCAGAGAATGCGGCGGTCTGCACTGATCATGCGGTAATTTTGGACGACAAGGCGGTATTTGTCCAGCTGTTCGCGCCACTGCGGCGTTCCTTTTTCAAGGATACGCGCTGCGGGCAGGGAGGGATCGGCGGGGCCGGCGACAAAGAAAGCCCCAAAGCGCCGCACTAGACGTCCATTGTTGATGTGTTCGTCCTGACGCATATAGCCCGTACTCGTGGAACCGTCGGGCAGATACATGCTGGCATTGATGGCGGCGGTCAGATTGTGTTCCTCGCTCCATTGGCGCAGTGTGCGGCCTAAACCGCCGTGCTGGGAACGGGCACAGAGGACAAAGTCAAAATGCCCCGGGTCAATGCGCAATACCGTCAGCCTGGCTGCTCGATCCTCAAGCTGAAATTCGCCGAATTGCAAACCTGGTTCCAGATTGCGCCAGCCGGGGGGCGGGCCGTCTTCGCCTATCAGGGAGAGGGAGTCGGGTAGGGCATCGGCATCGTCCATATCGTCCATGTCGCTGGCCGTGAAATCCACTGGTTCTTCGCTGGCGGCAAAGCACATGGCGGGCAGGGAACAAAATATAAGGACGGCCAGCCACAAAAAAAACAGAGGCTGTAAGCTAGGGCGCATTCCTGAGGCAGTAGGCAGGGCGCAAGGCGGCGTACGGTAGATGAAATTCATAGTTTGCAAGGTGTTGCAATGACATGCAACGAACTTCAGAACTGTGTCAACTCCTTTACGACCGTCTCTGGAATTTTGCAAGCGCCGTTCCGCGCAAAAAATGGGGGCTGCTTGCCGGGGGCAGCGCGGTTTGGTTATGAAAATCAGACAATTTTCTCCACGACTCCTCTTTGCCGGTATCAGTCGGCGGAGCGAGCCGACTGTAGCGTGAAATATCAACCTATGTCGAGAATGCGGCAAAGTACGTTGGCTACCTGCGTTTGTGCCTCGGGCAGGGGCTGGGGGCAGCCGATCAGCCACAGGGGGACACGGCGGACGCTGTCCGTGGTGTCATTGTGCATGCCGTCCTCGTCCATGCCATGGTCGCTCGTCACAAGCACGGTATATCCGTTGGCAAGCCAGTTTGGCAGGCTTCTGGCCAGAAGTCCGTCCGCCTCGCGCACGGCATCGCGGTAGGCGCGGCTTTCAACACCGTGCTGATGGCCGGTCGTGTCAATGCCCATGCAGTGAACCAAAAGGATATCCGGTTTGTGCTGCGCGAGCAGGCAGTTGGCATCGCAAAATAGTTCGGCGTCGGGGTAGAGGTCGGAGCTATAAAACAGGCCGTGGGCAATGGGCAGGGAAGGGGCGTTTGTCAGTCTGTCGCGGGCAGGTACGAAGGGCGCGGCATTGCACAGTTCGCTCACCCATAGCCAGGCGGCGGCGGCCGTGACGAGACCGGCGTCCCTGGCGCGCGAGAAGACGGTGGACGTCGGGCAGATGCGGACGTCGTCGTTGTGTAGGATACCGTGTTCAACCGGAGAAAGCCCGCTGAAGAGCGTGGCGTAGAGGGGCCGGGAGAGTGGGGGCAGTTCGCAGGACAGTTGGGCGTAGCGGGCATGACCGGCCTGTTCCAGGGCCAGCAAGTAGCCCATGCAGCGCCGGGCCGTGTGGGCATTGAGACCGTCCAGCAGGACAAAGACGCAGCGGGACACTACCAGTCTCCTTGTGTGCCCCAAAGATGGGCAAAGCCCAGGGAAGGGGCTTGGGCGGCAAGCTGCGCCGCCGTGAGGCCATGCACGACAAAGGTTTCTCCCAACCAGCGCAAAAAGGCATAGAGCTTGCCGTACAAAGCGTCGGCGGCCTGCTGATCGGGCACATGGGGCGATCCACCGGGCAGCAGTTCAGAGGAATGCAGGAAGAGGTGCAGTACCTTGCCACCCCGCGCCCTGTGCAGCCTGACGGCGGCGCGCATCACGGCAGGGGCGTGCCAGACGGGGTTCGCGCTCAACGCACCCCAGAAATGGAAGGCGTCCGCCCACCGCTGCCCGACAAGGGCATGCCAGGCCCTGGCCAGGGTTCGGCTCAGCGGAATCTGCGTGATGGGCGATTCCAGCAGGCCGGGCGTGTCCTCCGGCCACCAGGGATCGGCTGGAGCAAGGAAATGATCCGGGCCGTGCCGAAAAGTGCGCAGGGGGCAGACAGAACTGTCCAGGGTAATGCCTGCTTCGGCCAGCAGGGGGCGAATGGCGGCCTTCAAATCCCAGCGGCCCATGCGAAAGCTGGTCAGTGGCGCGGACTGGAAGGCGCGTCCTGCCTCCAGGAGTGTGTGCAAACGGCGACGCAAAAGGTCTCGCGGTAAGCGATCGGTGCGCTCTGGCGGCGCATGAGGATCATGCCTGGCATCCAGCGGCGGGGTACTCCAGTGATGGAGATGGGCGGCAATTTCCGCACCGCAGTGGTCACGCATCCAGGCCAGATGTCCGCAGGCTTCGGCATCGGCAAAGACCGCATGGGCGCAGAACAGCGTCAGAGGGAAGCCCAGTTCCAGCGTGAGCGGCGCGAGGCGTCGCAGCAAGGCCACGTTGCGAACCCCGCAGCCAGATGCGGCATAGTTACCGGAAAAGAGTCCTTCTTCTTCCACATCCAGGCTGACAATGACGCGCAGTGCGCCCATAGCATTGAAGGCAGAGTCTTGGCACATGAGGTCAGTGTAAACGCAAGCCGGATGCATGACAAGTACGGGCAGGGTGCTGCGTTACGCCGCATTTGCCCAGGCCAGGTGGAATGACGGCGAGCAGGCACGGTTCCACAGTGCCCAAAAATCTGCCAAGGAGTGGGTCCTGTGGCGTTTTCTGTCTTCACTTGGCGTCCCGTCGGAGCCCAAGCTGCCTCTTGTTATTGGCGCGTAATTATGGCAAAATACCAAAATGTCAGGGGCAGCGCAAGAGCCGTTTTATGCAGGCTTGCAGCACAGTACTTTTATACAAAGATGAAGCTATGTTGAAAAAAATTATTGCTATCGATTTGATTCCCATGGAATATTATGCCAAAAATTTTGGCTATCCCTTTCTTCCGTTGACAGAAATCATTGCCTTTTGCCGCGACGGAGGGAATACGGACATTATAGAAACTCTCGTGCCCTTGGTACACCGCGTTCCCAATGACACCTCTGATGAATCCATTTCCAAGGTGACAACAGCCTTTGTCAATAAGCAATATGCCTTGCAGATGTCCGGAGCTAGGGTCATTGAGTGCAGCTCCAAAAGCAGCGCCAATTCCATGAGCGGCTATAAGCAGAGCGACGACCAACGTCTGATGCTGACTACGCTCATGCTGTGTATGAAACTCCGTCCAGATTATCTCGTACTTTTTGCCGCTGACGGGGATTTCGCGCCTATGGTGGAACTGCTGCGCTGTGAGGGTATCCGTACGGAGATTGTCGCTCCTGAGGAATCCCTGGCAGGAGAGCTGAAACGGCATGCCACAAAAATTTTCAATTTTGAGGATGTTCTGAAGACTATTCGCGATGAGTATTGGGACAAGGGGGCTTTGCAGCAGAGAAATTTTGAAGAACGCAAAACTACCGAAGAACGCAAAACTGCCGAAGAGCGCAAAACTGCTGAGGACGGCCAAACATCCGAAGAATGTGGCAATGTCGGGGAAGGCAAAACTTCCGAAGGCAAGGAAACTTCCGATGAGAGTGGCATTTCCCAGGAAGACGGGACTTCCCAGGAAGACGGGACTCCAAAGGAAGAGAATATTCCCCTGGACGACGGAAAACCCGATGAAGGCCAAACCTCCGAAGAATGTGGCAACGCTGCGCCAGCGGAGCTGCCCGAAGAGGAACATTTCGTGCAAGAACATTCCGAGCAGCAGGACAATAGCGGAGAAGAAGGCAGTTCTGAAGCCCGGAGGGAAGAATAAGGAGCGCGCATGGCCATACTTTCCTTTTGCCTTGGTGCGGCATCTGTGGTGGCCGCATCGTATGCCCATAAGTTTCTGCAAGAACGCAGGGATGCGAAAAAAGCCCGTCTGGCGGCAGCGCTTGAGGCCGTCCGCGACGGGCAACCCATGACGGACAAGGAAACGTTGCGCGAACTCTATGGCAGGGGCTGGATTGCGGATGTGCCCACAGGACAGGCCATAACGGCAGCCGGGGCGGAATTTTTGGCAGCCCGCGCTGCTGCCCGAGCCGTCGGCCAGAGAGAAGATGCCTAGGACTGCGGCCTGAATGCAGGATGAGGATGACGATGGAAGACTTTGATTTTGTCAAGCGTCCTATATTGATTGTGGAGGATGAACCGGTCAACAGGCTTCTTCTGGCGGGTATGCTGGAGGAAAACTATGAGATTCTTCAGGCCGCTGACGGTCGCGAGGCCATGCGCTACATTGAGAAAGGCGAGGACATTGCTCTGATCCTGCTTGATCTGCTCATGCCCAACATGAACGGGTATGAAGTCCTGCGGGCGTTGCGCGAAAGGAAATTGCTGACGCAAATTCCCGTCATAGTCCTTACCTCGGAGACATCGGCTGAGGTGCAAAGTCTCAATCTGGGCGCCATTGATTTTATCCCCAAGCCCTATGACGCTCCGGAAGTTATTCGGGCTCGCGTCCGCCGCATCATCCAGATGAGCGAAGATTCTGCTGCCTTGCGCAGAGTGGGCCAGGATCCCCTCACTGGCCTTTTTGTGCCGAGCTTTTTCTTCCGTCGCATTGAGCGCATTGAGCGCTACGCCCCGGATCGGGTCATGGACGCCATGGCCATCAATGTCAACAATTTCCACCTGATCAACAACCTATATGGACGGGCCTGCGGGGACGACGTTCTGTTGATTCTCGCCGATGCTCTGAAAAACGAGATGGAAGCCTGCCTGGGGGTAGCCTGTCGAGAACATGGTGACAATTTTTATCTTTATATGGAACACCATGCCAATCCAGAAGACATGCTGATCAGGATTGCCGACGGCGTGCGGCAGCGGGCGGGCATCAAGACGCTGCGTTTGCGCATGGGCGTCTACCCGGAAGTGGATCGCAAGGTGTCCATGGAGGATCGTTTCGCACGTGCCGAGCATGCCTGCCAAACCCTGCGGGGGAACTATACGCGTCGGGTCGCCGTCTATGACGAGGAGATGTTCCACAACGAATCCTTTGCCAACAACCTTCTTGAAAGCTTTGACGAGGCCCTTGCCGAAGGCCAGTTTCAAGTCTGGTATCAGCCACAGTACGACATCCGCGGCGATGTTCCCGTGCTGTCCGGCGCCGAGGCGCTCGTACGCTGGCTACATCCCCGCTACGGCATGGTGCGGCCCGACAAGTTCATACCGCTCTTTGAGGCCAACGGACTCATTGCGCGCTTGGATCGCCTGGTTTGGCACACGGCGGCTTCGCAGGTGCGGAAGTGGCACGACGAATATGGTTCCAAACTGTCCGTTTCGGTGAATGTGTCGCGTATCAGCATCCGCGATCCGAGGCTGGAGGAGGATCTTCTGGACATTGCCCAGCATACAGGCATCCACTGTCGGGATCTCGTGCTTGAAGTGACAGAATCTGCCTACGCCGACAGCATGGAGCAGCTTGTGAATACGGTGGGCAATCTCCGAGCCAATGGCTTTCTGGTGGAAATGGACGATTTCGGCAGCGGCTACTCCTCTCTGAACATGCTCACAAGCCTGCCCATGGACGCTCTGAAGGTCGATATGAAGCTCATTCGGCACATTACGGACAGCGAAAAGGATTTGCACGTCCTGACGTTGATTCTGGATATCGCCAGGTCGCTGGCCTTGCCCGTGGTGGCCGAAGGCGTGGAAACGCAGGCCCAGTTCGATCTGCTCAAGCAATTGGGCTGCGATCGCATTCAGGGCTATTATTTCTCCAAGCCCGTGACGGCTTTTGAATTCAGCCATTTTCTGGTTCAGCCGACCGGGAAGCCAGCGTGAAAATGCTTTCCGTTTTTAGACAAGTCATAGCTTGGAGCGTTGCCTGAAAGTGCGGCAACCTCTCATGGAAAGCGCCCCATGCCCTCTTATCTGGTTTTGCAGGCAGCGCGTTTCGGCGATCTGGTGCAGACAAAACGTCTGCTCCTGACCCTTGCAGTACGCGGCGAGGTGCATTTGGCCGTAGACGAGGGGCTTGTGCCCCTGGCCCGGCTGCTCTATCCCTTTGCCCGGCTGCATGCCCTGGCCGTGCATGGCGCGCCATCTGCCGTTGCCTTGGATAAAAACAGGGCCGTTCTTGCCCATTGGCGTGGCATGAGCTTTGACGGGGTCTACAACTGCAATTATTCTCCTCTGACGACGGCCCTGTGCCGCGTCTTTCCGATCGAGACCGTCTGCGGCTACCGGCCCGAGCTGGGCAGGATCGCACGTTCCCCGTGGGCGCGCATCGGCTTTACCTTGAGCGCCAAACGCGTCCTCACTCCCTTGAATCTGGTGGATTTCTGGGCGTATTTTGCGCAAGACCCCGTGCCGCCGTCCACGGTCAACCCGACGGCAAAGCCAGGTGGTCGGGGGCTGGGGGTGGTTTTGGCCGGGCGGGAAGCGCGTCGTTCTTTGCCCTTGCCCGTGCTGGCAGATCTGACGCAAACGGCCTTTGGCATCCTGCATGGACCCAAGGTGTACCTTTTGGGACAAAGGGCCGAGCAGCCCTTGGCCCGCCAGTTGCTGCGAAGCCTGCCCGTCGGCATGCAGGCCCGCGTGGAAGACCTGAGCGGTAAGACGGACTGGCCCGGCCTGGTGGAAGCACTAAGCGGCCTGGATGCCGTGATCACTCCCGACACAGGCAGCATGCACCTGGCGGCGCATCTGGGTGTGCCCGTGCTGGCTTTTTTTCTTTCCTCGGCCTGGCTACACGAAACCGGTCCCTATGGCGAAGGACATTATGTCTGGCAGGCGGCGCGGGCCTGCGCGCCTTGCCTGGAATCAGCCCCTTGCCCCTGCGCAACCTCATGCGGCCAGCCTTTTGTTGGGTCGGCCATCCTGCGCTCCTTGGCTTTGGTTCTGGGCGGCAAGGGACGTGCCCGGGCAGTCACGCTACCCTTGGGTCTGCAACTCTGGCAAACGGCCACGGATGCCCTGGGCGCAAAAGCGCTGCTCATGGCCGGAGAGGATGCCCACGCTAGGCGTCGGGCAGAGGTGCGCGCCCTGCTCATGGCCCAGGTGGGACTGCCACAGGCGGAGGATGCCCTTGAGGCATGGTCCCCTGAAGTTCAAGAATGGTTTTTCAAGGATGCGGACTGGATGCTGCCGCCCGGGAGATACTGCTGATGTCCCTTGCGCCCTTACGAATTCTTGTCGTTCTGCCCATGTACGGCGGCTCGTTGTCCATTGGCCATTACTGCGCCACGGCCCTTGGCGGTATGGGCCATGTGGTGAAAGTCTTCGATGCCACCTTGTTGTATCCGGCCTTCACGGGGCTGCGCGCTCTGGGATTGCCGCAGGCGGCCACGAGTCAGCTAGAAAATGCCTTTTTGCATGTGGTTGCCCAGGCCATCTGGGCCCAAGTGCAAAGTTTGGAGCCGCATTTGGTGCTGGCAGCAGCCCAGGCACCTTTAGGGCGCGGTCTGCTGCAGCGGCTGCGCCGCAGCAATGTGCGCACGGCCATGTGGTTCGTGGAGGATCATGAGATATTTTCCTACTGGCGAAGTTACGCGCCCTTGTACGACGTCTTTGCCGTCATTCAGAAGGAACCCTTCCTGTCCAAGCTTGCGGCCCTAGGCCAGCATAATGTCCTCTATTTGCCTTTGGCGGCCCTGCCCGAGGTGCATAGACCGCTCGATCTGACGCAGCAGGAACGGAGAGAATATGGGGCGGATATAGGCTTTATGGGCGCGGGCTATCCCAACAGGCGTCTGGCCTTTCGTCAGCTGGCGGGCCGTGATTTTAAAATTTGGGGTTCGGATTGGGAGGACGAGCCACTGTTGGTCTCCCATGTGCAGCGCGCTGGGGCGCGTATCAGCAGCGAAGAAAGCGTGAAAATCTATAATGCCACGCGCATCAATCTCAATCTGCATTCCAGCATGCAGACGAGGGATCTGGTCAGTCATGGCGACTTTGTCAATCCTCGCACCTTTGAGCTGGCGGCCATTGGGGCATTTCAGCTCGTGGATGAACGCAGTTTGCTGCCAGAGTTGTTCGCCAAGGACGAGCTGGCTACCTTTGCCACGTTGGAAGAAATGTTTGCGGCCATCGATCATTACCTGGCCTGTCCTGAGGAACGGCGCGCCATTGCCCAACGCGCACGTGCCAAGGCTTTGCGTGAACACACCTATGCGGCACGCATGACCGCCCTGCTGGACTTTATCCAGGAGCGCATGGGAGCCTGGCCTCAAGATCAGCGTCGGGAAGAATCCCTTCCGGAAGAGCTTTCTCCGCAGCTACGGGACAGCCTGGACAGGCTGTTGCGTACGCTGGGGCTGGGGCCGCATGCACATTTTGATGAGGTCATCCAGGCTTTGCGCGCGCGCAGCGGTGTTTTGTCGGATGTGGAGGCCACGCTCCTCTTCCTGGATGAATGGCGCAAGCAGTACGCCAGGAAATAGGGCAGAGACTGTGTGCTTTGTGCGCACAGGGCCTTCAGGGCAAGACCGGCTGTTGGCTTGCCTGCGGAAGCACGGTCGTAGACTGCAGCGGTGGCGCAATTTCTGTCATGTTGGCATGGAAAGGCAGGACGCCTGCCAGGGAAAGCAGCAGAGCCAGGAACAGCAGTAGCTTGTGGCGTAGCGGTGTCGCACTGCGGGCCGGAATAGCCCAGAACAGTGCTGGGACAAGCCAGAGCAGGAGCCAGGCGCTTTCCCACAGCGCGTCTTCTGGTGTAAAGGAATCTCCCAGCCATTGTACATGGATTTGCAGGGATGTGGCCGAGAGCAGCAAAAGCCAGTACACAATCCAGGCATTGCGGGCCCAGACGGCGCACCAGGGTAGCATGGCGTTGTAGTGGTCGCGGCCAAAGTCGTCATGCCTGCGGCGCAGAATGAGCCAGAAGGCGCCGAAACCGCCGGCCAGGGCCAGGGCCAGAGGCAGGGTCATGCACAGGGCGCAGAAAAAGGGCGTGCAGATGTCTGGCGTATAGATGTGTTCTAGTGTCATGAGGGCGGCATCTGATCTGTCCAAGGCGGCAAAGAGGCGCGCTGCGGCCATAGTAGCGCCAGCGCTGAACAGACCCGCCAGGCCGGAAAGGAAGGCCAACAGGGCGTGCAGGGTGGGCAGTCCGCGCATCGGCTTCCAGAGCATGTAGTACACGCTGACGAGCATGACGGCTGAACCCAGAAGCATCCATGCGCATTCCAGAATGAAATTGGCCAGGGAATCCGGGGCAAATGTGCCTTGGGTGTAGAAAAGCCAGAGCCTTCCGCCGACAAGCAGACTCCAGCCTAAAAGCACGGCGAGCAGGGCGAGTTGCCGTGCGCATTTTGCATAGGAAGAGCGCTTGCGCGTGACGGCCAGCAAGCGCGCCATGCCGGAAAGGCAACACAGGCCGACACAGGCCAGCAGTGTGGCCAGGGGAATGGCCAGACTTGCGGCGTCAATGCCTTGCAGAACCAGGGGCCATGCCTGCACGGTTTGCTGCAGCATGTCGGCCCAGGAAGTCAGCGTTGCCATTGCTTCATCGAGAATATACATGTGCCGCCTCCGGAGCGTCGTGGAGTGAGAACATCGTAGGCCGCCTGCGCGGACAGCCCCATGCAGGATGCGTCAATTATGACGTACACTTGCAGACGTAAGGAGTTTTTTTGCCAAGGTCAAGCAAAGTCTGGACGGAAGCTGCCGGAGCGGCTTCTCTCGCAGTGTCTTTACGTGTATCTGGTCGAGAAACCACTCCGTAGGGGGGATAGGGCAGGCAGGGACTAGACGATCTTTTTGACGGCCTCCAGCACGGCGGCATAGTCCGGCTCATGGGTCACTTCGGGAACAAGTTGGCTGTAGGTCAAAACGCCGTCAGGGGCCAGCACGAAGACGGCGCGGGCCAAGAGCATGAGTTCCTCAATCATGATACCGTAGTTCTTGCCAAAATCGCCGTTTTTGTAATCCGAGAGGGCCTCCACGGCCTTCACGCCCGCCGCCCCACACCAGCGCGCCTGGGCAAAGGGCAGATCGCGGCTCACGGCTGCAATGCGCACCTTGTCGGAAAGGGCCGCTGCTTCATTGTTGAAACGCCGTACTTCCATGTCGCAGACCGGTGTATCCAGGGAAGGCACGCAGACCAGAACCAGCGCCTTGCCCTTATAGTCGTCTAAGGAGCGCGTGGCCAGGTCGGTGGTCACGAGGGAGAAGTCACTGGGCCTGGAGCCGATGCCAGGCAGATTGCCGATGAGATGCATGGGTTTGCCTTGAAAGGAAACGGTATTCATGGGAATCTCCTTTGTAGTTCGTTTTTTGATCTTTCTTACCCCGGACAGCCGCAATTGGCAATGACGCTCGTGTCTCATGCTGCTAGTCGGAAAATTTGGCCTAAGCCCATTGCCATTTGCGCCGCAGTTGCTATATTGTGCTATTGCCGGTTTTGTCCTGGGGGCATTACTGGATGCGGGTTGGCCATGAGTGCGGATGCGGGCCGGATGATCGTTTGGTAGGAAGAGCAGGAGCAGAGCATGAGTACATTGACGCCGCGCGGCATTGTTGCAGAACTTGACAAATTTGTGGTTGGACAGGAGCAGGCCAAGCGCATGGTGGCTGTGGCCGTGCGCAATCGTTGGCGTCGACAGCATCTTGCACCGGAACTGCGTGACGAGGTCTCTCCCAAGAATATCATCATGATGGGTCCTACTGGTGTGGGGAAAACCGAAATCGCACGCAGGTTGGCCAAACTTTCCGGCGCGCCCTTCGTGAAGGTGGAAGCCACCAAGTTCACCGAGGTGGGCTATGTGGGCCGCGATGTGGAATCCATGGTGCGCGATCTCATGGAAATTGGCGTCAATTTGCTGCGCGACGAAGAAAATACCCGTGTGCGCAAGGCGGCTGAGCAGGCTGCCGAAGCCCGGCTTCTGGATTTGCTCCTGCCCGGCTCTACCGTTCAGGAAGATCATTCTTCCACCCGGGACAAGCTCTTGCAGCAGTTCCGCTTGGGCTTTCTTGACACCCGTGAGGTGGAGATGGAAGTTGAGGAGCAGGGCGGCAGTATTGACATCTTTGCCATTCCCGGCATGGAACAGATGGGGAATCAGGTCAAGGATGTGTTCAGCAAGGCATTCCCGCCCAAGCGCAGCCGCCGCAAGATGAAGGTGCGCGATGCCTTCAACGTGCTTGTTCAGGAAGAATCCGGCAAGCTCGTGGATCAGGACGCTCTGGTGGACAAGGCCAAGGAGCGCGTGGAACAGACGGGCATCATCTTTATTGATGAAATCGACAAGATTGCCAGCGTTTCACAGAACCGCACTTCAGACATCTCACGCGAAGGGGTGCAGCGCGATCTTTTACCCATTGTGGAGGGCAGTGTTGTCAATACCAAGTACGGCATGATCCGCACCGACCATATTTTGTTCATTGCAGCGGGCGCCTTCCACTTCAGTAAACCCTCGGACATGATTCCGGAGCTGCAAGGGCGCTTTCCTTTGCGGGTGGAGCTGCAAGCCTTGGGCAAGGATGAGTTTTTGCGCATACTCAAGGAACCGGACAATGCTCTGACCAAGCAATACGAAGCCCTGCTGGCCACGGAGCAAATCCGGCTCAGCTTCACCGACGACGGTCTGGAGGAAATCGCTGCCTTTGCCGAGGACACCAACTCCCGCACTGAGAACATAGGGGCGCGGCGGCTGTACACCATTATGGAAAAGATTTTGGCTGATATTTCTTTTGACGCCCCGGAAATGCCCGGGGCGCAGATCGTCGTGGATAAGAACTATGTGCAGGAGCATCTGCGGGACGTGCGCGAGGATCAGGATCTGAGTCGGTATATCCTCTGAAACGGCGCCGGGCACGTCCCTGGATTTTGCCGGAAGTTTGTTGCAGACGGCAGGCCAGGGGATGTCAGGTTCAGAGGAGTGTGCGCCGCAATTCCTCACCAGACAGTGGACTGAGATAGGCCGGGGGCACATCGAACAGCGTCAGGCAGCCCTGCCTGCCAGCAGCAGCCATGCGGCACACTGCCCGGGCGCAGGCCGTCAGGACGCTGCCTGTGAATTCCGGATTGGAATCCAGGGTCAGTCGGTACTCAATGACGTGCGTGTGTTCAGCGTTGGAACCGGTGAGGCCAGAACGGAACACCGTGCCGCCGTGGGCCATGCCGCCGTGGTTGGCATGGAATTCCTCTTCGCTGATGAAGTGTACCGTCGTGTCATAATCGGCGAAATAGTTGGGCATGGTCTTGATGGTCTGTTCTACGGCAGCGGCATCTGCATCGGGTTCGAGTACCACGAAACATTCCCTGGTGTGCTTCTGGCGCGTGTTCAGCTCTGGGCGTTTGCCCGCTCGCACGGCTTCCAGGGCACTTTCCACGGGCACGGTGTACTGTTTGGCGTTGCGTACGCCAGGAATGCGGCGGATGGCGTCGGAATGGCCTTGGCTCACGCCCCGTCCCCAGAAGGTGTAGTCCGAACCCTCTGGAAGAATGGCATTGGCGTAGAGCCGGTTGAGGGAAAACATGCCCGGATCCCAACCGGCGGAGATGAGTGCCAGATGACCGCTCGCTTGGGCGGCTGTGTCCACGGCGGTGAAATGTTCGGGGATTCTGGCATGTGTGTCAAAACTGTCGACCACGTTGAACCATGCGGCGTATTCCACGGTCTGCGTGGGCAGGTCTGTGGCGCTGCCGCCGCAGAGGATCATCACGTCGATCTTGTCCCGCCAGGACGGGGCTTCCGTCAGGGGCAGGGAAAGCGCTCCGCCCAGGGGCGTTATAGATGCTGGATCGCGCCTGGTGAACACGGCTGCCAGGGCCATGTCCGGCGTTTTCTGGAGCGCCAAGGCCACGCCGCGGCCCAGATTGCCATAGCCGATGATGCCGATGTTTTTCTTCATGCCGGTTCTCCTGTTGGTGTGCAAGGGCAGGTGCAAAATAGCAGGCAATGGCCATGTAGGCAATGCCTGGACACCGGAAAAGGATATAACCTGGAGCGCTCAGGAATGTCTTGATGGAGGGAGCATGGAACAGCAGCGTTGCCTGTGGTACAAAAATTCTTCGCCAGACATGATCCGCTACCATGATGAAGAATGGGGCGTGCCCTGTCATGACGACAGGGGGCAGTTCCAGTTTCTCGTGCTGGAATCTGCCCAGGCCGGTCTTTCCTGGCGAACCATTCTGGACAGGCGGGAGGGCTATCGCCGTTGTTTCGCCAACTTCGATGCGCGCACGGTGGCCGGGTTTACTGCAGCCGATGTGGCCCGCCTCATGCGTGATACGTCCATCATCCGCAATCGCCACAAGATCGAGAGCGCCATCAACAACGCCCGAGTATTCCTGGAAATCGCCGCCAGGCACGGCAGCTTTTGCAATTGGTTCTGGGGCTTCACCGACGGCTTGAGCATCCAAAATGCCTGGCGGGAAATGACCGATGTCCCGTCTACAAGTCCACTTTCGGATACCATTGCTAAAGAAATGAAGGCCCTAGGCTTTCGTTTTCTGGGCAGCACCGTGATCTACGCGCACATGCAGGCCACGGGCATGGTCAACGACCACATCACGCGCTGCTTCAGGCATGAAGAACTGCGCCACTGGCCCAGGTATCAGCCACAGTAGCTGGACAGGGAATACTTTCATCCTGTGCCCCCCATGTTGCTCTGGAAAAGCACAGATATTGCTGGTAATGTGATGACTGAAATTTTTGGAGACAAGATATATGCTATGAGTGATCGATCCCGTGTAGCTGATGCGCCATCTGACTCTGCGGAAGGCGGAGAGGCAAGGGGTGTGCGCAATATCCATGACGCCACATACAAGCTTCTTTTCGGCATACGTGAGGCAGCGAAAGACCTTTTGCGCTACCATGTGCCCGCCGATGTGCTTGGCAACGTTGATTTTGATACGCTGGAGCGTTTTCCAGAGACGAACATCGCCAAAGACATGCAGGAGCGCCGCAGCGACCTCATTTGGCGCGTGCGCACCGATGTTGGCCAATGGAGCTACATGTATATTTTGCAGGAGTTCCAGAGTCAAAACGACGTCGAGATGGTGCTGCGCATTCTTGAATACGTCGCCGTCTTTTTGCGCAGCCTGTACCGTCTTGGACTTCTCAAGCTGACGGAAAAATTGCCGTTGGTGGTTCCTGTTGTCGTGTACAATGGCATACGACCATGGACAGCGGCGCGTTCCCTGGCGGAGCTGCAAATACCGGTTCAGGAGCCATTGCGCCAGCTTCAGCCGCAAATCGGCTATTTTCTGATTGATATTGGCCGTCTGTCACAAGAATCCATTGAGAATAACAAGAGCATTCCATCCTTCTTTTTCCGCATGGAACGCGCGCGCACCTGGACTGAAATGCTTGCAGTTCTCAAAGACACTATAGGTACTTTTTCTGGAGAGCGTCACCAGGAAATATGCCGTATTTTTCTCCATTGGTTTGTCCATGTGGGACTGCGGCGCGTCGGCATTCCTGAAGACAAGGTCTATGAAGCAACAACCCTGAAGGAGCTGGGCAGTATGCTGGAGACAAATGCACCGCATTGGCTGGATGCCATCAGAAAAGAAGGCGAAGACAATGGCCGTCGGGAAGGAGAAGACAAGGGAAGGCGTGAAGGAGACAAGCTTGCCTCAAGGCGCATTGCCAGGAATCTTGCATCCATCAACATGGATGAACGACAAATAGCCACGATGACCGGGCTGTCCCTGGAAGAGGTCAGGGAAGCGGCAGTCGGCCATGCCTGAACGCACAGCGCCCCTGGCAATTTTCTGCCAGGGGCGCTGGTCTTGATGACGTGTTCGGAATGCTGCTTACGCCGAAGCCAGTCCGGCCTTCTTGAATGCCTCGTTCCTGGCTGCCGTGGTCTGCGGCGTCGTGGCATCTTCCCCTGCAACGCCTCAATAGTACGGCTCATCGGCGCGGTACTCATGGAACAGAATGACGCGTGGCTGCTTCAGGACAGGTACATGCCCAAGGAGCCTCTGGAGCGGCTTATCAATGCAGCAAAGGAGCTTGCAGCGGTATAAGCACAAAAACATGGTGCGTTGCTGACCACAAGGCAGGGGAAATGAATTTACACCACCTTGACGGACGCTATCTCAAAAAATACCAATATTGTAGATTCTGTATCCTGTCTGTATTCTCTTGAATATCCAAATAATTTTTTCTTTCTCACCATTCCATCCGCAGCGCAAACTGATTTTGCACAGCCTTTATCTACAAATATGTAGAAAAATTTTGCTTTGTAGCCTCCTCCTGGGCTGACATTCCACACGTCTGCAAAAATTTCCACTGTCATTACACACGATTGTGAAAAATTTTTCGTCATCCGCCCAAGGTGGCACACCTTCTGCTTCCTATGGTCTTGGCGCATGGCCAGGGAGGGCGTCCATACAGGCTGTCTTTCCTGGGTATCTGCCTATCGCTGACCTTGAGGAGAAACACATGGGCATCCCCTTCACTAAGATGCAGGGCATAGGCAATGACTATGTCTACATCAACGGCTTTGAGCAAACGGTGGCACAGCCTGGGGCTTTGGCCAGGCGCATGAGCGATCGGCATTGTGGCGTGGGTGCGGATGGTTTGGTTCTGATTCTGCCGTCAGCCACGGCGGATGTGCGCATGCGTATGTTCAATGCCGACGGTAGTGAGGCAGAAATGTGCGGCAATGCCGTGCGCTGTGTGGGCAAGTTCGCACGGGAGCGCGGGCTGGCAGCGAGTGACGAGGTGCGTGTGGAGACCCTGGCTGGGCTGAAGCTGGTGCGCTTGCACCGCCAGGAAGGTGCGATTTGCGCGGCCACGGTGGACATGGGTGCGCCTGAGCTGCGGCCCGAGCGCATTCCTGTCCTAGTGGAAGACGGCGGCGACGAGGAGCGTTTCGTGTCTCGTCTCGTGGACGTTGACGGTAGGGCTTGGTCGGTGACCGCTGTGTCCATGGGCAATCCCCATGCCGTGATTGTGGTGCAGGATTTGGACGCCCTCGATTTGTCGACGCTGGGGCCAAAATTTGAACATCATCACTTGTTCCCGAAGCGCGTCAATACGGAATTTGTGCAAGTGCAGAGCCGCGCACGGGTGCGTATGCGCGTTTGGGAGCGTGGTGCCGGGGAAACTCTGGCCTGCGGCACCGGGGCCTGTGCCGTGGCCGTGGCCTGCCACTGCACTGGTCTGACGGAAAACGACATTGAGGTGGAATTGCGTGGCGGCGTTTTACGCATCTGTCTGGACGGCGGGCATGTGTTCATGACGGGCGGGGCGGTCACGGTCTTTGACGGTGTGTATTATGGAGAGGAAGAGCAGCATGGCCAGCGTTAACCGTCATTATTTGGAACTCCAGGGCAGTTACCTTTTTTCGGAAACTGCGCGCAGGGTAGCCGCGTGTCGTGCGGCCAGGCCCGAGCGGCGCATTGTCAGCCTGGGCATTGGCGATGTTACGCGCCCCCTGGTTCCGGTCGTCATTGCGGCTCTGCACAGGGCCGTGGAGGAAATGGGCCAGGAGACGACCTTTCGGGGTTACGGGCCGGAACAGGGCTATGCTTTTTTGCGCGAGGCCATTGTGCGACAGGACTACCAGGCCCGTGGCCTGGACATTGCGCCAGACGAGGTCTTCATCAGCGACGGGGCCAAGTCAGACCTGGGAAATTTTCAAGAGTTGTTTGCGCCGGAGAGCGTGGTGGCCGTAATGGATCCGGTGTATCCCGTCTATGTGGATTCCAATGTCATGGCCGGTCGGGCCGGGCAGTTTCGGGATGGGCGTTGGCAGCGTATTCTCTATTTGCCCTGTACCAGAGACAATGCCTTCCTGCCCGACCGGCCCGCCACGCGGCCCGATATGGTCTATCTCTGTTCCCCCAACAATCCCACGGGCGCGGCCCTGCCCCGCGACGTGTTGCGGCAATGGGTGGATTACGCACGGCGCGAGGGTTGCGTGATCCTTTTTGATTCTGCCTACGAGGCATTTGTCACAGAGCCGGAACTGCCCCGCAGTATCTACGAGCTGGAAGGCGCACGCGAGGTGGCCGTGGAATTTCGCAGTTTTTCCAAGACTGCCGGGTTCACAGGTCTGCGCTGCGCGTATACGGTGTTGCCCCGCGACGTGACGCTTGCCGACGGCAGGGGCGGTCGTGTGGCCCTGCGCGATCTTTGGCTGCGTCGTCAGTCGAGCAGGTACAATGGCTGTCCCTACATCGTGCAGCGCGCCGCCGAGGCCGTATACAGTCCGCAGGGTAGGATCGAGACGGCGGCGGATGTGGCTGCCTGTCAGGCCAACGCTCGGCGCATTGCCCAGGGCTTGCGCAGACTCGGCTTGGGGGTTTTTGGCGGCGTGAACGCGCCCTATCTCTGGGTGCAGACGCCGCAGGGCCTCTCGTCTTGGGAATTTTTTGACCTGCTGCTGGACAGAGCCGGGCTGGTCTGCACGCCGGGCGCAGGCTTTGGCCTGTCCGGCGAGGGCTATGTGCGTTTCACCGCCTTCGGCAAGCCAGCGGACACGGAAGAAGCCTTGCGGCGTCTGGCACTCATTTTGTAACATTGGACAGGCTGCATCATGTGTAGAATTGGAGCCATCAAGAGTCTTGCGCCCCTTCCCCCCTCCCGGGCGCTGCAGCTTATGCTGCCACAGCAGGAGGGGCATGACAATTCCGGCTTTGCCATGGTCATGCAGGATTTGGAGGGCATTTTCGCCCATTGCAAGGACAAACCTCTCTTATCCCTGGCCTGTACGCCCAAGGGTGAGCAGCTCGTCAACGCCTGGATGGAGGAACACGGATTTGTCCAGGTGGCCCAGTGGGCGCCAGATGTGAACAAGCGCTCTGGCTTGAATATTGAACTCATGCCTCGCTATGTGTTCCGTAACTATGATTACCCGGAAATCTACCGCTACCGCACGGAAAAAGAGCGTGAGGAGCTGCTTCTGGACACACGGTTGGCCCTGCGCGATCTGCTGAGCGGCAAGGACGGCGGCCATGATGAGGGCTATGTGTATTCCTTCTGGCCGGACGTCCTTACGCTCAAGGAAATCGGTGATCCGGCGGACATTGCCGTGTACTTTCGTCTCTGGGAGGACACGGGTCGTTTGCTGGCGCGTAACATTGTGATCCAGTGCCGTCAAAACACCAATTATGCCATCGTGCGTTATGCGGCCCATCCCTTCTTTTTGCAGGGCTATACGCTCTGCGCCAATGGCGAAAACACGTTTTTTTCGCGCAACAGGGAATTTCAGAAGGCCCTACACCGTGGCTATACGGGTTTTGAATCTGATTCGCAATGCCTGCTCTACACGCTGCACTATGTTCTACGTGAGCTGGGCTGGCCTTTACAGTACTACAAGCATGTCATTACGCCTTTGCCCGTGCCGCGCATGGGCCAGCGTCCAGACCGCGACGCGCTTGTCAGCGTGCGTGAATCCCTGGCCCATCTGGAAATCAGCGGACCCAACGCCATCATAGCTCTCTTGCCCGACGGACGTCTGCTCGCGTGCAGCGATGCTGGAAAGCTGCGTCCTTTGGTGGTGGGACGTGGGCAGGACATGCTGGCCGTGACTTCCGAGGTCTGCGGGCTGAACGCTGTTTTCCCCGACCGCGACTTTGAGACGGATATTTATCCTGGAGGCCGTGACCTGGTGGTCATCGACAATGGGCTGGAGGTACACCAATGGCGGCAGTAATGGTGCAGGATCTGCACTGCTGTGATTTGCCCTGGCAGGTGGATTGGCAGCAGGACAAGTGCGTACTCTGCGGCGCGTGCGCGGCGGCCTGCACCGTGGACGCCATTCACTTCGTGGCCTCGTCGCGCGGTGTGCGGGGCGCGGCCCTGCGGCAGAGGGCGGAGCTTGCGCGAGCCTGTACGGGATGCGGTATGTGTTCACGGGTGTGTCCCCAGAATGCCATCCGTCCGCTGCGCAATCCCGATCATCGCTTTCCCTTGTTGGCGCGGGCCAATGGCCCGCTCAAGCGCGGTGGTCGCAGCAATCTCCATGCGCAGCGCACCCTAGACAAGCTGACCGTGGGCCGCATCAGTCAGATGACGGATCCGGCCCTGGATTCTGAGCGGCACGTCTTTGATCTGCGTGCGCCCCTGGGGCGCGTACTGCCTGTGCGCGATTTGCCCCTGCGGGTAGAGGGCGAAGCCCTATCCCTGGCCGCGCCCACGCCGCCCGTGCGTTGGATTTACCCGCTCATGTTCAGTGACATGAGCATAGGTGCCTTGTCCACGCGCGCCTGGGAGGCCATTGCCCTGGCCTGCGCCTACCTCAACGAGCAGTGTCATTTGCCGGTGCGCATGTGTTCCGGCGAGGGCGGCATGCCGGGACGTCTTTTGGAATCTGAGCATCTGCAATACATGGTGCTGCAAATCGCCTCAGGACACTTCGGCTGGAATCGCATTCTGCGGGCTTTGCCACGCATGAAGACTGACCCGGCAGGCGTACTCATCAAGATGGGACAGGGAGCTAAGCCCGGCGACGGCGGGCTTTTGCCAGCTGCCAAGGTGGCCGCGCACATTCAGGCCATCCGCGGCGTGCCGCGCACAACCCTGCATTCCCCAGCCAACCATCAGGGCTTGTATTCCATTGAAGAGGCCGTGCAGAAAATGCACCTTTCCTGCAATGCCGCCTTTGGCTTTCGCGTGCCCGTGGCCATCAAGTGCGCGGCCTCGGTCACCTCTGTGGCCGTGTATAACAATTTGCTGCGTGATCCCTATAACATTTGCGGCGGTTTTTTTCTGGACGGCATCCAGGGCGGCACGGGCGCAGCCAATGAGATATCTCTGGAACACACCGGTCATCCCCTTGCCTCCAAGCTCCGACACTGCTACCTCGCGGCTCAGGCCCAGGGCAGGCAGGGACAGATTCCCCTCTGGGTCGGCGGGGGGGTGGGGCAAACAGGCCAGGCCGCTGCGGACGCCTTTAAGCTCATCTGTCTGGGGGCCAACGGCGTGCTGGTGGGTAAGCTCCTCATCCAACTCCTGGGTTGCGTGGGCAATGAGCAGGGCCGCTGCAATGCCTGCAATACCGGTCGCTGTCCGGCGGGTATCTGCACCCAGGACATGCGGCTTGTGCGGCGGCTGGACATCGACAGGGGGGCGCAGGCCATTGTAGACTACATGCTGGCCTTTGACGCGGAATTACGCAAATTGCTGGCCCCGGTGGGCAACACTTCCCTGCCCGTGGGCCGTGCGGATGTCCTGGTGGCCACGGATAGGGCCGTGGCGCAAGCTCTGGGTTTGGACTATGCCTGCTAGAGCAGCCTCAATTTCGTGTTTTGGCCTGGCCCAGGTGGACACAATCTACGTAATGGTGGAAATGTCATGATGCACATAGATACCCTGGACGGACACAGACGCCTTTCCACGCAGGAATTGCTGCGTATGGTCGAGGTGGCTGTGCAGCAGGGGGAAACCGAATTTGTCATTGCGGCCTCCGGGCAGCACGACATCGGTGGGCCGCTCTGGAATCGTGCTGGCCGGGAACTTGTCTTCCATGTGCGCAATCCCGGGCAGCGCGTGGGGGCCATGTGCCTGCCAGGCACGACTGTTCTCGTGGACGGCCCAACGCCGGCGGATGCGGGCTGGCTCAATTCCGGAGGCCGTGTGATCGTACGCGGCGACGCTGGCGACACAGCTGGGCATTGCGCGGCTGCGGGCAGCATATACATCGCCGGTCGGGCAGGGACGCGCACGGGTTCGCTCATGAAGCACGATCCGCAATTTGAAGAGCCTTCCCTCTGGGTTCTGCGTACGGTGGGCGACTTTTCTTTTGAATTCATGGGCGGGGGCCGCGCCGTGGTCTGCGGCCTAGGCTGCGCGGACGGCGCATCCCCGTTGGGGGCGCGACCGTGCGTGGGCATGGTTGGCGGGGTGGTCTATGTTCGGGGTCAGGTTGACATGCTGCCCGAAGATGTGCGCCAGTCAGAGCTGGAAGCAAGCGACATAGCCTGGTTGAAGCCGGGGCTTGCGGATTTTCTCGCCGCAGTGGGACGTCCAGAGCTGCATGCCGCGCTGTCCCACTGGGGGCAATGGCGGAAGATTACGCCACGGCCCTTTGCAGAAGGTGGGCGCACTGTTGGCCTGGACATGGCGGCATTTCGCCGTCAAGCCTGGGTACAAGGCGGTATCTTTGGCGATGTCCTGGAAGATGACGGGCGCGTGGTGGGTCTGGCCGCCTTGGGCGAAGATCGCTTGCGTATGCCGGTCTGGGCCGGACGCGACTGCCGGGATTGCCGCCTGTGCCTCAAATCGTGTCCGTGCAAGGCCATTGCGCGTGAAGAAGATGAACGCGTGGGGCAGGACAGCGCCAAGGGCATCTATGCGCTGCAGGCAGAAAAATGCCAGGGCTGCGGCCTGTGCGCGGGTCTCTGTCCGGTTGGCGCATGGGACATGCAGGAACTTCTTGGCCATGACTAGCAGGGCTATGAGGAATAGCGGGAGCAAAAGCGGCAGTAGTGTCTCGCGGGGGACAGCGGAGAGTTTTGAAAACCAGGTACGGCTGCTGTCGGCCCTTGCCGAGCTGGTGACGACCTCGGCGCCGCTGGACGCGACGCTGCACACGGCCCTGGGACTCATGGCGCGCTACCTGCACATGATGCGCGGTGCGGTCACCTTGATTTCGCCCAGCAGCGGCGAAATTCGCATCGAAGCGGCCTATGGACTCAAGCCAGCCGAAGCCCGACGCGGGCGCTATGCTCTGGGCGAAGGTATCACCGGGCGCGTCATTGAGACCGGACGACCCATGTTCGTTTCCCAGGTGTCCCGTGAACCCCGTTTTCTCAATCGTACGCGTTCGCGCAATCTGGGCAAGGAGGATGTGTCCTTCATCTGCGTACCCATTTTGCTGCAGAACCAGGTCGTGGGTGCCATATCCGTGGACAGGTTGCTGGCGGATGAAGCCACCCTGGCCGAGGAAATGCGCTTGTTGGCCATCATTGCCACGCTTTTGAGCCATGTGGCCTTGGAAACGCAGGGGCACATGGACGATGCTGAGACGCAAACATCGCGCCCTCGCGGCTTTGTGGGCAACTGTGAGGCCATTCGTCTGGTTTACGAGCAGATTGCCATCGTGGCCCCATCCACGAGTACGGTACTCCTGCACGGCGAATCGGGCACGGGCAAGGAGTTGGCGGCTCGTGCCATCCACGCTGCCAGCGAGTGCGCCAATGGACCCTTTGTCTCGGTCAACTGCGCTGCATTGCCGGAAAACCTCATTGAAAGCGAATTGTTCGGCTACGAACGCGGGGCCTTCACCGGCGCCACCGCCATGCGTAAGGGACGCTTTGAATTGGCTGAAGGTGGCACGCTCTTTCTGGACGAAATAGGTGAACTCTCTCTGCTCACCCAGGCCAAGCTCTTGCGCGTTCTGCAGGAATGCGCCTTCGAGCGTCTGGGAGGATCCGCCACCATACGCGTGAACACGCGCTTCATCACGGCCACCAATCGCGATCTTGAGGCCATGGTTGCCGCAGGAACCTTTCGTCGCGACCTCTTTTACCGCCTCAATGTTTTTCCCATCCTGCTGCCGCCCCTGCGCTGCAGACAGGAGGACATCCTGCCCCTGGCCCACCATTTCGCCGTACGCTTCTCTCAACGCAATGGGCGCGGCAGCGTGCGTCTCTCCCTGGCCGTCATGGAGATGCTGCAGCGCTATGCCTGGCCTGGCAACATCCGAGAGCTGGAAAATGTCATGGAGCGCGCCGTGCTGCTCGTGGGCCGGGCCGGGCTGATCCTGCCCAGGCATCTTCCCCCGGCAGTACATGGTGACCGGCTTTTCGCCACACAGGCCGCTGATGCGGCTGTGACGCGACAGCGCAGCGGCAGCCTGCAGGAGCAGATTGAGGAACTGGAGCGGGCGGCCATTGTCGAAGCCCTGGAGGCCAGCCGTGGCCATGTGGGTAAGGCGGCGGAGAGACTGGGCTTGACAGAGCGCATTGTCGCCTTGCGCATGAAAAAGTACGGCATCAGCTATAAGACCTTTCGTGAAGAACTCCGGGGACAGGGGGGCGCTCCTCAAAATGACCATTAGGTAGAATTGTTTCGACCCGTTGAGACATATTCCACGCAATTGTCGAAAGAGCCAAGCCGAAGTGCCGCAGGTCGTGCCTGGATGGGGCGCAGCAGAAAAAAATTTTTTTTTGAAAAACAGAGGTATGGACAGCATCTGAGGCCACATGGTGTCGACTGGCATGATTTCTGCCTTGGGGCTGGTCATGGCCTGCCCATGCAGGGTGGGGAACATTGCCAGACTGCTGCCCCGATCGTCATGGGGCCGCAACAAAGGAAGGAAATTGCTATGAATGCCGCAGACACTGCTTTCATTTGCCTCTGCGCCGGCCTCGTTTTTCTCATGACGCCGGCCTTGGCCTTGTTTTATGGCGGACTGGTGCGTGCCCGCAACATTTTGTCCACATCCATGCACAGCTATGCGTCGCTGGGTATTATTTCCGTGCTTTGGGCCATTTTGGGCTATTCTCTGGCCTTTGGCCCAGATCACGGCGGTCTCCTGGGCGATCTCTCTTACTGCTTCCTCCAGGGCGTGGACAGCGCTCCGGCACCAGCGGCAGCTAACCTGCCGCATACAGTTTTTATGGCCTTTCAGTGCATGTTCGCGGCCCTGACGGTAGCGCTCATTTCGGGTTCCTACGCCGAGCGTATACGCTTTCCGGCCATGCTGCTTTTTTCAGCTCTGTGGTTGATCCTGGTCTACTGCCCCATGGCCCATTGGGTATGGGGTGGCGGCTGGATGGGGAAGATGGGAGCATTGGACTTTGCGGGGGGCGCAGTAGTGCATATGTCTTCTGGAGCGGCAGCTTTGGCCTGTGCCCAAGTCCTTGGGCCGAGATGCAATCTCGGCCTGCCCGTAAAGCCTAACAATCTACCCATGACCCTGCTGGGGGGCGGACTGCTCTGGTTTGGTTGGTTTGGCTTCAATGCGGGTAGCGCTCTGGCTGCCGGAACCCTGGCCGGGCATGCTTTTGTCACAACGCACATGGCCACGGCCAGCGGCATCTTGGGCTGGATGTTGGTGGAATGGCGGCGCACGGGCAAGCCCACGACCCTGGGAGCTGTGTCCGGCGCTTTGGCGGGTTTGGTGGCCATCACGCCGGCAGCGGGTTTTGTGCAGATACTGCCCGCTATGGTCATCGGTTTTTTGGGGGGCATGCTCTGCTACGGCGGCGTCTTGCTCAAGGAGCGGTTCGGCTATGACGACGCCTTGGACGCCGTGGGTATCCACGGCCTGGGCGGGACGTGGGGCGCTCTGGCCACGGGCCTGTTCGCCTGTGCAGCCGTTAACGGCGTGGATGGGCTTTTTTATGGCAATCCGCATCAAGCATGGGTGCAAATCATTTCCATCGTGGCCACATGGGGCTATTGCTACGCTATGACCCGCAGTATCTTGATGGCCATGAAGGCCGTCATGCAGCTACGTGTGCCGCAGGACGCGGAATTTTCCGGCCTCGACCTGAGCGAACACAATGAACGCGGCTATTCGTTGTAGCCGCAGACTGTTTTCATGCAGGAGGAAGGCGTCATGAAGAAGCTGGAAATCATCATCCGGCCCGGCATGTTTGAAAGCGTCAAGTCCGCGTTGACGGATTTGGGCATTCAAGGGCTGAATTATACGGAAATCATGGGGTTTGGCCGTCAGCATGGACATACGGAAGTCTATCGCGGCACCACAATGCGGGTGGACTGCCTGCCCAAGATCAAAATTGAGGTGGTTTTGGCCGATGCAAAGCTGAAAGATGTCCTTCAGTCCGTGATCGCCGTGGCCCGTACGGGACAGGTGGGCGACGGCAAGATATTTGTCAGCGATATTGCAGATGCCATTCGCATACGCACGGGCGAACGCGGCGAAGACGCACTGTAAGCCCGGACAACACGCCATGCACAACACAAGGAGAGAAAGAATGCAATCCCCCCGTACCAGAGTCCTGCTTGAGGCCATGAACACGGCCCCCGTGGCACCGTCTTCAGAGGAGCAAAAGGGCAGGGCAGCCGAGGAAATTTTCGGGCAAGATGTCTTTGGCCTGTCGGCCATGCGCAAGCGTCTGCCCAGGGATGTGTACCGCAATCTTGAGCGCATCATCCACAATGGCGAACGTCTGGATGCGGCCATGGCCGATGTGGTGGCCAGCGCCATGAAGGAATGGGCCATGGAGCGCGGTGCCACGCACTATACGCATTGGTTTCATCCCATGACCGGCCTGACCGCCGAAAAACACGATGCTTTTCTGACGCCTGCGGGCGACGGGCAGGTCATCAGTGAGTTTTCCGGCAAGATGCTCATCAGTGGGGAACCGGACGCATCCTCCTTCCCCTCCGGCGGTCTGCGCTCCACCTTCGAGGCCCGTGGCTATACGGCCTGGGATCCCTCGGCCCCGGCCTTTGTCATTGCCCAGCCCTACGGAGCCACGCTGCACATACCCACATATTTTTATTCCTATTCCGGGGAAGCCTTGGACAGAAAGATTCCCCTCCAGCGTTCCATTGCGGCCCTGTCGCGCCAGGCATTGCGCATCCTGCGTCTGTTTGGCAATACCACGGCCACGTTCGTGCGTCCCAACGTGGGGCCGGAGCAGGAATATTTTCTCGTGGACAAGGGCCTGGCCGCACTGCGGCCCGACCTGCTGCTCACGGGCCGCACCCTGCTGGGCGCGCCTTCGCCCAAGGGGCAGGAGATGGAAGATCATTATTTCGGCGCCATCCCCGAGCGCGTCATGAGCTTTATGCAGGATGTGGAAATCGCCTTGCTCAAGCTGGGTATTCCGGCCAAGACGCGGCACAACGAGGTGGCGCCAGGGCAGTTTGAGTTGGCACCGGTCTTCGAGGATGCCAACATGGCCTGCGATCACAACATGCTCTGCATGAACATGATGCGCCACCTGGCCCCGCGCCACGGCTTCCTCTGCCTGCTGCACGAAAAGCCCTTTGTCGGCGTCAACGGCAGTGGCAAGCACAACAACTGGTCGATCAGCGATTCTGAGGGCAACAATTTGCTCAATCCCGGGGCCACGCCCCAGGACAATGCCCAGTTCCTTGTCTTTCTGGCGGCGGTGCTGCGTGCCGTACACAAACATGCCTCTGCCCTGCGCCTGGGCACCGTGGGCGCGGGCAATGACCATCGTCTGGGCGCCAACGAGGCCCCCCCAGCCATACTTTCTGTCTATCTGGGTGACCAGCTGGCAGAGGTCTTGGAGGCCCTTGTCAATGGCGGTCGGGCTGCGCAAGGCAGGGAGCATGTCTTGGAAATCGGCGTTTCCACCCTGCCCCCTCTGCCCGTGGATCTTTCGGATCGCAATCGCACCAGTCCTTTTGCTTTTACGGGCAATAAGTTTGAATTTCGCGCCGTGGGTTCGTCACAGTCCGTGGCCCCGGTGAATATTGTCCTCAATGCGGTCGTGGCTTGCGCCCTGGATGACATTGCCACGGATCTGGAAGCCTCAACGTCGGCGGGGACGCCCCTGAACGCGGCCTTGCAGGAATTGTTACCGCGTCTCTTCCGCGAACACATGCCCGTGGTCTTCAACGGGAACGGCTACGCCGCTTCCTGGACTCAAGAGGCCGCACGCCGGGGCTTGCCCAACGACAGGGACAGCGTGGCGGCCCTGGAACACTACAGCGAACCAGCTGTGATGGACATTTTTTTGCGCTGCGGCATTCTGAGCGAGCGCGAAATGCTCTCGCGGCAGGAAATTTTGTTGGAAAATTACGGCAAGACCCTGTGCATCGAAGCCCGGGTCATGTCTGACATGATCCGTTCTTCCGTCTTGCCCGCAGGCCGTGAAGCGCAACGTCGGGCAGCGGAAACCCTGCTCAAAACGCGAGAGGTGCTGGGCCCGGAGACTGCCCAATGTGAGGAAGCGTTTTTTGTCAGTCTGCGTTCGCAGGTGACGGCGCTTGCTGCTGGCGTGGAGGCATTGGAAGCAGTGCTTGCCTCCGTGGCCGCCACAGAGGGCGTCCTCGCCCAAGCCCGTGCCGCGCGCGATGGCATCTTACCGGCCATGCAGGCATGTCGGGAGCATGCCGATGCCTTGGAGCGCATGGTTGACGATGAACTTTGGACACTGCCCAAGTACGCTGAACTACTTTGGGTAAATTGAACACAAGCCAGAACTGACAGCGGGAAATCTGTGGGAAAGCAGCCCGCTGTCGCCTGCGCTTTCCTGCAAAAAGCCGCCAATGCGTCGTCCAGGACTGATGGATGGCGTATCGGCGGCTGCTGCTGGAGGGCGTCATGTGCAGAGTTTTGGCTGTGGTCAATCGCGGTCATAGCTGCCGTCAAAACCCACGCCGACGCCGCAGCCCTGTGAGGAGCCGCCGCGTTTGTAAAATATTTCGGCGCCATAGGGCAGGAAGAGTACGTAAAAATCGTCAAAGTCGTCGTGCTGCATCCGGATCCAGCCATTGCCCATCTTGCCGGACGCTTCATAGTCACAGGTATTCTGGCGGCGATAGGCAGAGCCGGTCACATGCACTCTGCCGCCCCTGACCGAGGTGCTGAAGCTGGCATAGGCATTGGAATAGCTGCCGTCCTTGGGTATGACGCCCACGCGCCGCGTCAGTTCGTCCACGCGATCCATGGTGGCTCGGGCATAGGCGCGGGTTTCACTCATTTCATCCATGTAGCGACGAGCGGCCCTGTCCCGACCTTCGGATATCCAGCGGCGTTGTTCCTTCTGCAGGCTTTCATATTCATGCGTGGGCAGGGTTCTTTTGAGCAGGCCCCAAGTAGCGTTCAGCAGACCGTCGGCCAAGGCATAGCGGGGATCGTCCAGGGTTTCGCGGTGAAACTCATTGTCCATGCCACCCCGGGAGTGGTAGCTCCTTGGGGCTGAAGGGTAGCTAAAGGCGTCGTCCACCGGGCTGTAGTTGGCCGCCGGGGCCTGGGCAGCGGGAAAAATGAGGCAAGACCAGAGGGCAAGGACAAGAACTTTGTACATGGGAGAGGTATCCTCTTGTAGTGACGGCGTCCTTGTGAGCTGCGGACGCCGTCCGTGTTCGGGAGGCACTAATTGTGGGTCAATTCATAGGTGACCACAAAGGGTTCATCGCCATTGGCCTTCTGGCTCTTGGTGTTCACGTCCTTTTCGTCTTCCTCTTCAAGGAAGAAGCAGCTATTATGAGTGTAGTCATATCACAAAAAATTTCAGGGGGTTACAGGTTATAGCTTGTAGCTCTCTTTCTCTATTCAAGAGGCTTTTATAGCTATTCAAGAGGCCGTAATCCCTATTTTATGTTGGCGATGGAGTTGGACAATGGGTAAAGCGTTGAAAATTTACCTGAAAAAAATCCACCTCCAAGCCAACACGGATATTGAGCATGAGGGCTTGCCACAACGCACGGTGATACTGACTGATACACCTCAAAGACCGCGTACACTTCCCTCCTACTTCTTCAGAAACATTCCCTTGCAAATTGACGTCTCTCCGTTTACGTTTAGACAATGACGGAGGGCAAATGCGCATATACCAAGCTGGCCCACTCTTCACTGAAGCCGAAAGACTCTGGCATCAAAATTTTAAAGAAAAATTCGCCGCAGCAGGACATGAAGTGCAGTGGCCGGGTGACTTCTTCACGCAGCAGGAAATAGATGCTTGGGGAGGAGATGCACCCAGAAAAATTATGGAACGAGATAGGGCTGCCATCGACGATTGCGACGTTGTGGTAGCCCTTCTTGATGGTGCCCAGGTAGACGACGGCACTGCCTGGGAAATCGGCTATGCGTATGCTAAAGGTAAGCCTGTTATCGGCATCAGAACTGACATCCGCAATGCTGGCGATACCGTTCACGGTAAAGTCAATGCCATGATTGAAGGAAGTTGTTTCGCAGTCGTAGATGATCCATGTGCAGTTTTTGATCAATTGACATCGCTTCCTAGTGAAAAGGATGGCATTGTTGCTTATTGTAAAAATTGTGGTGGAGTATTTTCACAAAGAGCTAAAATTATTATTGCTGAAGAAGATGTTGAGTGGGACGGGAGTGATCAAAATGGGGATGTAAGGGAAGACGATATGGGACCAAGAAATGTACACATTGGCCGCTATTCTTCGACTTGTCCTATTTGTCATAATGTAGTTGAAGCTACTTTCTATACTGAAGAATATCCAATCGGTTGCAATGCAGGTAGCGAAGAACCTATGTTATATAACTTAGAGTTCGAGAATCCAAAGGAAAAATACGAGTATGACTGTAGCAAGTCTTTAGAGGACAACTACGATAATCAGGTGTAATAACTTTTAACTCTTGTATATCTACGTACTATTATATAAGGGGACATATTTGTCCCCTCCTATAATTTTACATAAATGTACAAAGCTATGAACATATTTGATTAAAGGGCAGTTTTATGAGTCTTTCCTCTACTGTATCTGAAAAAGCAAACCTTATCTGGGCTATTGCTGACAAGCTAACTGGCACATTTAAGCCGCATCAGTACGGCGAAATAATCCTGCCCATGACCGTCATTCGCAGGTTCGATAATGTTCTTGCCGATACAAAAAATACAGTAATTGAGGCTTGTGAGAAATTTGGCAATAGTACTCTCAAAGATGCCATGCTTAAGAAAGCATCTGGATATAAATTTTATAATACAAGCAGATTTAGTTTTGAAAGTCTAGTAGAATCACCTAATGATATTAATGAAAATTTTACAAATTATCTAAATAGTTTTTCTCAAAATATAATAGAACTTTTTGATAAGTTCCATTCTTTCAGAGAACATCTTAATTTAATGATAGAGAATAAAATTTTATATTGGGTAATAAAAGAATTTACTACTCCGAAAGCCAACCTTCATCCAGACAATGTTTCTAATTTAGAAATGGGTTATATATTTGAAGAACTTATTAGGAGATTTTCAGAAGCTCATAACGAGGACGCCGGACAGCATTACACCCCCAGGGAAGTTATCGAACTGATGGTCAATATCCTCTTCACCTATGACAAGGATACCCTTTCTGGAGAAGCGGTAACAAAAACCATATACGACCCTGCCTGCGGAACAGGCGGCATGTTGTCCGTAGCCGATGCCTACATACATAAGCTAAATCCCAAAGCGAACTTAATACTTTCAGGCCAGGAAATTAACGACGAAACCTTTGCTATTTGCAAAGCCGACATGCTCATCAAGGGTAATCAGGCTGACTTCATCAAAAACGGCAACACGCTGTCTGCTGATGCCTTTGCCGATCACACATTCGACTACATTATATCAAATCCTCCTTTTGGACGGGAATGGAAAAACGAAAAGGCCGCCGTTGAGAAAGAAGCACAGAATGCCGAAGGACGGTTTGGGCCTGGCTTGCCGAGCATATCAGATAGTCAAATGCTTTTTTTGCTAACGGCGGTATCCAAGCTCAAGGCGAATGGACGTGCAGCCATTATCCAGAACGGCTCTCCTTTGTTTACAGGTGATGCCGGTAGCGGGCCTTCTGAAATACGCCGCTTTATACTTGAAAATGACTTGCTGGAAGCCATTGTAGCCCTGCCCAACGACATTTTCTACAATACCGGTATAGCAACCTATATCTGGGTGCTGAACAAGGCCAAGCCAGAGAATCG
>JAFTCE010000089.1 GCA_017454855.1 Desulfovibrio sp.
TCACGATCAAATTCAGTTCGATGATGCGGATCATCAAACACTTTGCAGGCTAACTCGAAGCTTATGTGATGCTTGCGTTTATTGGCGCGATTTTTTTCTTCGTCCCACTCAAATTTCATGACAAAAATGTATGTACAATTTCTTGCCTTGTCAAGAACCGGGACCTCGGAGTCGCATTGGCTGAGATACGCCGTCGATGACCTCGATACTGGTGAACTTGATTGCATCCCTTGTAAGTCTGCTTCCAACTTTGCTTGGAGTGATTCTGTATACTTCTCAATAATTCTAGGACGAGGCTCCCGCTTCTTATACTTGGGCTCTATTATCTCAGTATCCCGAATCTTTCGTACTGTGTTGCGAGAGACACAACACCTCCTAGCGGTTTCTTTAATGGCTGTTCCTTTTGCTAGCAGGCGTCGAACTTTGGCAATCGTTTTCACTGTGACCATCCCCTCTCATGCCCCCTGTTTCTTACAGGAGGGTTATGCCTCAGGGGGGTCAATTTTACATGCTTACGTACAATACTAATTTGAGAGTGAGCCAAAAATAGACATTGTGCTCACTTGAAAGTGAGCCATCTTAACCTTCTCTGGGAAAACGATAGTATCTCCTGAGGGAAACAAATGGAACAAATCACATGCTCTGGTATGTTCCTTTTTACGCACGAGGTGGGGAAATTTACTTGCTGATGGAGGGGCAAATTTGCGTGCGTATTGACAGACAGTATATCAGGAAACAATTGGAAGAGGATAAAATGGGAGAACATTTGTCGCTTCCATATCCTGGTAGCCCGTTTACGGGCCGCAAGTAACAGAAATGCAGATGCCAGATTTGCTATACGCCTGTTAGGGCGTTGCTGGAAACAGAGCCTTACAGGCGCATATGAAAAAACACCGGCGTAGCCGGTGGATATTTATTACGTTAAGCGTGTTGGGAATGGTGCGGGGAAAGAAAAAGGGCTTACTAGGAATTTCCTTGTAAGCCCTTGATTTTCTTGGTTGCGGGGGCAGGATTTGAACCTGCGACCTTCGGGTTATGAGCCCTTTTTCATGGCATTTGACCTCTATTGTTATGTTTTGATGGACATAGATTATCTTTTATTTTCAAATAATTATCAAAAAATGCCCTTTTACTGCAAGTGACGAAATTGCATCAAAATTGACGGTGTGGTTAGAAATAGGTTAGAAAAATCCAGCTGGTTAGAAATATGTAACCTACTTAATTTTAAGGATAAGGCATGGCAACCTTAAAACGACGTTATCACCCCAAGAAGTGGGCAGGTGTATATGTGTACGAAACCGGTGAAACCTACAACAGCACGCCGGACCTCTGCTTCTATATTACCTACAGGTTGGGACGCCGACTTATCTGGGAAAAGGTAGGCAAGCTCTCCGAGGGCTACGGGCCGGATGTGGCTGCAGAAATCCGAGCTGAACGTGTCAAGACCGTGCGACACGGTGAAGAGGTCAAGACCGCTAAAGAAATCCGGCAGGAAAAGGCAGAAAAAGATCGCTTGTTCTCAGATATTGCGGCGGATTATTTTGACATCAAGGGGCCAAGCCTGAAGGGAATAGTTACTGATCGTAATCGCTACTCCAAGCACTTGGAGCCATTGTTTGGTAAACGTTGCGTATCTGAAATCACACCGCAAATGGTGGAGGAGCTGCGCAAATCTCTGAATGGCCGCAAGCCTGCCACGCTCTGGAACGCCCTGGAGCTATTACGGCGCATCATCAATTTTGGCGTTAAGACTAACCGCTGTCCGAGTTTACGCTTTCAAATCGAAATGCCAGTCAAAGACAATGAGGTCATTGAACATCTGACGCCGGAGGAAACGCAGCGTTTTCTAAATACTGCTCGTTCCTGGCCCGCTCGCGATGTGGGCAACATGCTCCTGCTGGCCTTCTTTACGGGGATGCGACGCGGAGAGATTTTCAAACTGCAAGATGAGGATGTGGCCTTTGACCTCAAGCTGCTGCGCCTGCGCGACCCCAAGGGCCGGAAGACGCTTTCCATCGGCATGAGTTCCCTTGTGGAAAATCTTCTACGCGAGCAGATGGCCTGGCGGGATGTTAATTATCCCGGCAGCTCCTTTGTTTTTCCAGGTAGGGACGGGAACATGCGTCGGGATTGCTCCGCCGTTGACCGCTTCCGTAAGCAGGCTGGTTTGCCGCCAAAGTTCCGCCCATTCCACGGCCTGCGGCATCACTTCGCCGTCAGCCTCGCTAACAGCGGCAAGTTTAGCATGGATATGATTTCGGAAATGCTCACCCACAAGAATGTGGACTTCACCAAAAAAAAATACGCCCAGTTCCTGCCGGAAACCTTGGCAGCGGCCAGTGATGCGGCGGCAAAAATACTCTCCGGCATTTGAGCCGTCCGGTGTACGCCTTTTTGATGCTTGTTTCCCCTTACACGGTGAACGGGTATACTGCAATCAGACGTTTACTTTCCGAAGGAGTCCCCATGACGGAATCTGATTTGCGCGTCCACATTGCTCCCGGCGAGGACAGCTTCCGACAGTTCAAGGTCGATATTCACAATGCAGAATCCTTAGCGGCGGAAATGGCGGCGTTTGCCAATGCCGAGGGTGGTGTCATCTACATCGGCGTAGCTGACGACGGCAGCCTGCCCGGTCTTTCGCCCGCCGATGTAGCCCGCTGCAACCAACTCATCAGTAACGCCGCTAGCCAGCTCGTGCGCAGTCCTTTGACGGTTCAGACGGAAAACATACTCTTGACGGACGGGCGCGTGGTCATCGCACTGACCGTGCCAAAGGGGCTGGACAAGCCGTATTTTGACAGAAATGGCGTCATCTGGCTCAAGACCGGCGCGGATAAGCGGCGAGTCAACTCCAAAGAGGAGTTGCGTCGCCTGTTCCAGTTTAGTTCTCAGTTCCACGCCGACGAACTGCCCACTAAGGCGGGCTTCGACAAGCTGGACAGACTACGCTTTCGGGATTTTTTACATAAGCACTACACGCATGAATACCCCGAAAAGCCGGAAGCCCTGCTGCGCCTGTTGCAAAACATGAATCTGGCCACAGAGACAGGCGTGTTGAATCTGGCTGGTGTACTGATGTTTACAGAACGCCCGGAGTGGATTGTGCCGCAGTTTGTCGTTAAGGCCATTCGCTATCCCGGCAATGAAATTCATTCTTCTGACTATGTGGACACTGAAGATTTCACCGGTCCGCTGCGCGCTATTTTTGAAAACAGTCACGCCTTTATCATGCGGAACCTGCACAAGGTACAGGCAGGTCAAGGAGTCAATGCCCCAGGGATACCGGAGATTTCACCTGTTGTTTTTGAAGAATTGCTGGTCAATGCGCTCATTCATAGAGATTACTTGGTTAACGCGGCTATACGTATTTTTGTTTTTGATAATAGAATAGAGATCATCAGCCCTGGCCATCTGCCGAACAACCTGACAGTGGAGAAAATAAAAGAAGGCAACTCCAACATCCGCAATCCCATTTTGGTATCTTATGCTGCCAAGGGGCTGTTGCCTTACCACGGGCTTGGTTCAGGCATACACCGCGCCCTTGCGAACTGGCCGCATATAGAATTCATTGACGACCGCGACGGATGCCTGTTCAAGAGCATCGTGCACAGAAAAACGCTTGGAGCCGAATTGGTAGGGGCAACGGCATCAGAAGAACAAAGGGTGACATCAAAAAATGTGGCTGTGTCACAAGAAAAAGGCATTTTGTCATCAAAAAACACTGCTGCGTCACAAGAAGTGTCACAAGACTCTGCCGCTGCCATATGCGGCCTTCTCAGGCTATACCCTAAAATGACAACACAACGGCTTGCCGAGACTCTCAACATTTCCCAAAGGACGGTCTTACGCCACTTGGAGCGCTTGAAGGAATCTGGCGCGGTACGCCGCGTCGGCCCGACCAAGGGCGGAAGATGGGAGGTGCTGTCATGACGTCAGACGCCGCGCTCGAAAAACGGCGAACCATGCTGACGTATGTCATGGTAATGGCCGTGATTCTATTGCATTCGTATTTGAGCATACGCTGGCTCAGATTCGTGTTTTCCAGAACATCCGATTTTATGACGGCAAGTTCAGCATTTTTGACATGCGCCATCAGTGGTTTCGTTCTCATCTTTTTCACATTTTATTTCATGGACACCGTGAAGAGCCTGATGCCGAGCCGCCGATTAAAGCACGCCATACGCCTCGGTCAGGCAATGCAAATGCTTAAGGCCCATACAAACA
>JAFTCE010000090.1 GCA_017454855.1 Desulfovibrio sp.
AACAGAAGCTCGTCAACGTATTGCCGAATGGCTTGCATTCTATAATGGGCATCGTCCACATAGCAGTCTTCACGGTGTAACCCCTGACATGGCATACGGAGGTATATTGGCGAGTGCAGCATGAAAAGATGTGGCGGCGGGTTCCGACGAGCTTCCGTTGGGCCCATACTCGCCCGCCGCACCCAAGCTATAACAGCGTAGGGTGCTGTCGAATAAACGGGGCCACCTCACACCTTGACGGCACACCGCAGGTTATGGCCCCGACAGACTTCGGTTCTGAATACCTCCGACAGAACTAGGAAGTACGTCTGCCCGTCTCTGTCGAACCGAAAGCCAGCGCGATTGATGATTTTCTCATCCGGCTTGGCTATGTCCTGAAAACGTGACTGCCCATGAAGTTCAAGGAATAATCGAACGCTCTGGATGATGGCAGTGTCCTCTTGCGCCCCACAGCCGCCGCGCTCTTCAAGCCAGGAATTGAAACATGTTCGAATTGCTTCGGTTGCCGCGCCTTCCGGCCAGGGCAGGATGCCCCACTTTGCAGCCAGCTCTCCGGCAGCCGCAGACAGCAAAAACCGCCGCGCCGCCCTTCGGACTTGTCCATCGGAACCGGCAGGACAAAATTCCGTCGTACCCCGATCGATATACTCTAAAACGGCTTTTACAACATCTTCGCGCTGCTCTTGAATCTTGCCGACGAACGCCCGCTCCGCGTGTATGAATGTCCATTTGAAAGTGATCCTTGTGCGCATTTGAAAGTAGACCACTTGTGATCATTACAAAGTGATCCACCTGAAACGGTCGAAAATATTTTCGATCATTAAAAAAATGAGCCACCTCATTGCCATTGATAGGGTCAAATTTTTTGGCACAACCCTGAAGCCATCAGCAGCAAGGAGCTTTCTGTCTGAGAAAGGCACCTTGTTGCAAGGTTTACCGCGAGAAAAGTTGAGGGACTCGTGCGCCCGATCCTTGGAGAAAAAATGGTCTCGTCTTGCCGTCTTCAGGGACAACAGTGAGTCAGAGGTTCTTGCCTATAGGGATTTTCCACAAAATCACTGGGCCAAGATATACAGCACCAATCCTCTGGAGCGTCTGAACAAGGAGGTAAAGCGCCGCAGCGCCGTGGGGGGGCATCTTTCCCTGTAACGCCTCAATAGTACGGCTCATCGGCGCGGTACTCATGGAACAAAATGACGAGTGGCTGCTCCAGGACAGGTACATGCCCAAGGAGTCTCTGGAGCGGCTTATCAATGCAGCCAAGGAACTCGCAGCGGCATAAGCACAAAAACATGGTGCGTTGCTGACCACAAGGCAGGGGAAATGTATTTACACTACCTTGACGGACGCTATCGACAGCAATGTCACGAAATCAGCACAAAAAAGACGCATATACGTTTCAGAGCATACCTTCAGGCAGGCGTTCACACCCCTGGAAAGGATGGGACATTCTGCAATGTCGGAGCGTGTTTTTACCCAATTGCCAGAAGCCATTGCTGATCCATTGGCGATATTGAACCCTTCTGTATTTAACAGAGACTATCAGGCCAAGGTACAAGCGGGGGATATTGTTTTTGTTGTCGGGCTGCGTGATGACAATGGATCAATGGTCGTCGTTCCGTTAACAATAGAGAAGGCGGACGGCAATCTGTCTCTGCCCTGCGCGCGGGAATCTATCGTGCCAGGGCAGGCGGCATGTTGCGCGAGCTGGATGGCATTGACGGGGCCATGCAACTCATTCGGGAGGACGAGGCGTTTCATGACGCCGTGTTTCGGGAGATGCGCGAACCGGGCACGTCACAGGATGCGATCGTGCAGCAGGTGGTGGACATCTTTGCCCGCTACACGGAGCAATCACGGCTCCAGCTCAACGACGCCGGGGCCTACATCGGCAAGATCGACGGCTGGACGCCGCCGAACCATGATCCCTACAAGATTGCGTCCGATCCGCAGGGATGGAAGAAGTTTGTCCTTGACCGCCTGGACGCTGATCGTTCCGTATGTTTCTGTCCAGAGAAATCGGGATAACGTTCAGAATTATTCGTACGCTTCCAAAATGGACATACTCCCGAAATCTAGCTGGAACATACCCCTACACGTCGGCCAGCAAGGCCATGACGCGGCTGTAATCCAGTCCCCCATGCACGGACAGGGCTTCGGCAGCACTTTGCTGCACCGAGTTCCGAACCACAGACATGGCAGAATCAATATCCTCGTCGGTCATGAGCTGCGGGTTTTTGACATGGTTCACGTCGTTCATTGATGCGGTCTGGGCTTGCGGCTGGCGCAAGAGCTGCACCTGGTTCTGTGTCCCGTACACGCTATTCACGGAAGTAATCGGCATATGCTGAATGGCGTCGAGCATTGTTTTCTCCTATGCGTTCATTGAACCCTTGTCCTGCCGTCACTGAACATCCGCGTCGGCAGGACAGAAAAAGTTCTTATCCGCGTTATATGCCTTATCCGCCGATGAGCTGCATGGCCATCTGTGGCAAGGAGTTGGCTTGGGCCAACATGGCAACGGCGGCCTGACTCAAAATCTGCTGACGGACAAATTCCGTCATTTCCGTGGCCACGTCAACATCTGAGATGCGCGATTCGGCCGCCTGCAAGTTTTCAGCCTGTGTGTTCAGATTGGTTATGGTATTTTCCAGGCGGTTTTGCAAGGCGCCGAGATGGGCACGGATCTTATCCTTGGAGACAATGGCTTCGGATAAGGCCACAAGACTCTCTTGCGCAGCCTCCTGCGTGGATATGGTATAGCCCGGCGTACCCTGAACGCCCTGATTACCCACGCCCAAGGCTGATGCCGTACAGTCGCCAATGGTGATATAATAGTAGTCTTCTGCCGCATCATTGCCCGGACCAAAGTGAATCTTCAGCTTGCCCGAGGCCGTAACGCCGCTGCCATCGTGAGCAGCACCAGACAGGTTGCCGTTAAGCAAATGGACGCCGTTGAAATCTGTAGAGAGGGCAATACGCGTGATTTCCGAGGCCATGGCCTGATATTCGGATTCGATCATCAGGCGTTGGGTGGAATCATAGGTGCCTGTGGCTGCCTGCTCGGCGAGTTCCTTCATGCGAACAAGCTTTTCGTCAATGATGCCCAGCGAACCGTCGGCGACCTGAATGAGAGAAATAGCGTCATTGGCATTGCGCGCACCCTGTTGGAAGGCCGCGATATCCGCCCGCTGTAATTCACGGATGGCCAGCCCTGCCGCGTCGTCAGCAGCTGAATTGACGCGCATTCCCGTGGATAGCCTTTGCGTGGACTGGGCGAGGTTGCTGTAATGTGAGTTCAGATTCCTGGCCACGTTGGCAGCCATCATATTATGATTGATAACGAGCGACATAGGTGCCCCTCCAATTTTTGCAGCGAGTTGTTACAAGACAAGCAAAAAGCGGGCCATTGTTTAATTTTTCATTCTTGGACGTAGAAGGAGGAGTATATGTTTCTAAAAAGTGAATTAAAGGCAATATTTTGACAGCTATCGTGACACAGCTTCGAGCTTCAGGAGCATACTGCGGCAGTGCAGGCGAAGAATGCAGGCAAAGAATACCAGGATAGGACGTCAAGAAAAGGCGCTTGGGGTAGGCATGGGCAAATCTTGCTCTGTTGCGCACACGCCAGCATGGCCATGTAAGGCACACAGGGCGACGGTCAACACTGCGCGTGGCGAGGTCGCTGCATGGTAGGCATTTCTTCTTGACAAGCTAGGGATGGAAAATGCACCCTGAAAAGAGACAAACATGAATGCAGAACAAGTGAGGCTCTATGCCTGAAAACGCCATAACCGTTGCCGGTGGCGGGAGCTGGGGTACAGCGCTGGCTCATCTGCTCGCCGTCAATGGACATCGGCCCTGCCTCTGGCTGCGCGACGCAGCCCTGGCAGAAGCCATCAATACGCGCAGGGAGAATCCCCGCTACTTGCCAGGTCTGCCCCTGCACACGGTTCTCCGGGCCACCACCGATGTGGCAGTTTTGGCCGCACCCCTGCTCGTGCTGGCCATCCCCTGTCAAAGGCTGCGCGCCTGGCTGAAGGAGTACGCGGCCTGTTTCCTTCCGGGCCTGACCCTGGTCAATGCCGCCAAGGGATTGGAGATCGGCACATATTGTACTTGTTCCCAGGTGGTTGAGCAGACATTGGCCGCGCTCAATCCGACCTATGCCGCGCTTTCAGGCCCATCCTTTGCTGCCGATGTTCTCCGTGGCCTGCCCACGGCTGTGGTCTTGGCCTGCAAAAACACGGATCAGGGGCATACGCTGCGCGACCTCTTTTCCTCTGGCACGTTCCGCTGCTATTCCAGCCAGGACGTGACAGGCGTGGAATTGGGGGGGGCGCTGAAAAACGTCATGGCCATTGCCGCCGGCGTCTGTGACGGCCTTGGTCTTGGCCTGAACAGCCGTGCGGCCCTGGTGACGCGTGGACTTGCCGAAATGCGCCGTTTGGGCGTGGCCAGAGGGGCGCAAGCGCGCACATTCATGGGCCTTTCGGGACTTGGTGATCTTGTGCTGACGTGTACGGGCGACCTGTCGCGCAATCGTCAGGTGGGTTTGCGTTTGGGACGAGGTGAAAAGCTGCAGGACATCACGGCCAGTCTTGGCATGGTGGCCGAAGGCGTGGCGACCACGCAGGCCGTGCATGACATGGCGCAACGCATGGGTGTGGACGCCCCGCTGACGGACGCCGTGTATGCCATTGTCTACGCTGGACGCCAGCCTGGTGAGGTTTTACGGGAATTACTTTCCCGAAGACTGCGCGATGAGTGAAGCGCGCCAGGATACCGTGACGCGTGCAATGCTTCCTCCTCATCGCGCTGTCATCAGGATGATGACGCCTGCAAGGCAGACCGCCACGCCGACGACTTCCTGCAGGCAGAGGCTTTCGTGATAGCACACCAAGCCCACGGCCAGCAGGGCCAGGGCCAGCAAGACATTGGCCACGAGCGAGGCGGTGCTGATTTTCCAGCCGGAGCGATAGATGAAGATAAAGCCGATTTCCAGGCCGACCATGGAGAAGCCCAGGGCCATGCCCGCCCAGTTGACCTTCTGAAATGCCTGGACAAGATTTTTGGGCGCATCAAGGAAGCAAAAACCCGCCAGAGAAAGACATGCCGCCGTGATGTAGGTGACGACGAGGGCCACGAAGGGGCTGCAATCTCTGGGCAGGGATTTGGAAGCCACATTGTACAGAATGTTAGAAAAGACAACCAGGGCCATGGGCCAAACATGAGCCATTGCCGCATCCTCAAATATTCTGCCGAAATTGGAGCGATTGGCGCAGGGTTTCTTTGTCCATATACTTGACTTCAGCGCCCAGGGGAATGCCCTGCGCAAGACGTGTGATGCGTACGTGTGGATATTGCTCGCGCACCATGCGCCGCACATAAGAGGCAGTGTTTTCGGCTTCGATGGTCGCCCCAAGCGCCAGGATGAGTTCGCGTACCTCGCCCTCGGCCAGGCGGGCCAGGAGGCGATTCATGTCCAGGCAGTCTGCATCCACGCGTTCCAGGGGCGCCAAGAGACCGCCCAGAATCATGTACTGACCGTGGTAAAAGCCGCCTTGATCCAGGGCCAGGAGGCTGTCCCATTCCGCCACGAGACACAGTGTGTCGCGTTCACGTTGCGTATCCGCGCAGATTGTACAGGGATCCTGGGCAGAAAGGCCGCCGCAGCGTGAGCAGAGGTGCAGGTTGTCGCGCAGGTCATGAATGCCCTGTCCCAGCCGACGCGTTTCGGCCACGGGCCACTTGAGCAGGGTCATGGCCACGCGCAGGGCTGACTTGGGACCCAGGCCCGGCAGGCGGGCCAGTTGATCGACCAAGGCTTTGAGCGGCTCGGGGATGTGGTTACGCATCAGAACATGCCGGGCAGCTTGATGCCGCCGGAAAGGGCGCTCATTTCACGTTCAGCCGTTTCTCTGGCAATTCGTCCGGCTTCGTTGACTGCTGCCATGATCAGGTCTTGCAGCATGTCCACGTCGCCGTCTGCCAGGGCCTTGGGGTCGATGCTGAGCTTGCGCAGTTCCTGCTTGCCGGAAACCACCGCCGTGACCATGCCGCCCCCGCTGGCGGCCTCATAGGTACGTTCCTGCAATTCCTGTTGCAGTTTGGCGAGCTTGCCCTGCATGATCTGCGCCTGGCGCAGAAGATCATTCATATTGCGCATCAGAGTTCTCCTTGCATTGGTGTCCTTTTCATCGGAATTACCTTAGTGCTTGGCTGCTCTTTCAGAATTCAGGTGGCAGATGGAGCAGACTGTGGAGGGGAAACATATGATGCCTTGTCCAGGCCGTCAAGACAGTGTACCCTGCGCCAGGCAAAAGCCTAGTGCAAGGCAGGAGGAAGCATGAACGAAATCGACGTGGCCTTTTCCGTGATCATACCCGTCTGCAACAAATGGCACCTTACGGAACAGTGTCTGCGCAGTCTGCGGGCCTGCACTTCTGAATATCCTTTTGAGGTTCTCGTTGTTGACAATGGTTCTTCAGACGAAACCGTGACGGAATTGGATAGCTTGGGCAAAGCCCTGTTTGGCGGGCATTTCCTGGCCCTGCGCCTGCCCGTAAATAAGAATTTTGGACCTGCCTGCAACCTGGGAGCGGCACAGGCACGGGCGCCCCTGCTCTTTTTTTTGAACAATGACACGATTCTCACAGAGGGTTGGGCCCCACCCCTGGTTGAGGCATTGCAAAGAGAGCGCCATCTGGCTGGCACGGGTCCGCTCCTTCTGTACGCCAATAAGACCGTGCAGCATGTGGGCGTCGTCTTTACAACCTTGCATCCCATACATTTGTATAGGCATTTTCCCTCCCAGCACAAGGCCGTGGGCAAAGAACGTTTTGTCCAAACCCTCACGGCCGCAGCGCTCATGCTGCCTGCTACCCTTTTTGCCCAGGCCGGGGGATTCTGGGAGGAGTATCGTAATGGCTTTGAGGATGTGGATCTCTGTCTGCGCCTGGCCAGCAAAGGATTGAAATTCAAGTGTCTTCCGCAATCCGTTATCTACCATTTGGAGAGTCAGACTCCGGGCAGGGGAAGGGCCAATGACGACAACGCACGCATTTTGCAACGACGCTGCGGCAAACTCTTCCAGCCGGATTTGCACATCCATGGCCTGCGCGACGGTTTTGAACCCTTTGTGGCGGGAGATTTGGACATTGCCTTACGCATGTCCGAGAGCGAAGAACAGGCCCTGCTGGCCGAAGTCGAAGGCAAACCTTTGGATGTTTGGCAGCAGCTCATTGTGGAAAATCCCCTGTGGTTCAGGGGCAGAAAACATCTGGCCCAACTGGCAGAAGAGCAGGGCAATATCAGGCTGGCCGTGCTTCTGTATCAGAACATAGCCTTCGTGACCAAGGACAGACGCTGGTATGCCAAGATACTGTCCCTGCAAGGCCGTGCCGGAGCTGCGGAAGCGTGGATATTCGAGGACGCTGCCAAGGCCCTGCGCCATCTGGAACAGCAGGAACAAGGACAGACGCTCATCAGGCGCAAGCTGCGTGCGGCCCAGGCTTGGAGAGATAGGTTGCTGCAGCGTCTGTATGAGGAAAAATACGCGGCCATGCAGGCCGAGGTGATTGCTCCCGTGGCTTGAGCGCGGGACGTCTAGAAAAGTCAATACGCGCTAGGCGAGGGACGCGCGCTCTGCTTCTTCCGGGTAGAGATTCGCCACATGAGCCAGAAATCGGTCATAGCAACCGTCTACGATGGCCTGTCTTGCCTCGCGCACGAGGCGGAGAAAATACGTCAGATTGTGCAGGGAATTGAGGCGAAAGGAGAGCAGTTCCTTGCTCACAAAGAGGTGACGCAAATAGGCCCGCGAAAATGTGTGGCAGGCATAGCAGTCGCAAAGAGGATCCAGCGGGCCGTCGTCTTCAGCATATTCCCTGCGCTTGATGTTGATCTTGCCCACGGATGTGTAGAGCGTGCCGTTGCGGGCATTGCGTGTGGGCAGCACACAGTCGAACATGTCCACGCCGGCCTTGATGCCCGTGGCAATGTCCAGCGGCGTTCCCACGCCCATGAGATAGCGCGGTTTATCCGTGGGCAGCAAGGGGGCCGTATGGAAGAGCAGTTCATACATGAGTGCCTTGGGTTCGCCCACGGACAATCCGCCAATGGCGAAGCCGTCAAAATCTCCGGCGCACAGATCCGAAACGCAACGTTCGCGCAAATCCTTGAAAAAACCGCCCTGAACGATGGCAAAAAGCAGATTGTGCGCCGTGCCAGCCGGATATGCATCGCGGGCGCGCCAGGCCCAGCGCAGTGTCAGCTGCAGAGAGCGCTCGGCATAGGTTCTGTCCGCGTTGTAGGGAATGCATTCGTCCAGCACCATCATGATATCCGCATTGAGGTTGCGCTGGATGGCAATGACCTTCTCGGGCGTGAAGAGGTGGCGCGACCCGTCCAGGTGTGAGCGAAACTCCACGCCTTCCTCGCGGATTTTGCGCAATGCGCTGAGACTGAAGACCTGATAGCCGCCGCTGTCCGTGAGGATGGAACCGGGCCAGGAGGCAAAGCCGTGCAGGCCGCCATGCCTGGCCACGAGGGCATCGCCAGGACGCAGGTAGAGATGGTAGGTGTTTCCCAGGATGAGGGGGGCATGTATGGCCGCTAGGTCGTCCGGCGCCAATGCCTTGACGCTGCCCACAGTACCCACGGGCATGAAGATGGGGGTGGGAATGACGCCGTGCGCCGTACGCAGCACACCGGCCCTGGCCGCGCCGTCGGTATGTTCAAGAGTAAATGTGGGATGCGACATGGCGTGCAGGGTAGCCGCATTTGCGCGGAGAAACAAGGGGGGCTTGACCGCCACAAGCAGCTGTGCTTTTTTCGGAAACTGCGCTAATGGCCTGAATACTCCAGAACCTGGTTCAGGGAACCGCTCCGGCTTTCCACGCGGCCTGCCCGGAACACATGGCGCACAAGACGCCAGGCATCCATGTCCAGGACATCGAGCTTGCCCTGATGTTCTGGTAGGAGTCGCGTTTGCACTGCCGCCAACACCTCTTCCACGGGAAAAAACGCGCCTTCAAAGGAAATGCGCACAAGGTCGCCCTCCTGCTCCAGCAAGGGAATGTCGTCATTATCCGGCAGGGCCGCAGCGCAGGCATCTTTCAGCGCGCTAAACAGGGTGGCGTCTGCCGGATGGATATGGCCATACACCTTGAGCAGGGAACGGTAACGCATCAAAACTTCCTTCTCCTTCACCTTGGTTCTGCTTCCAGGCATTGTTGGTTTTTTCTGACCAGGGACAAACCCTCGCAGTCGCCCAAGGCGCAGGCTGCAAAAAAATCTGCGCACATGCCCGCTTCGTTGCGTCGCAACATGCGTACGGCGCCGCGAGTCCGTAATCTGGCCGCACGCGTCGACCGATCCGCCTCCTGCAGCAAGTCCAGTTCGGCGTCAAGGTCTACTTCTGCCAGGGCCAACTGTTGCAGACGCCAAAGGGCCAGCGCCCGAATGTAGCGGGCGCGTTGCAAGGTCGGTGCTAACTGCACGGCCCTGGAACTGGAGTCCACGCAGCCCTGGGGCAGACCGACCTGCAACTGCGCTTCGGCCAGCAAAAGCCAGAACAGTGCCTGCTCTGGAAGAACATGTACCGCGTGTTGCAGCGCGGACAGAGCATTGGGCCGCACAAGCCAGCCTTCCGCCACGGGATGCAGGACATCCTGTATGGCCATGACGGCTTCCAGCCTGCTGGCGGCTTGTTCTAGTTCGTCGGCCACAATGGTAGCCGCATCGGATGGCTCGTTGGCCTTTGAAGGCACGGTAGCCCTGTGCCATGTTCCTCCCCAGCCAAATGTCCGACGAGGCCCGTCGTCTCGTCGGGCTATCTTGATAAGGTCACCCAAACGGGCTTCCATCTCCTGCAAAAGCTGCTCTTGCAAGGTCAATGCTTCGGGATGGCGCAACAGCCAGACAATGTCCACCTTCGCCTTGGGGCGTGGGCGCAAGGTCACTGTGACGCGCTGCCCCTGGCCTTCGGCCACGGCATCTGCCAAGGTGCAGAGAAGGAGAATGCAGACCCGACGATCTAGCGTGTCCGGCAGTCCCGCGCGCCAATCCCAGGTGTCAGGCAGCGTATTCACTGCTAAGGCCAAAACCTTTAACCGAGCCAGGGCTGCAGCACAAGCACGCACGGGACGCGGCGACGGACATGCCAGGGGACAGCTCGCGCTGGCGCTGATTTCCAGGGGGAGCGCCGCATTCCTGGAAGCGGGATGTTTGTCCTCGTCAGAGGATTGTGGCGAAAAAGCAAAGTCTGCAGCCAGAAGGGTAGCGCCGAGACAGACGTTCAAATTCAGAAAACAGAGCGTCCCCAGAAAAACGCAGGACGACAGACCGTGCAGGATGGAACTTGGCAACATGCAGGTTTTACTTCTTGGGGAAAATGGCCTGTATGATTTTCTGCGCCATACTCTTGGTGAGTCCTTGCAGCGTTTCCAACAGGAGCTTATCGCCGACGTCGCCCGAGGGCAGACTGGTGCGCGTCTGCGCATTGCTGGGTGACTCCTGTACAAGACGCTTGAGTCTGTTGGCCAGCGTATAGCTCACGCCAAGGGATGCGGTCATTTCCATGGCCGAGCTTTCCTTGAGCATGGCCTCGGTGATGTGGCCGGTTACGAGATAGTCGGGATTTGCTTTGCGGGCTTCGTCCACACTCAGAGCCAAGGCAACCTGCAGGCCGTGGCGGGCCAGCTCTTCAGCCAGAACCTTGCTGAACCAATGGGACACATTGTCAGAGGTTACAAATGCGCTTTTGTCACGGCGAATGCCGATGATTGACTGATCCTGCCTCTTGTCCTGAAAGGCAACCACGGTGACGCGCGGCGCGTTGGGCGATGGGATAACGACTGTTTTGGGCGGTGTTGGCGGTAAAAGCCGGATGTTGTTGCTCGGTCCGCAGGCAACAAGCAGGCTAAGCATAATCCACGAACAGGCAATGCAAAGATGTTTCATGGCGTCCTCACGCTGTGGTTTCCTGTGCGTCCCAAATCTTAGGGAGGTTCAGGGACTGAGCCCGCAGGGAAGCGGGCGTGGCTTTTTCCTGAGACGTGCCGACAATCGGCGTTGACGTCAGGAGACTGTTAAAAAATTGTCATGCAATTTTTTAGATGTAACCAGAACAAAACCGTTTGGCAAGGTGTGGGCACAGGGCTGGCGGGCATTGCCATCTCTTTTGTAGCGTCCTCAAGGCAGCAAGGGCTTGTCAAACAATGATTGGAATGGATTTTGCTTGATGTGTGACGGAGTAAAGGTTTGAACCCCGGTCTGCCAGAAATCCGACGGTCGGGAATACGCGCTCCAAAGAGGTTCTCATGTACAGCATAATCTATGGATCACTTTCTCGCCAACACAAGGCGCTCCAGCTTTTGCACGACCTGCTGGAAGAAGAATACCGTTCCATCATGGGCCGCAAGTTGGACGCCGTTTGTTCCCTGGAATTTTCCATTCAGGAACTTATCCGACAGCTGGCCGTGGAGAAGACCATGGTCATGAAGGGATTGAATGGGGTGCGCGCTCGTGAGTATGCCGCCATGTTACCGGAAGAACAGGCATCTGCCTTGCTGCAAATATTGCTTGATATTGATGCCGGTGAGCAGCAAGTGGCGCGCCAGGCATCGCGCAACAGTACGCTTTCGCTAGCCCTGCTGGATCAGAGCAGTCGCAATCTCAATGCCTTCACGCAGCAGGTCATGCCATTCCACGCGCAAACCTACGGTCGCCGCGGTGGCATGCGTGTGCGCCAGCATCCACAGGCGGCGATCATTTCAGGGAGGTTGTAGGTCATGCTCAGCGGACTGCTCAATATTGGAAATTCGGCCCTCAGTGCAACCCAAGCCTGGATTGCCGTTACTGGCAGTAATATCGCCAATGCCGATACCGAAGGGTACACTCGGCGCTATGTAGATCAACGTGACGCGGGTACGTTACTGACAAAACCGGGCGGCGAGGGGCAGGGAGTCAATGCGCAGCAGATTCTGCGCATGTTCGACGCTTTTCTGGAAAACAGTTATGTGCGGCAGTCCACAAATTCCTCGCGTTGGAACGAGCAAAGTACCATCATGGCGTCGGTGGAAAATATTTTTAACGAAGCCAATCGTGTGGGCATCAGCTCTGCTCTTGATGATTTTTTCACTGCCTGGCAGGATCTGGCGCAGCGCCCCAATGACATGGCCAGTCGAGGTTCTCTGCTTGCCTACGCTGACACGCTGAACGATCTCTTCGGTAGCACGATCAAGAGCATCGATGCCATGCAGAATGAGTTGGACGTCTCCATCCGTCAGGACGTCAACCGCGTCAACGAAATCGCTGTGGCCATTGCCGATATCAATCGGCAAATCAACAGTACGACGGTGGAAGAGATCAGCAACCCCAACGATTTGCTGGACAAGCGCGACCAGATGGTGCGAGAACTGGCCACACTGGTCAATGTGGATACCAACGACCACGGTAAGGGCGATTATACCGTCAAGCTCAGCACTGGCCAGCCCTTGGTCATTGGCTCCGACGCCTACAGCCTGGACTTCCTGGCGGCGCGCTCGGAAGAAAACCTTATGCCCGAGTCAAACTATGCGGGCACGGTGGGCTTTGTGGGTGAGGACAGCCATGAGTATTTGTTGGAAATCTACAGCGGTGGCTCCGCAGGTGCGGCGGGAGCCAGCACTAATCCCACGTTCCGCGTGTCCATGGACGGCGGCAGAACGTGGTTGCGCGATGACGATGGCGACGAACTGCACTATACCATTACCAATGAAGATACCACGACGCTGGATTTGGAAGGCAATGACCGCACCGACAGCATCCTTGTCAAGAATTTGACTATAGATTTCAGCTCGGCAGACAATTTCACCGTTGGCGATCGCTTTGAAATTGTGCCCAAGTCGGGACTGTATTGGGTAGAACCCACACGCGGGCCGCAGAATATCACGCCGCAAGTGCGTTTTGACGGCACGGACAATCCCGACCGCGTCTACGGCGGTTCCCTGGCTGCCTATTTCAACGTCCGCGACGACAACTGCGGTCGCTATCTCGACGAACTGGACGCCACGGCCAAGGCGTTGATCTGGGAAGTGAACCGCATCCACAGTCAGGGTGCGGGCAATGTCCTCATGGACTATGCCCAGGGCCAACAGACAGTGGGCAATACGGAAGCGGAACTGGGTTCGGCGCAGTCCATTCTGCCCAACTGGGATCGTCTGCAGGACGGCTATGTCAATTTTTACTTTTACGACAAAATCACTGGCGACTACATGGGGACGGGCGTTCTGAATTTCTCCACCACGGATACGCTTGCGCAAGTGGCTACCAACCTGCAGGGGATTACCGTGACCACTCCCGAAGGGACGTCCATAAATCCCTTTCAGAACAACAATGCGATTCAGATCCAGGACGGCAAGTTGATCATGGGAACCGACTCCAGCCTTGGCCTGCAATTTGCTTTTGGCACGGACAGCACTGGTCTCATGGCGGCTTTGGGCCTGAACACCTTTTTCACCGGCAGCAGCGCCAGTGACCTGGCTGTCAATACCCAGTTGCACAGTAATCTCAATTATTTGGCAGCCTCCAAGGTCAACCCGCAGCAAGATCTGGGCTTTCAGGAGCAAGTGCAGCGCGGCGACAATGCCAATGCCGTAGAAATCGGCAAGTTGGCAGATACCACCGTGCGTATTTCCACCGTATGGAAGAGCGCAGGAAATCAGACCATCAGCCAGTACTATGCCAACCATGTGGCCACCGTGGGCGCGGATACCCGCCTGGCCAACACCAATGCGGAATACCATACGGCGCTCACCGAAGACCTCAACTACCAGGTGCAGTCCGTGAGCGGTGTGAATCTGGATGAAGAAATGTCCAATTTGATCAAGTACCAGCATGCCTATACGGCCGCCGCCAAGCTGATTACCACGGCCGACCAGATGCTGAACACCATTCTTGGCCTCAAGCAATAGGGAGTCCGCCATGTCGCTTCGCGTCACGCAAAATGTCATGTACCGCACCATGATGGGGCAGATGCAGAAGTCCCTCTCGGCCTACATGGAGAGCAACGAACAGGGTTCCACCCAGAAGAAGATCAACCGTCCGTCGGACGATCCCGCCGGCATGTACCGTGTCCTCATGACGAGAAACGACATCAGTGCCACTACCCAGTACCAGAGCAATGTGGATATGGCCAAGGGCTTGCTCACACTGGCAGACAATGTCTTGGGCACACAGGTCAGTACCGTCCTTACCGAACTCAAGAGTTTGGCGGAACAGGCATCTACGGGCAGCTATACGGCGGAAAACCGCAAGCAGATGGGCTTTGAGGCTCGCCAGCTCTTCAGTCAGTTTATCAACCTGGCCAATACCGAGTTTGAGGGCAAGAGCATTTTCGCCGGCCACATTTATGATTCCAAAGCCTTCGAGGAAGGATTGGGCCTGTGCAGTTGGGATGAGAACTGGAACGCGGCCATTGAGAGCGGTGAGTATCTCGTGGAAGGCGCATGCGACACGTCCCTTGTGATACAATTCACCCAGGATGGCGTACTGAGTGATTTGCCAAGCTATCGCTGGTCCGATGATGGCGGCGAGACCTGGCACGACGGCACGATCACGACGGACAATGTGCAGCTTGCGCTGGGACGCAATACGAGCGTGGCTGGGGCACGCCTGGATTTGGGCAATGGGGTTCAGGTGACGATGAAGGCGGATCTGGCCGTGCAGGCTGCCGATGTGGACGCCGGGCCAGGAGCTGACAATGGCACCCTTGTCTATGTTCGTCCACAGGCCCTGTATCAGGGCGATGACAGCGACACCCTTGAAGTTACGGTTCTGGGTGACTCTGGCGTGACGGCAAGCGCAGCCGGCACCTTTGGCAGCAACATGCTGGTGCGTCTGGACAGTGATGCCGACCTCACAGCCGCCGATGCAACCGTCAGCTATTCGTACAGCACGGACAGCGGCTCTAGCTGGGTACCGGCCACGGCAAGCACCACGGGCAACAGCACCTTGCACCTACTTGTTCCTGGCGGCTATGTTGACGTGGAGGGCGAGAGCGTGGCAGAAGGGGCGCAGGTTCTTGTGCGCAGTCATCGTGGCGAATTTAATCTGGAAGTTATGAAAGGGTCGTATATTTCCCTGAACAATGTGGGCAAGGACATTTTTGGCGGCGAGTACGACGGCAAGCCGGAATTGCCCGCAGAAGAAGACCTCTTCGGCATGGTGGGCGATTTCGTCGCCTATCTTGAAAATAACAATCAGGAAGGCTGTCAGCGCACCCTGGCCAGAATCGATTCCGTCCAGCAGCATATCCTCACAGAATGTGCGCGCATCGGCGGCATGGAAAATCGCATCGAGACCATTTCCGACGTCTTGAGCTTCCAGAAGGTAGACCAACAGGAACGTTTGAGTTATACTGAAGATATTGATTTGACGGAATTGCTGACCAAGCTCACGCAGCAACAGCTCACATACCAGACCGTACTGCAATCTTCCTCCAAGATTATGCAGATGAATCTGGCCAATTATTTGTGATGGCTGATGACTGGCTGAGTCAGGCCGTGCGGATGTTTTCCGTTCGAGCGCGCTGGAAAGTGCAATGATTACCGCCAATACGGTACGGAAGCAGATATGTTGATACTGACGCGACGCCCGGGGGAAAGTCTCTATCTGGGCGACAAAATACGCATAACCGTTTTGGGGATGCAGGGAAAGCAGGTCAAGATCGGCCTTGATGTGCCCAGCGATACAACCGTGTATCGTGAGGAAGTGTACCGAAAAGTCATTGAAGAAAACCGCCGCGCACTTGAAACCAGTAACAATGACCTCATGGTGGCTGCCGAATTATGGAACGGAACACAGAACGAGAGATAGACACCCGTCTGGGGCGTAGATGCATCGACGTTGACAAAATTGTGCATTTCCCCCAGGGGTTAGCTGGTTTCGAGCAGGAACATGAATTCATCCTGCTGCAGATTCGTCCCGAGGCACCACTGTTGATTTTGCAGAGTGTGCAATCCCCTGTGGTGGGGCTGCTGGTGGCTGATCCCTACAGCTTTCTCGACAGGTCTCGCTTTACCCCGGTCTTGGGCGCAGCGGAAAAGCAACTTTTGCGCATTGACGCCCTGGAGCAGGCGGCCGTGCTGGTGACGGTCTCCATTCCGGCTGGCGCGCCCGAGGAAGCGGCCTTGAACCTGACCGGTCCCATCATCATCAACCATGAGGCCCGCTTGGGACTGCAAGTGCCGCAGAATGCCGATGGCCCGCAGCAGATCAACATGCACTCCCTGAAGCCAGCGCAAACAGCGTCCTAGGCGCTTTTCATGGGCCGGGCATGAAAGACGCTCGCAAGGACTGGTCATTGCCAACTATCGGCAATGCCTGGAAGATGACATACATATCAAGAGTATTGTCCAGCCGAGAACTGTGCGCGCCAGCGCCACACCGCACTCCTTTAGCCTGCGTCGGGGATGGCAGTGTGTTGATCCAGAGCGGTTCCCCATTCCTGACGCGTTCCCTTTCACCATTCCCCATACGCGACTTCTGGCTGTCAATCACTATTACTTCAAATCTCGCGATGATTTTTCCATAAAGGTCGCCAGAGGCAATCCGGTACAAATTCCCCGTAGTATGCGGGAATTTGACGACCATATCCATCGGCCCACAGCAGAAGATGGCAGACTTCGTCACTTTGAGGCCCCGGTGCAGGCATTGTTGGCAAAGCCTCATCTGCGTCTCAACCGCCCAGCAACCGGCGGTATCGCCCCCGGTAGATGTAAGGAGGCATTGCACGCCGTGAACGACGAGGTACATGGACGTAAGGCGGATGCTGACCGCTTGCGGGATCTACATGTACGACTTGCCGATATTTCCATGGCCAACCAAATGTCAGACGCCCCTGATACCAACGTGAGCCTACAGGTTTGGCTGTTGCGCGCACGACTGGCAGTAACAGGACAGGCATTTGCCACGGCAGAACACTGTGTCAGGCAGTCCTTGCTCTGCGGGGCCACCAGTGAGGCATATGCGCTTTTGGCAGAAATTTTGATGCAGCGGCGGGAATTAGAGTCCGCAAGGTTCGCTCTTTCCCTTGCCCGCATGCGTTAGAAAAGGCCCTGAATGCCCGGCTTTTGCCAACGTCAGGCATGAACTTAGACGGCAAAAGCATCTGTTGAATCCGTCAAACTTGACCCGTGACTGCGCTAGGGAAACGTTAGTTACAGACTGCTTTCAAAAGAATCGTAACTTTAACTTACTGAAATAATAGAACATAAAGATGGTTTCTATAAAACCAACGTATCTTTAGCCGAAGATTTTCTTAGCAGCCTTCTTGACCTTTTCCAGCGGCGTGTTTTCAGCCTCGGCCTCAAATTCACGCAAAAGCTCTTCCTGACGTGCGGAAAGCCGGGTTGGCGTCAAGACGCGTACTTCTACCAAGATGTCCCCACGCGTCCTGCGCCCGGGGTAGGGCATACCCTCGCCGGCCAGTCGCAGCATGGAGCCGCTTTGAACGCCCTTGGGAACTTCCAGGGGCAGTGGGCCATCCAAACCGGGCACTTCCGTTCTGTGGCCCAGCGCAGCCTGGACAAAGCTGATTTCTAGGGTATAGACGAGATCCTGTCCCTGTCGTTGCCACCTTTTGTCCTCTTCCACGGAAAGAACCACATAGAGATCGCCAGGAGGCCCTCCATGCGTGCCGGGTTCGCCTTCGCCGCGCACACGCAGGCGCGTGCCCGTATCCACACCGGCGGGTATGCGCACTACGAGTTCGCGCGTGTCGGTGATAATGCCTTCGCCTTTGCATTTGGGGCAGGGCTTGCTGATGACGCGTCCTGAACCTTGACAGATGGGGCAGGGCATGGCGATCTGAAAAAATCCTTGGGAGCGGCGCACCTGCCCTGTGCCGTTGCAATGGCGGCAGCTTTCCGCCTTGCTGCCAGGCGCTGCTCCGCTGCCCTTGCACTCGGGACAGGACACATGTTTGGGCAGTTTTATGGTGATTTCTGCCCCCTTGGCGGCTTGCTCAAAGGTCACGGAAAGGTTGTAGCGCAAATCTGCGCCGGACATGGCCCGTGAACCATGACCGCCAGTGGAAAAACCGAAGAGGTCGCCAAATATATCGCTGAAATGTGAAAAAATATCTTCAGCGCTGCCAAAGCCCCCGGCGCCGCCCTGCACGCCGGCATGCCCAAAGCGGTCGTAGCGAGCGCGTTTTTCCGGATCACGCAAAACGTCATATGCCTCTGCAGCTTCCTTGAATTTTTGCTCGGCAGTGGCATCGCCAGGATTGTGATCCGGATGGTATTTGAGAGCCATCTTGCGATAGGCCCGCTTGATCTCATCTTCTGAAGCGTCTCGCCCGACGCCTAGTACTTCGTAATAATCGCGTTCCATGATGCTCCCGTCTGTGCCCTGTTTGTAGCACTACGGCCTTGGGGAATACAAATCCATTATTGTGCAGGGCACGTGGGTAATTCCTGCCCGGGAAGGGGAACGTACAGGCTAAGGTCGTCAGGCATGACTTTGCCATCGGCAATTTCACGCAAAGCTGTCACAACTTCCTTGTTGCGTGTGTCCAGTAATGCCTCGTAGCCTTCGCGATACTGACGCACGCGTTTTATGGCCATCTGCACGAGCAGAAAACGGTTGTCTACGCGTTCCTGACAATCTTCCACGGTAATACGGGCCATGCTGCCTCCATTGCAGTGCGCGGCGTCTAGCCGTCCAAGGGTGCCTGCCCATGAAGAAAAACACCGCCTGAACATGGTGCTTAGACGGACGGCATTCACAAATATCTCTTGAAACGCTCTCAAATAGCTTGCACAAAAGCTGCTGTCAATATTTTCTGGAATAATTGAAATATTGAATGCATCAAACTCAAGACAGAGACTTGAGGCACCCTTTGCTTGGGCCTTGCAAGTGTTACAAGCACGAAGTTTGGTGAGTCTTGACAACAAACATAGGCGTGTGTTATCGTAGGAGGATACGAATAGGCATTCCCCTAGGGGGCCGATGTGCGAAGTACGCAAGGCGCGTGCGTCGGCATCAGTGTCAGGCTCCTGGGGTCAGGGCTGCGGGCGCAGTCCGTCCGGCATTTTGCTGGCCAGCCTCGAACGCCAACCAAGGAAGTACCATGAGGTATACACGCGGGTTTTTTTTCCTCGCCATCATGGCATGCTGTATGCTGTTGACCTCTCCCACGATTTCTGATGCAGCCTCTTCTGCAAGGTACAAACACCATATTTCCTCTGATAGGCATCATAGCCACCGCGTGTCGGCGCGCAAACACCATGTGCGTCATTCCCGACACAGCTACACCAAATCAGGGCGCAAGCATGCCCACGTTCACAACAGACATATTTCCCGACGTCATCGCACAGAATCAGCGGCCCAAAACCGTAATCTCTGGTTGCAGCGTGCGCGTGACAGTGAAGTCATGCGCGGTATTGCCTCCTGGTATGGCGCCGACGCCCACAATGGCGAGACGGCCAGTGGCGTGAACTATGACATGTACACCTTTACCGCCGCGCACCGCACCTTACCCTTGGGCACGGTAGTGCGTGTCACCGAGCAGCGCAACGGCAAGAGCGTTATGGTTTGCGTCACGGATCGCGGCCCCTATGTGCCTGGACGCATCATTGATCTCTCCTACGCTGCGGCAAAGCACATTGATTTGAAAGAACGCGGTATTGGCCCTGTGGCCCTGGAAGTGGTCAGCGATGCCAAGGGCAGACCCATCAAGGCAGATACTGCCTTCTATGTGCGCTACAAGGCAGCCGCTGGTGATGAACGTGTGGGACCCTTTCGAGCCTATGCCGATGCCGCTGCCATGCACGAGGCACTGCGTCGTGTACATCCCGATGCCGAAGTAGTTCTGGATCAAGACGACTGAGTCGTTTTCTGCACAGCGCCAGCAGCAAAAGCTCGTTCAGTTGTCAGTTGCGTTGCCCTGCACACAATCCCCAAGAGCCGTCCGAACGCATCCCGGCAACCCCCCTGTCGGGATGCGTTCGTCTCAGCATCCTGGAGTTTCCCGCATTGTTGCTGCAAGGTTGCACATGGCCTGCTGTGTGGACATTTCCATGTCCGTGGCGGCAAAGCAACATTAGCTGGCAAAGCAACACTAGCTCAGAATGCGCCATAAGAGCGTTGCAAGTCGCGTGTCATTTCTGACATCTTGCGCAACGCTGCCATCGATGGCAATGGCCTTACGTTGACATCCTCCCCCGCCTAAAGTCGGGGGATTCCTAGCGGAAGCAGGCTTACGCCAAAGGCAACACCCAGGAAGGCTACAAGGATATTGAGGACAGTGAGATAGCCTGATGGCTGCATGACTGGAACTCCACGCAGAAAATGCTATAGATCGCGAAACCGTGCAAGCACGGCAGCGGTAGCGTAGATAACGTACGGTATCTGGCGTTTGAGTGCGTAAAAAAACCCCGGTCAGCACCGGGGATTATCAGTCTTGGCAGTGGCCTTGCAGATCAGTTTTCCGACATTTTTCTAAAGACGTTCAAGCACACGGCTACCCATTGCAGTGCAGCCCACGAGGGTCTTGCCGCTCTCCATGATGTCCGCAGTGCGGAAGCCATCGGCCAGGGTTTGGCGTACGGCCTGCTCCACGGCTGTGGCTTCTCCCTCCATGTCCAGGCCCAGGCGCAAAAGCATGGCGGCGGAAAGGATGGTCGCCAGGGGGTTTGCCTTGTCCTGTCCGGCAATGTCGGGCGCTGAGCCATGCACAGGTTCAAAAAGACCCGGCCCGGTTGAACCCACGGAAGCCGAGGGCAGCATGCCCAAGGAGCCTGTGAGTACCGATGCCTCGTCAGAGAGAATGTCCCCGAAGATATTGCCTGTGAGGATGATATCGAATTGCGAGGGATCGCGCACGAGCTGCATGGCGGCATTGTCAACGTACAAGTGGCTCAAGGCCACGTCAGGGTAGCTCGCGTGGGTTTCTTCCACGATTTCCTTCCACAGGCGCGAGGTTTCCAGGACGTTGCTTTTGTCTACCGAGCAGACTTTTTTGCGTCGCTTGCGCGCCGTTTCAAAGGCCACCACGGCGATGCGACGCACTTCTTCCTCACTGTAAATCATGGTATTATAGCCAACGCGCTGGCCGTCACGCACTTCTCTGCCTCGTGGTTCGCCATAGTAGAGGTCGCCGGTGAGTTCGCGTAGGACGATAAGATCTAGGCCCTTGGCAGCAATATCTGGACGCAGCAGGCAGGCTCCAGCCAGTTCGGGAAAAAGCATGGCCGGGCGCAGGTTGGCGAAGAGGCCCAGGGCCTTGCGGATGCCCAGGAGACCGCGTTCAGGACGCAATTGCGGGGCGAGGTTGTCCCATTTGGGGCCGCCGACGGCAGCCAAGAAAACGGCGTCAGCTGCCTGGCAGGCTTGAACGGTTGCCGCTGGCAAGGGTTCGCCGCAGGCATCAATGGCCGCCCCGCCCAGTAAGGCATGTGTGAAAGTGAACTGATGCCCGAATTTTTTGGCGCAGGCCTCCAACACGTTGACGCCCTGGGCCATGATTTCTGGCCCTATGCCGTCACCAGGCAAAAGGCAGATGGTCTTTTTCATCAAAAATTCCTTTATGGTTTGAAACCTCTCCCTTTAGGGGAAAAACGCTATGGACGGACGGCGAAGCCGAGGCATCATTTCAGGATTCTCTGCCTTCAGGGAGGGGCAGTCCGCACGGCTCCTATCCGCTGTGGACTGTAACGTGTTTGGAGAGACGCTTTTTTACATAGCCTACCAATCCGCCGCTGGCGAGAATGGTGGACATGGAAACCGGCAGCGGCGGACAGGCAATGTCCACCCCAGTACTCAGGTCGTGAATCTTGCCTTTGTCGGCGTCAATTTCCAGCTCGTCGCCGTCCCTAAGCTTGTCTACCTCGTCGCCCACTTCCATGAGCAGCAGTCCCATGTTGAAGGCATTGCGGTAAAAAATACGTGCGAAGCTGTGACCAATGACCACGGGCATACCCGCGCCGAGAATGGCAATGGGGGCATGTTCGCGTGAGGAACCACAGCCAAAATTGCGACCGGCTACAAGAATGTCGCCAGGGCGAACGCGTTGCACCCAGTCCGGAGCAATTCCGGCCATGCAATTGGCGCCGAGTTTGACCGGGTCGCTGGTGACAAGGAAACGCGCTGGGATGATGGCGTCTGTATCAATGTGTTCGCCCACTTTGTGGACTCTGCCATGGTAGTGCATGCTGCTTCCTCCAAGGTTCTCCGGCTTAAAGCTGATCCGGGCTGGCTATGACACCCGCCACGGCAGTGGCGGCGGCAACAAGGGGACTGGCCAGGTAGACCTCGGAATCAAGGCTGCCCATGCGTCCCCGGAAATTGCGGTTGGTGGTGGCAACAGCGCGCTCGCCGTCGCCCAGTATGCCCATATGCCCGCCCAAACAGGGTCCGCAGGTACACGGACCAACAATGCAGCCGGCGTCCATGAAGGTTTCCAGCAGACCTTCGTGGAGCGCTTGGCGCCAAACCTCGGGCGTGGACGGCAGTACAATGCAGCGCACAGTGCGAGCCACCTTGCGCCCACGCAAAACCAGGGCCGCGTCGCGCATGTCGCTGATGCGGCCATTGGTGCAGGAACCGATGACCACCTGTTGCACGCGCACGTCGCCCAGGGCGCTGACGCCCTTGACATTGGACGGGATGTGCGGGCAGGCCACCAGGGGTTCCTGGTCAGTGACATCCAGATCCACGACGCGTTCATAGCTGGCGTCCGGGTCTGCCGCAATGAGAGGACTATGGCCCTGGCGTTTGTGTTCGGCACAGTATGCACGTGTGGCTGCGTCCGCAGCAAAGAGACCCACCTTGGCGCCAGCCTCGATGGCCATGTTGGCCATGCACAGTCGGCCTTCCACTGGCAGTGCGTCAATAACGCTGCCACCGAATTCCAAGGCTTTATACAAGGCACCGTCCACGCCGATGGTGCCAATGAGCAGGAGCATGAGATCCTTGGCGCGCAGCCACTGTGGCATGTTCCCCTGGATATTGACGCGTATTGTGGGCGGCACCTTGAACCAGGTTTCGCCCAGGGCCATGGCTGCGGCAATGTCAGTTGAACCCATACCCGTAGCAAAGGCGCCGATGCCACCATAGGTACAGGTATGGCTGTCAGCGCCCACGACCACGTCCCCAGGACCAACCAGCCCCTGCTCCGGCAAAAGCGTGTGTTCGACGCCACAGGTTCCGCCCTCGTAATAGTGCGTAATGTTCTGCTCTGCGGCGAATTGGCGGCTGATCATGACCTGATTGGCAGAGTCAATATCCTTCTGGGGGGTGAAGTGATCCATGACCAAGGCGATTTTTTCGTGGTCAAAGACCTTTTGGGCACCCATGCCGCGAAAGGATTTGATGGCCAGAGGACCGGTAATGTCGTTGGCAAGCACCATGTCCACGCGGCATTGCACGATCTGCCCGTCGTGTTTAATGGCGTCCTCGGTATGGGACTGTAAAAGTTTTTGCGCAAGCGTCTGCGGCATGCAAGCCTCCTTTTGACCTAACTGTGCTGACAGTGCAGGCGCGGCCCTTCCTGCTCCATCCTGCTCAAATGGTTCAGCGCGTTGACATAGGCTCGGGCGCTGGCCACGAAGATATCAGGATGTGTGCCGCGACCAGCGGCCGTCACGTCTTTTTCCCGTAGACGTACCGTTACTTCGCCCAGGGCATCCGTGCCGCCGGTGATGGCATTGATGGCATATTGCTCCAGCTCGGGCTGGCGGCCCACGAGATCGCTGATGACATTGAAGAGTGCATCAATGGGACCGGCTCCAAAGCCGGCGCCACTGCGCTCTATGCCGTCCACATCCATGAGGACGGCAGCCGTGGGCGGAACGCCACCGGCATCCGTGCTGGATACGCTCACATGGTGCAAACGGAAGCGGTCAGGCGCACGGTAGATTTCTTCTTGCACCAGGGCCATGAGGTCGTCGTCGTGCAGGGTTTTCTTCCGATCGGCCAGATGTTTCACTGCCTCAAAAACCACGCTGAGCTGGTTCTCATCTAATTTGTAGCCCAGGCTTTCAAACTTACTGCGCACGGCATTGCGACCAGAGTGTTTCCCGATGACAAGATTGCTCACTGTCCGGCCCACGGACTGTGGCGTCATGATTTCATAGGTTTCGCGATTCTTGATCATGCCGTCTTGGTGTATGCCGGACTCGTGGGCAAAGGCATTGGCTCCCACGATGGATTTGTTATTGGCGATGGGCTGGCCGATGGTCATGGACAACAAACGGCAAGAGGGATAAAGTTGCTCTGTGACGATATTGTGTTCAAGATGATAATAATCGCGGCGTACGCGCAAATTCATGACAACTTCTTCCAGAGAGGCATTGCCGGCGCGCTCGCCAATGCCGCAGAGTGTCACCTCGGCCTGCCGTACGCCCACGCGGAACGCTGCCAAGGTGTTGGCCACGGCCAGGCCAAGATCGTCATGACAATGCACACTGAAAATGGCCTTGTCGCTGTTAGGCGTGTTCTTGATGACATAGTCCAGCTTGGCTGCGAACTCTTCGGGTTCGGCGTAACCCACAGTGTCCGGCAAATTGATGGTTGTGGCCCCGGCCTTGATGACGGCTTCCAGAACACGGCAGATAAAGGCCCCCTCGGAGCGCGAAAAATCTTCGCAGGAGAATTCCACGTTGTCCACATAGGACGCGCTGCGTTTGACCCCAGCCACGGCCATCTCCAGCACTTCGTCAGGCTCTTTGCGCAGCTTGTGGCGCATGTGCAGGGGCGATGTGGAAACAAAAACGTGAATACGCGGGCGGCGCGCGTTCTTGATGGCCTCCCAGCACGTGTCGATGTCGCTCTCCAGGCAACGGGCCAGTCCGGCCACCTGAATGTCGCCAGCCTGCGCGGCAATGCGTTGCACGGCCTCGAAATCCCCAGGACTGGATGCCGGAAAGCCGGCCTCCATGATGTCGACGCCCAGCACTTCTAGCTGGTGGGCGATGCGCAGTTTTTCCTGGAGGTTCATGGTGCATCCAGGCGACTGCTCGCCATCGCGCAGGGTCGTGTCAAAAAAATAAATGCGGTTGTTCATCAAAAATTCCTTTAGGGTTGGAAACCTCCCCCTTTATAGGGAAAAATGCTCTGGACGGACGGCGTAGCCGATGGCATCCACTTCCGTAACATCTTTTTTTAGGGAGGGGCAATCCGTCAGGGAGGGGCTATCCGCACGGCTCCTCGCCGCACGGTGATGGTGTCAGTGGGCGGATGTGGCCTGGATTGAAACATCAATAATTCCTTACGTTGCCTTGCCTAGCCACGGCGTCTTGCCAGCCATCATGGCGCGGTATGACGCCAGGACAGGCTTCTAATCGTTTTGTGGTGAAAGAGCGCGCAGGAGCTGGCGATTGCGACGGGGCAGGATGATCAATGTGTACACGAGACCGCCCAGGATGTAGACGAAGCAGAGGATAAAGCACATCAGACGCGGCGCGGAAATGACTGTGCCCAAAACCAAGAGAAAGGCCAGCATGCTACGGATGGGGTGGGCGCGTAAAAAATCGTACTCTTTAAAGGAAAAATAGCGGACGCGGCTCACCATGAGTACGCCTAGACCTACGGCCAGGACAAAGGACATGTAGGGCATGATTACCGTGATGCCCTCGGGCAGGACAGAGGCAAGGAAGATCAGGGAAACCGCCGTGCAGCCGCCTGCCGGGATGGGCAGGCCAATGAAGAAACGCTTGCCGACGGCGGCGGTACTCACATTGAAACGGGCTAGGCGCAGGGCGCCACAGGCAGCATAGATAAAGGCGGCGGCCACGCCCACCCGCCCTAAGGTCGATAGTTGCCAGTGCCAGAGCAGCATGGCCGGGGCAATGCCGAAGGCCACGAGATCCGCCAGGGAATCGAATTGCACACCGAACTCGCTGGCCGTGTTGGTCAGACGGGCAACTTTCCCGTCCAAACCGTCCATGACCGCAGCCAGAAGAATGGCAAAACAGGCAGCCTCAAGGCGGCCTTGATTGGCCCAGATCATGGACACAAAGCCGAGAAACATGCTCGTCGTGGTGATCATGTTCGGCAGGAGATACACGCCCTTGTGTGGTTTTTTTTCATCCGGATTCATTACGCACCACTTGCTGCCTGGATACTCTGCACACGCTGTCCTGTCACGCTGCGGTCTCGCCCTGTCGCGAAGGCTGCCATAGCTTGCCGCAGCGTCTTGGGCAGCGCGGGATCATTCCTGCGAGCGCCGAGCCACGATGCTTTGGCCGGCATAAACCTGTTCGCCCAATTGCGTGGCCGCAACATAGCCTTGGGGCAGATAAAGGTCAACACGCGAGCCAAAGCGGATCATTCCATAGCGCTGGCCGCGGGCAAGATTGTCGCCTTCCTCGGCTCGGCAGACAATGCGCCTGGCCACCAGGCCGGCAATCTGCACCATGGACCATTGCCGACCTTCGTTGTCGCGCAATTGCCACGCACAGCGTTCGTTGTCCGTGGACGCTTTGTCCAAGGAGGCATTGAAAAACTTGCCTGGAAAGTAGCGGATGCTCTCCACCGTGCAGGCCACCGGAACGCGGTTTACATGCACGCTGAAAACATTCATAAAAATGCTCACGCACATCCGTGGTTCGTCTGTGAAAGGGTCGGGTCTTTGTTCCATGCGCACGATTCTGCCGTCTGCCGGGCTTACGGCCAGATTTGGACCCTGCGGCGTCACGCGTTCCGGGTCGCGGAAGAAGTGCAGGCTAAAGGCGCAAAAGAAGAGAAAAAGCAGGGCTGGCAACCACCAACCCAAAAAAGCGAAGACCAGGGCGGCCAGACCTGTGATACCGATACAGGGCCAGCCTTCGGGGGCAATGGCCATTTGGGCAGGACGCATGCAGACTCCTTTGCCGACCTGCGTTAGGCCGGTGTTGGTTGTGGACAGAAGTCCGCTGTATATCCTGCCACGTGTCGCAAGACAAGACATTTTTTGCATGCCCTAAGGCGTACGCTGCGCCTAGCCGCGTGTCCGTTTCCTGTAGGCAATGGCTTCGGCGCGCATGGCAGCCTCTTGCTGTTTTTTGTCCTGCGCACTGGAAGAGGTGGTTAGGCTATCCATAAATCGCTGCAAAAAACTTTTTTCCTGTGGGCTGGCATTGGTTGGGGTATTGCGCGGCGGAACGGAGGTTTCTTGCGGTCTGTTGTACTGAGTTCGCAACACCGCTTGCAATTCGTGGTAATACTGATCTCTTTGCCGTGCTACGTCTCGGAAATTGCTTTCCAAGGTATTGATGCGCAAATCTTTTTCCGTAGCGAGGGTGCGCAATGCCCGGCATTCTGCACCCAGTTTCTGCACGATTGCAGTTTTTTCCTCCACATCGTTACGCAAGAGCGTGTAGTGGGCTTGTAGATCTTGAAATTTTTGAGCAAGGGCGTCTTTTTGGACTATGGCGTCCTGAAACAGGCTTTCAAGCTCAGCGATACGTGTCTCTTTTTCCTCAATGGATTGAGCAAGCAGATCTAGATATCGACAGACATGTGCGGAATCTGCATGTGTCATCAATGACTGCATGATTCCATCCTTGTACGCTTGGGGGATAGCAACTCTTGGGGATCAGCCTTTTTTATAGCCGGATGAAGTGAGCATGGCCTGGATGGCAATCTCGAGTTGCTCTTTCAATGCCTTCATGCGACTGGAAAATCTGCTGATATTCAATTCAATGGCTTCCAGCGTATAATCAGTTGTTATATTGCGAATAAATTCAATAAGAAGGAATTTTTGATAATTTTGCAGCCTGACTTTCATAAACAGTTTGGCCAAAAAAACAAATTGCCGTTTTAAGTTGGAAATATTTTCATCGCAAAAATTTGAATTGACGAGCAAAAGTCTAAAATAGGAGACAAGTTTGGCATCTGTCAAAATATAGGTGGGATCATTATATTGTTCCAGGACAAATTTCCTGAGGGATTCAATGTTCATAACACGGTTGTTTTCTTTCATGCTCAAAACAATGCTCAATTTATACAAGGAAAAAAGAGCGACAATCATCACCCTGTCTTTTTTGTCATTTATACGCTTCAAAATCGAGGACAAAATAAGGAATTCTTGATCTGTAGGCATTTGCATAACAAGCTCCCTTTATCCTCTTTGTACGCGACTCAAGATTTTTTGCAAGATTTTTTTTTCTCAATAATCTTTAAAGAACAAGGTGTTGGCTACACGAAGCCCTGTCCTGTGTCAAGCAGTTGACAAGCAGCTCCCTTGCTTCCTGGCCGTAGTCGGCATATTTTTTGAGGTGTCAGCATCCTAGCGGAGTCGGCGGCGTGGTGGAGAATGCAGGCCACACGAGGTCAAAGGTTACGAAGTGTCGAAAATGGTTTCTCTCCTCGATCAAAATTTCCTTTATAGTGTAAAACCTCCCCCTTTAAGAGGGGGCTGCGAACCAGGTAGGTCTTGCTCCAGTGTCCAGGCAGAGTTTTAACCGTATGTCAATCTTCTTTTGTTCAAGGAAAAGCGCATGAACATTCTCGTTACCCCCCGTTCCTTTGGCAAAGCCAATCCCGAATTGTTTGAACGTTTGACTCGGGCAGGTCTGGAGGTGCGGCGCAACGACACGGGGCGCATCCTCTCTGCCCAAGAGATGTGCCTCAGACTGGCCGACTGCGAAGGTGTCATCTTGGGCGTGGATCCCCTGGACGCCACGGTTCTGGCAGCCGCTCCACACTTGCGGGCCGTAGCCAAGTACGGCGTCGGCTTGGACAACATCGACCTGGAAGCCTGCAAGGAGCGCGGCATCCGCGTTTCGCGCACCCTGGGCGCCAACAGCAATGCCGTAGCCGATTACGCATTCACCCTCATGCTGATGACAGCCCGTAAAGCTGCTCTCATTGATCGCCGTTGCCGTCAGAAAGACTGGGGCAAAATCACCAGCCTCGATCTCAATGGCAAAACGCTGGGTATCATTGGCTTGGGAGCCATTGGCAAGCTGGTTGCCAAGCGTGCGCGTGGCTTTGACATGCGCATTCTTGGCCACGATATTGTCTGGGATGCGGACTGGGCCTCCCAGGCCGGGGTCGAGCGCGCCGATGTGGATCGCATTTGCCGCGAGGCGGATTTCATAACCCTGCACACTGTCCTCAACGAGGCTACCCGTAACATCATCAATGCACAACGTCTCTCCCTGATGAAGCCCACATGCGTTTTGGTCAATACGGCACGCGGCGGACTTATTGACGAAACAGCCCTGCTTGCGGCTTTGAAGGAAGGACGTATTTACGGTGCGGGACTGGACGTCTTTGCCCAGGAACCTCCTGCCGATCCCGCCTGGTATGGTTTGGACAACCTGGTCATGGGTTCGCACTGCTCGTCGTCCACGGTTGGCTCCACGGCCAACATGGGCCACATGGCCGTGGACAATCTGTTGCGCGATCTGGATTTGCAGGCCCGGGCCTGAACCTGGCCTAGACAAGACAGGCCCTAACGTTCGGTAGTGCCGGAAAACTGCCGGGAAAGAAAGGTAGCGTACTCGTCGGTCATGCCGGCCACGAAATCCAGAACGCGCAAATAGGCGCCATAGGTGTCTTCCTGCGGCATGGGGGCGTTTGCCCCCATAAGCGTGATGGCGCGTGTTTCCTGGTAGCTCATGGCGACATTGTGTACATGGTGGAAGCAGGCCGGAATGAACACATCGAGCAGGCGGCGGTACAGGGCATATGTGCCGATTTCCAAAGCGGTTTTTTGCGCGTCGTTCATGATTTTTTTGTGGAATACGGCTGCAGCCGCCTGCATGAAGCCAGCGACATCGTCGTGGGCGTGTTCCAATAAACTGCCTTCCAGGTCGCCGCTCATGATCTGTGCATAGCGCTCTTTGAATGTGCGCGCCACCGAAGGAATAATGCGGCCCATGGCTACGGTGCGCAACATACCGGCTCGCCTCCGGTCGGAATCCATGGCCTGCAAGCGCGGTTCGTCGCGCTCTTCGTCCGAGAGCAGGCTGGCCATGACCTGCGTGAAGTCTTCGTAGTTAATGATGCCCAGTTCGCGTGCGTCCTCCATGTCTATGATGCGGTAACAGATGTCGTCGGCGGCCTCCAGCAGCCAGGAGAGGGGATGGCGTACCCATTTGGCACCATCCGTCAGGCCAAGTGTTGCGAAGATTTGCGTAAAAAGATCGCGTTCGGCAGTGTAAAAATTGAATTTGCAGCGTCCCCGGCCCTGGGCTTCATAGGCCGAGCAGGGATATTTCACCAAGCTGGCGATGACCGGGAAGGTCAGCCTGAGTCCGCCCCTGTCCTTGTTGTTTTCCAGGGCGTTGATGACGCGAAAGCCCTGGGCATTGCCGTCAAAACACACAAAATCCGCAACGCAGGCTGGAGATAGCTCGCGAAAATACGGTCCCTTGCTGGCTTCAGCAAACCAGTCGCGGATGGCTTCCTCGCCGGCATGACCAAAAGGCGGATTGCCAATGTCGTGCGCCAGGCAGGCGGCCTGCAGAATTTGGCCCACATGCTCCGGCGTGAAGCCCTCCGGCAGATGTCCCTCACGGCGCAATTCTTCGCCCACGCAGAGTCCCAGAGAACGGCCCACGCAACTGACTTCCAGCGAATGCGTCAGCCGGTTGTGGATGTGGTCGTTACGTACCAGGGGATGGACTTGGGTCTTTCTGCCCAACCTGCGGAAGGAACTGGAAAAGACAATGCGATCGTGATCCGCCAGAAAGGGCGTGCGGACGCTGTCCATGCTGTCCAGCCGGATGCCGTCTGCGGTTCTGCGCTTTGGGGCCAGTAACTGCGCCCACTGCGTACGGTACGCACGTTCCACCGTGGACTCCTTCTTGCCTTTAGTACGCAGGACGCAGCAGATGCACGGTTGTTGGCTGAATGAACAGCAAGCGCTCCTTGCTAAGGTCCTCAAGCTGGGTCACGAAGCTGTCCCGACGTACGTTCAGGATGGCCTCTGCTTCGTGACTGCAATCAAAAAGATGCAGGATATTGTTCGCCACCTTGTCTGCCACTGTCCAGTGCCTGCTCGCAGGAGGCCCATCCGGGACAATGAAGCGTTGAAAACGAAACAACACGGCGCGCTGTGCCTCTGCCGTCAGCCAGTGTTGGCAGCAAAGCCAGAGTTGCTCCGGCGTCGGTCTGTCTTGCGGGCCAAAGGGCTGTTCCATACGCAAGGGAAAGGCCCTGGCCTGAACTCGCAACATACCGTCCACCAAGGCGCAATAGTCTGTGGTCTGATCCAGAACCGCCCGCAGGGCATTGGGCGCTGAGGCCAAGCCCATCAGTGTGTCATTGAGAATGTCGCGCGCCTTGAGTGTGCGGATGCCGTGCGTGATGCGCAGGGCATTGAGAACGGCATAGATGGCACAAAAGGTATCCAGCTTGCCTTGATAAAAGGGTTTCAGCATGCGTGCCTCCCACTGTCCTTATGCACATTGCGGCCCAGAGGGTCAAGAAGAGTTTTGCTTTACAAATGCCTCAAGAACGTGTATACATTCTTGTCCTTAACTATATCACTATACCTTGATATGCAGATATTAACCACACCCCACGAATTGTCGGCTCAATGTCAGACCTGGCGCACAGCGGGCGAGGACATTGCCCTGGTGCCAACCATGGGCTATTACCATGCCGGTCATGAGGATCTCATGGCCTATGCCCGCACTCAGGCGCAACGCCTGGTGGTCAGTCTTTTTGTCAATCCAACGCAATTTGGCCCGGGCGAGGACTTGGCCTCCTATCCCCGCGATGCCGATCGTGATGCCGCCATTGCCGCTGCGCATGGGGCTGATGTTCTGTTCATGCCCGAACCTTCGGCCATGTATGCTCCGGATCACGCCACATGGGTGGAAGTGCCGGAGCTGGCCAAGGGGCTGTGCGGCGCGTCACGGCCAGTACACTTTAGGGGCGTATGCACCGTGGTACTCAAGCTCTTTTTGCTCTCCCAGGCCACGGTAGCCGTCTTTGGGCAAAAGGACTGGCAGCAGCAGGCCATATTGCGACGCATGGTGCGTGATCTCAATGTCCCCGTACGTATTGCAACGCGGGAAACCGTGCGTGAGGCCGACGGCCTGGCCCTGTCCTCGCGCAATGTCTATCTGACCCCGGAAGAACGCGCCCAGGCCCCGGAAATTCGCAAGGGCCTGCTCTATGCGCAGCGACTGGTGCAGGAAGGTGAAGACAAGGCCAGTCTTTTGCGCGAGGCCGTGCTACGGCGCTGGGCCGAGCGTCTGCCCCTGGGCAGGCTGGACTATCTGAGCATTGTGCATCCCGAGTCTTTAGCCATGCTGGACAGCGTCAGCGGCCCGAGCCTCATGGCCTGTGCCGTGCGTATGGGCAAGGCCCGGCTCATTGACAACATCCTGCTGCGCCCGTGTCCTGAGCGCTGACAGACAGGCGCAGCGCGAGCGAGGACAGGGAGTCCTTTTGGCCGCAAAATGCGGCGATATGCGACCGTCATAAGGAGAACATATGCAAACCAAGGGCAAATATTATTTTACCTCTGAGTCCGTCACCGAAGGTCATCCCGACAAGGTCGCCGACCAAATATCCGATGCCATTCTCGACACGCTGCTTGAACAGGATGCGGATGCCCATGTGGCCTGCGAAACGCTCGTGACCACCGGCATGGCCGTCATTGCCGGCGAGATCACCACAACCGGCTATGCGGATCTGCCGCATGTGGTGCGCGAAACCATCAAGGGCATCGGCTATAATAGTTCCGAAATGGGCTTTGACTGGCAGACCTGCGCTGTCATCAATGCCATTGGCCATCAGTCACCGGACATTGCCCAGGGCGTCGTCCGGGCCAAGCCTGAAGACCAGGGCGCCGGCGACCAGGGCATGATGTTCGGCTATGCCTGCAACGAAACAGCAACTTTCATGCCAGCGCCCATTTACTGGGCACACCAGCTTTCCCAGCAACTGACCAAGGTGCGCAAGGACGGCACGGTGGACTTTTTCCGTCCCGATGGCAAGACGCAGGTCTCCTTTGAATATCATGACGGCAAGCCCGTGCGCATCAACAATGTGGTCGTTTCTACCCAGCATGCCGTCACGGCCAGTCAGGCCGACGTGGCCGAGGCCGTAAAGCGCTACGTCATACGCCCCATCTTGGAACCCTCAGGGTACTTCGACGAAAAATCTTGCGAAATTTTTATTAATACCACAGGACGTTTTGTGGTCGGCGGTCCTATGGGTGACTGCGGACTCACGGGACGCAAGATCATCCAGGACACCTATGGCGGTAGCGGACATCACGGCGGCGGGGCTTTTTCCGGCAAGGATCCTTCCAAGGTGGATCGATCAGGCGCCTACATGGGCCGGTATATCGCCAAGAACGTTGTGGCTGCAGGCTTGGCACCCGTTTGTGAAGTGCAGATTGCCTACTGCATCGGAGTAGCCGAACCCGTGAGCGTATTGGTGTCCTCGCAGGGCACCAGCCCAATATCCGACGAAACATTGACGAAGGCCGTGCGCGACGTCTTTGACCTGCGCCCATGGTTCATCATCAAGCGTCTGGATCTCAAGCGCCCCATATATCAGAAGTCTTCCTGCTATGGGCACTTTGGCCGTGAGCTGCCGGAATTCACTTGGGAAAAAACTGACGCCATAGCTGATTTGCGCACAGCTGCCAAGGTGTAGCGCGCAGTACACATCTGGTTTCGCACGAGCCACTGTGGTCAGGACATCCGCCACAGTGGCTTTTTTATCCTATGCGCCTAGATGCGGTTGTTTGGACGCTTACATAGCTTGCAACACTCCTCTATGACATATGATTGAGGAGTAGAGTATGGAGACACGCATGGATACTGCCAGCATCTTTACAGACGGACGGAGCCAGGCCGTGAGGCTGCCCAAGGGCTATCAGTTCTCCGGTGACAAAGTATATATCAAGCGCGTAGGACGAAGTGTTGTATTGCTCCCCCATAACGAACCTTGGGCCACCCTTTTGGAAGCTCTGGGGCAATGCAGTTCTGATTTTATGAACGATAGAGAACAGCTTCCCATGCAGGAGCGTGAGACACTATGATTTCCGTCATGCTCGACACAAACATCTGCGTGTATCTTTTGAAAAACAACCCACCTGGCGTACGTACGCGCTTCGAGGCATACAATATCGGGGAAATCGGCATTTCCAGCGTAACTGTTGCTGAACTCCAGTACGGCGTCATGAAAAGCGCTGCACCAGAAAAGAATGCCCGTGTGCTGGAAGCATTCCTGTTACCTCTAGAAATCATTCCTTTTGACTTGGCAGCAGCGCAGGCGTATGGCGTCATCCGCGCCCACCTGGAACGACGCGGGCACCCCATTGGAAGCATGGACATGCTCATTGCTGCGGTAGCCATTTCCCGGCAATGTACGCTTGTAACGCATAATCTTCGTGAGTTCACGCGAGTCGAAGGACTTCTCTGTGAAACTTGGGTACCCCAATCGCCATCAGATGTCTAAGCGCAACTAGCCATCTCGGCGCCTTGCAGAACCGTCAGGATGTTACCATTACCAATATGAACACGCAGGCTGAAAACTTGCAGGCGGTCGAAGTGCGTATTTCTGACGTTGACGAGGCCACGGAAATGCGGAATCTCTCCGTCAGCAGATTTTGAGTCAGACCGCTGTTGCCATGCCAGCCCAAGCCAACTTCTTGCCGTAGATGGCGATCTAGCTCATCGGAGGTTAAGGTGTATAACAGCGATAAAAATGTTTTCTGTTCTGTTGACACGGATATTCTGTACGTTATCGTTCCTTTGACGTGCAACATTTTGTGTGGCACACTACCGTTAAAAGAGGAAGATAAGTAAGCGTCCAAACAACTACATCTACCCAAGCGGGTG
>JAFTCE010000091.1 GCA_017454855.1 Desulfovibrio sp.
ATTGTACGACATCATGGCACTGCCCAAATCCCACTGCCAGGCCACCACCAAGGCGGCGAAGCCCAAGGACACGGCTATGGGCACACGCAGCAGCAGGGGGACAAGAAACAAAACCAACAACCAGAAGGCGGGATCGTGCAACAGGGCGTGCATGCCGTTCAACCTTTGCGTGTGGAAATTTTTTAGGGCAGCTAGAACGTGCCGTGCCGTAAATCCAGATAGGTGCGCTGCAGCATGCGCACGATGACCAGAAGGGAAAAGCCCGGAGTGGCCGCTGTATACCACCAGACCGGGATGCCGAGGGATTCAGAAATGGATTCGAGTTGGTATTCGTCCAACACTTCCAGAACCCCATACCAGGCCAGCGCCCCGAAAAATACTACGCCCAGCGCCAGTCCCAAGAGCAGCCAGCACAGCCGAAGACCACGGGGACAGACATCGTACAGCACGGTCATGCTCAAATTGCCGCCCTTGCGGAACACGCTGGCCGTGCCCAAAAGCACGACCCAGACAAAAAGATTGACCGTCAGCTCTTCGGTCCAGGCAAAGGAAAAGCTGGAACCATAACGGACGATGACATTAACAAAAGCAATGACCGCCATCACGAAGAGCAAGACTGCCCCAAGGGTCTCCTCGGCATGCTTGTCAAGAAACTTCCACACGGCAGTACCTCAGGCGGGGGACACAGCCCCCGCCGCAAAGAATGTCAGCGCACCGCCGCCATATCGTCCTGGGCGGCCTTAACCAAATCCTCACCAATAGCCTTGCTCCACTTCTCACGCACCGGAGCAGTGGCAGTATAGAAGCGCTGAATGTCGTCCGCAGACAAGCGCACAACCGTCATGCCGTGTTCCTGCATGCAGGCATAGGGATCCGTCACCGCTGGAACCTTGTTCAACTTCTGCAACAAAGCCAGGGAAGCGCCCTTGTCCATACCCAGGCGCGACAGGGCCTTTCCGTACTGTTCGGCCTCTGTGGCGCAGGACGTGAGCAATTTTTGATCCTCTGGGCTGAAACCTTCCCAGACCTTGCTGTTGGCGCAGAGCAGGAGAGGATCAATAATGTAGTGCCAATCACAGTGAAATTTGTGAAAATCCCAGATCTTTAGGGGAATATTGATACCATTGGTGGGATTCTCCTGCCCGTCCACAAGGCCCTGCTGAAAGCCCGTGGTGGCCTCGCTCCAGTTCATGTTCACGGGATTGGCCCCGAGCTGACGGAAGGTTTCAATAAAAATGGGACTGCCGACCACGCGAATCTTCAGTCCTTTCATATCCTGGGGAGAGTTGATGGGTCCCTTGCTGGTGGTCAGCTCGCGAAAGCCGTTTTCCGCCCAACCAATAAATTTCACCCCCTTGCTTTCCACACTCTGAATAATCATCTTCCCCGACTTGCCCGCCATGATGGCGTCCATGGCCTTGTACCGATCCGGCTCCACGGCCAGGAAAAATGGCAGAGCCGTAAGATTCAGCTCCTTGATCTGGGGCGACCAGTTGATGGTCGAGGCCAGGGAAAAATCAATGGATCCATTGCGCAGGAGCAAAAATTCGGACGTCTGCTTGCCGGCCATGAGCTGGGCGCCGGGATATACCTTGATGTTGATGCGCCCCTGAGAACGCTCTTTGACCAACGCGGCAAAATATTCGGCCGTCTGCGCCCATCCAGATGAGGGGCCGGGCACGACGCTCAAGCGATACTCTGTCTTGTATTCGGCCAAGGCCCCTTGGGGCAGAGACAAAAACATGGCACACAGGGTCACGAGACTGAACAAAAACCATTTTTTCATGTGAAATTCCTCAATGGTTGGAGACCTCCCCCTTCAGGGGGAACATGCACTTGACGAACGGCAAAAGGTTTTCCTGCTCCACTGCCCTCGCCGCTCACAGGAACGCCAGTAGCGCGTGGAGTAGTGGCAGCACCAACACAAGGGCCAATGTGCTGTAAATCCAGCAGGCATTGGCCAAATCCAAATCCAGACGAAATAACGACGGCGGTATGAGCGCATTCATGGCCACAGGCATGGTAGCAAGTATGGCAACCGTCTTCATGGCCAGACCGTCATCCATGTGCTGTAGGCCCATAATACGGGCAAGGCCCACAATGCCCAAGGGCACCAGCAAAAACTTGATGGCGCACATCGTCAAACTTTGGGGAATATACCACCGAAGACGGGAAAGCCGCAAGCCCAGCCCGATGGAGAACAAAAAAAAGATTGTCGAGAGGGTCACAAGTGCCGCCGCAACGGTACCCAGGTATTGCGGGCGCTGCACTCCCAGCATATTGAGGGCGATGCCCAGGGCCAAAGCGCAGAGTACGGCGTAGAGCAGGGGCGAACGCAAGGGCCGGTCAAACACTGCCGGGCCAGTCGTGCCAAAGCGCCTGGCTACGGGCAGGGCCACGCCAAAATAAAACATCTCCTCGCAGAGCCGATATAAGGCCGTCAAGGCAATGGATGCCTCGCCCAGCCACATGAGGCAGACCAGGGAACCCACAGCTCCGATATTGGTAAATGCCCCACAACAAAAAAAGCTGCCCGTCGCCGCCCTGTTGAGTTTGAGCAGCCGAGCCAGGATGAGGGCAAGCCCCCCTCCCCAGCCCCATGCGGCCAAACCCAGGAATGGTAACAAGAGCAGATGCACTTCCGGCCTACGCAACCCCCACAGTGAGAGCATGGCGGCCAGGGGTATGCAGCCAAAGAGGGCCACCATTTGCAGCACATGGCGCAGGCGAGAGGAAGCAGTATCTTCCATCCCACCCCGTTCCCGCAGCCGTCGCAGGGTGTAGCCCGAAGCCAGGGAGAGGAAGATAATGACCAAGGGAATCATGGGCTAGGCACACTGCGGGCAAGGGCACACGGGACAACACAGCCCGAGAAGCCTTGCTTGCGCAGCAAAGTCTTGGGGAATATCTGCACAGGAAGCATGTTCCTCATGGCAACCTCCACCGCACTCTCCATAGCACAAGCCGTAGACATGGACCAGTGGCGTGTCGGTCACATGCCATACCTGGCACGTACGCACAATCTCGCTACGTAAACAGCCAGGTTTGATGTTCTCTGGGTATGATTTTTCAGCGCACATTCTTTTCAGAGCGCATCACGCAACGGACGTAGTTCATCAAAAATTCCTTTGTGGTTTG
>JAFTCE010000092.1 GCA_017454855.1 Desulfovibrio sp.
CTTAGTAAGTTCTTTAAATATGTCCGTTGAGATGATTTCCTCAGGCGTGTAGTCAGGGATTTTCTTTTGTACATCAGCATACAACTCTTCAAGTACACTATTTATTGAAATACATTGAGAGATGACATTTGTATAAAGTAGCCTTTGAATATCTGAAGTATTCTTGAGAATTTCTTCAGATTCAGCATAAGTTTGAGCAGTATTTAGCGTATTCATAACGCTGGGATTGTTTTTATAAAAAATTTTCTTGAAGGCTTGAAGAAGAGAAGTCTGCTCATTTTTTGCAAAATTCTTAATATCGGGAATATTTTTAAATCGTTCTGGATTATTTCCTAACAACTCTTGCCAGTATGCATCAAGTGTGTTGGAAATAGTTACGTTACGTTCGTTTTCCAAAAGAAAATCTTTGAATATTGTTTGCATTGATTCAGATGTCATCTTGCTTGACTGCTGAGAATTTACTTGGTGTTGTCTGATTTTTGAAGCAAGAAGTTCTCTTTGCTCAGAAGAAAGGTCAGAGATATTTTCTATAGAGCATCTACCAAATGAATCCTTAATGAAGGATACAGCACTATTGAAGATGCTTCCAAATTTAGACTCAACTTCATCAAGATTATTTTGCGTAAACATAGCTGCAATACGGGAATTGTCGTGAACCTCAAAAACTTTGTTCAGGATTTCTGCTGTCTTGTTAGTATTTGCAGCGTTTTGGAGTGTGGTGAAAACATTATCATTTATAGCTACGCTATTCAGGCTTTGATCTTGATCCACAAGATACTCAGCGACAATACGCTGAATGAACGTAGAATGAGCAATATTCTCCTTCCAGTCTGGATGTAAACTTGTAAGGGTATCAATGAGAGATTCGAATGCTGGGAGAATCTTTTGCACATCGTTATTTTTAATAGCATTAACGAATGTATCAATATCCCTTTTCTCAAAACTAGCGCATGCGGTAACAATATCAGAAAACTTTATAGCTGAGGATATTCCATTAGTATTCGTAAGGATACGATCCTTCCACATCTCGTAAATATCTTTATTTATCGTTTTATTTTCATATAGTGTTTGAATATCATTAAATAATGTTGTAAATTTTTCCATGAGTGTATTTACTTCATGTTCAAAATCACTGGAAATACTATTAATTGTTACATCTTCACCACTATCAAGCTTCTGATTTACTAATTGCATAAAGTGCGCTGATACATCCAAATTTGGATAGGCTTCAGACGAAAGTTGCCATTGAGGTATACCTGCTATAGCACTCAAACGTTGATATACCATGTTCTGTGCCTTTTGCACTTCATTTGCAGTTTCCTTTACAATTTTTACAGCATCTTTAATAGCTCCATTGAAAATATATGCATTAATAGTAGAGTTTAATGATTCCTCTCTTCTCTGCAACGCATCATTAATATTTTCATTGGGCTGTATTTCTCTTGGAGAAAAAAAGTCTAAAAATGTACTATGAGTTAAACGTGACTTATTCAAGTATGTTTTGACATTGGAAACAATTCCATCCCAAAATTTATCGTTTTCATCTGGGATTTTCTCATTTTCAGACGATTGTTCTGCAAAAAATCTCATAATCCTATCTTTTAAGAACATATCTGGCATTTTATCGAATGTCTTTTTGCCATATTCATTAATGACATCATGAAGTAATGTGCCAAAAAGTTCTAAAGTCATTTCATCAGTACAATTGTTTATTTTTTCTGCGAGTTGTTCACGGAATGCGCTGTCTAGTCCTTCAAAATCTAAATTTTTATATGCAATAAAGTCTTTCAAGATCCCATCAGGTTCATTGAATAATTCTGTCCAATTGTTATTCTCGGCATTAGTTTGTAGCATTGCACTAATGGCTTCCGGTTCATTTTTGATTAGGAATGCAATGTTACAATTTTTTGCAAAATTTGATATCGAATTTTGAAATGCAATATTTTCATTGAGTATCTTTGCAACATCTGTCGCAGTTTTTGCCAGTGAGAGTGAAGTCAAAATATTTGGATGATTTCCTAATAAACGATTAAACGTTTGTTCATTTATCGAAATATCAGGAGATACTGTAAATTTATTTATCGTTTCCTGAATGAATGGCAGAGCAAGCTTTACGCGCAATTTTGTAAGAATAATAGCTTCAAAATCATCTCCACTAGGCACATGCTTAAGACTTGTTAACTCATCAATAATTTGTTTTACATCTTGTTCTGAAAGATTCTCCAAAAGTTTCATTGCGGCAGATTCTAGATCAAAAGAAGATGATTCTGTTATGAATTTTTCGTCCAGTTGCTTTCCGTTAACACTTGTGTTGTACGTTATGCCAATTTCTATAATTGCCTTGATCACGTCTGCTGGAAGATAGTTTTGTGAATGTAGACCATCATCAACAACAGTAAACCTAGATGCATTTAAATCTTCTGATATATTATCATCATAATCCTCATCAACTCCTTCATTGTTAACAACGTCATGTTCGTTATTTTGATTATTGGAATCTATATCAATGCCTTTTAGTTGACCTAGTTGACGTGCAATTGTCCACAAATCAATTTCAACATTATCAGTAATTCTTTTATCGTAAATATCTATCAGTTCTTTTAGAACTTCATTTGTACTTATATTATTATTCTTTATATTATTTACAATTTCTTCTAAATCATTAATGGAAATTCCACGAATGAAATCTGGAATATTTTTCAGTTCATATCTGACACTTATAGACTTTTCATGAATTGCAGATGCTAGGGAGTCATAAAAACCTTTTGGAAGATCATTATCGCCTATTTTTTCCCCTAGATTCATTACAGCATTGGATAAAACATTTTTAAAGGATGCCTCCATCTTGTCTACAATAATCTTATGAATATCATTGTCATTTGCCATGTAGCCAAGATTTTTAATTGATTCTGCAGCATCGTCTATCGAATTATTTTCAGAAAGCATTTGTAAAATTTCTCTATCAGACCATTGATATCCGTATTTCTCTCGTAAATCATTTGCAGATTTTTGAAGAGAAACACTAAGTGTTCCAGGCAATTGTTCAAAAGATAGAGTATTTTTGAGATCACTGACAGCAGTCGAAATTTTGTTCAAGTGGTCTTCGACAAGAGATTTAATATTGTTTTCAATATACTGCAGAATTTCTTTTGCTGCCAATTCCTTTGTAACAAGTTCATTTTTGTTTTTTATCGATTCTGCGAGGTTATCGATGAAATTTTGGTCAAGATCAGCAATAATTTTATCGGCAGTTTCCTTGTAGTGTAAATCGGTAACGATTTTTGAAATTCCATCTCGAAGAATTGTACGAATTTCTGATGTCAGATTATTTTGAGACTGTTCATTCTTTATATCTTTTACTGCGTCTGCTAGTTCAGACAATGATTTTTTTAAGGCTATATCAGCCAATTGTGTATCTACGATATCGAGAAGAATATGTAGATCATCGATACTCGGTTGATGATCCAAATTTTCAATAACTTTGGCTGCTTGTTCAAACTCTTCTTGGGTTAGTACATCAATGATTGCCTTTTCATCCATATCCAGACTATGCTTTTCTGCAAGACTGGAAAATGCATTACGTAATGCATCACCTAAATCCCCTGGTATATTGTCAAGACTTCCTTGATTCTTGATATTTTTTATTGCGTCCGACATTGCTGCCAGTGTTTTTTTCAGCGCATGCTCTGCAAGTTTGTTATCAATTGTTTCTATAAATCCTTTTAAATCGTCAATAGTTGGCTTATGATCTAAGCCTTCAATATGCTTGGCTACACTTTCAATATCATCCATACCAAGTAAGGAAATCATTGTAGAATCGTCAATATCAAGATCGTATTTTTGAACTAAAGTGGAAACTGCTGACTTTAATTCTTTTTGAATATTTTGAGGCAACTCATTAAATGAATTGGTATCTTTTATATTTCGAATTGCAGACGAAAGTTTAACCAATTCATTTTTTATTTCCTCTTTAGCAAGATTGATATCAAGTTTGTCCAGAAGAATTTTTATATCATCAATAGTAGGATATCGCAGATTCATATTTAAATTTTCTACGGATTTGGCTGCATTTTCAAAATCATCATCAGAAAGCATATTAATAAGCTTTTTTTCATCATATTCTATATTGAATTTCTCAGCATGTTCAGAGAAAGTTTTTTTTAATTCTTTTCCAACATTCGTTGTAATACTGTCAAGTGAATTATGTTCTTTAACACTTCTCAACCCTTTGGCCGTTTCCTTAATCTCTTTTTGAATATGACTTCGTTTCAAATTTTCTTCAAATGCAGGTAATAATGCTTCCTTAACATCATCGGCATTTGGACGATGATCTAAAGCCTTCATATTATTAGCAATTATTTCTAAATCTCCAGTCTGCGGTAGGAGTGAAATTAAATTAGCTTCTTTTTTTTCAAAATTGTACTTCTCGGCAAGGGCAAATACGGCATCACGAATTTCCGAGCGAATATTAGTTGGCAAGGAATCAAAAGTAAGAGTACTTTTCAAATTTATCAGTGAACTAGCTAATTCTTCTTTTGTCAATTTTTCGTCGAATTTGTCTTCAAAAAGTTTTACAAGTTCATCAATTTCTACATCATGATCCAGATTTTTCACAAAATTACAGATATCAGCTATATCATTATCGGAAAGTAAATTTATAAGTTTTTCTTGTGTCAGATGTTCACATTTATGTAGAATAGCTTGTTTAGCTACTGTCACCTCCAACTTTTCAACAAAATTATCAGGCAATACTGAAAAAGTTTTAAAACGAGCAATATTCGCAATCCCTATTGCTAGGTTATCATTTGAAATATTCTTTAATGTTTTTGTATCTGTCATCCCTTTGTTTACTTTCTCTAAAAAATCCTTGAACATGTAATTTTTCGCCATACATATTTCTTGAACCTGCTTTTTTTCTGTTGCCATTTTTAGCTGCTTAAATAATTCAATATGTGTATCAATAAACTTTTGATATGTGTCTTTATCCAGTTTATTGCATCCACGTTTTAAGATACTCTCTACATATCCGTGCAAAATTTTAGTGTGTACTTCTTGTAATACTAATTTTGCAATATCAAATAAACTTACTTGTTTTCCATTACTTTTTAGATTCTTTTGAATACGCTCAAAAGTGTTTTTACTAAATGAGTCATTTATCAATGTAATAGGATTTTTATCTTTTATATCAAACATATTCATAATTCTTGAACATCCATCTTCAAGAATTGGTTTGATACCATTCAAAGAACATTTGATTTCTTTTTCAAACTTTTCTTTACATAGAGCATTTTTTAGTGTTTTTTCATCAATATATGTATTCTTGAAATATTCAAATCTATCACTATATTTATTTAATGCACAGTTAATAGCTACTTCTTTAAAATCATTCTCGTATTTTGCAAAAGTATTTTTAAATAAATCTTTATTTTGCAACGATGAGCTAATATCTTCAATAATGTGTGGATTTTTATTTAAAATGTATTGAATACCATTTTTATATACTAACTGTGGGTCTCCAATAAGATAATTATTTTTTACGTGTTCAAACATAAATTTCAAAATACTTTCTTTAACTAATTTTTCTCTAAATTTACCCATTAATATCGTAGCAAATTGACACTTTTGATCGGCATTGCTCAAATTTTTACCTTTCATATCGAGTTCTTTTAAATCTTCATGTGATAATGATTTTAGAACATAATCTACTGGATTATGAACAAAATTAGTATCAAATAATCCACAATTCATAGATTTTACAATCATATCTTGACTTAAACTTTGATGTAGATCTCGATACATTAATTTAAGTTTTTCAGATATCTCAAATTGTAAATCTTGAGATTTTGCATCCTCACATTTTTTGAACATAGGTGGCATGTCTTGATTCTTGTTTGTGGAAATTTTTTGATTCTGCAGCAATGTCTGTTGTTGCGAAGGTAGGAATGAGGTCTGTTGATTTTGTATGCCCTTTGCGTTGGCGTTTTTGTTTATTGTCCGCACTTGTGAAGCACTTGCCTCTCCCTTCCTGGGCTTGTCCAAAATTGTGGAATTGTTTGCAAAATTGTTTATTATGCTGCTCTGACGCATGGTGAAATCCGTCTCTCGCGCTAAGGGATTTCCGAGTTTCGCATTTTGCAGGACATCAGTTGTTGTTTTCTGTCCCTGGCTTTTCTCGTTCTCCTTGCTCTTCATGAAGTTAGGATCATCATTGTACTGCTTGTTGTAGGAATAGCTATTGCTGTTGAGAAGAGCTTGGGACATGGTTTACCTCGTCATGGGATGGGTTTTGTTTTGTGACCAAAAGCGCTCTACTACGCTGTTCGTCTTCCGCTTTCTTTAATATTGGTTTTCAACTTCAAAGTCAAGCAAATTTTATTTTCAATTTCAGAAATTTTATTGAAATTGACTTTTAAATTAAATATTTTGCCAACTTATAACGTCGCAACTGAATCACCCTGAGTCAGTCATGGACCTCCTCATCAGTGAAAGCCCTCAGTTGTCACTAGCTATATGGCGTCACAGAGGGTTATTGCTCCGGGTGGATGCAGAAAGTAAGCGACAAACGTAGGAGGATTTTATGTCCCAAGCCATACACCTTGATATCGTTGTCCAGCAAGAGCTTCTAAGAAGAGGTGTCGATACCAAAACGGGTGTTTTCGGCGATCACAAGGTGCAGTTCGGCAAGGGGCTGCCTATCAGCATTGACAAGATAAAGACTCCGTCCCTGCCCTTCGCGGGCTTCACTACCGCTACCAAGATTTCCCGCGGCAAAGAAGGCATCAGCAAGGAGGCGGATAATCTGCTACGCGAGCTGACCGCCCCCGCCAACAAGCTGAACGCGAGCAAAATACTTTCCGCCATCAAAGCCGGGCATGCGCATTTTGAGCGTTTAAAAACTCTGGGCCAGATCGCGCGGGCGCAGCAAGGCGACACCATGTGGATGTTCACTAAGTCAGTAGAAAAACTCTCCAATGCAGACCTTGCTGCTGTGTATCAGAGCTTCACGTCGGCGGAGATGGATCTCCTGCAGACGGCCTTGCAGCGCGAGGGGGCAATCAACCCCGACGCAAAAGACGCGCGTATGGCCGCCTCGTGTCTGTTTGACCTGCAGGCGCTCGTGCTTAAGGAAGTTAGCAACCGCTCCGCCGTGGGCATCATCGAGGATCTCAAGGCCAAGAACCCCAACGACCCGTCCCTGCAGTATCTACAGCAGCCGAAAAGTATCTCCGCCACATGGGGCAGCGTGGACAGGGAGAAAGGGAGAGAAGCAGTGCTGAGCGCACCCCCGGAACAGCAAGGACGGCAGGAAGTTCTCAACGGCGCCCTGCCTGTTCCCAACGATATTGTCATTTCTGAGCGCACCCATGACATGAGCTGGGCCAACCTGCTGACCCTGGTGGAAGTGGCGGCGAGCAGTGCCACCATCCGTGAGAAGACGGCCCTTGACCAGGCACAGCGACTTGAAAAGCGGGACATCCAAGGCGTTTCCGTCAAGGAAATGGCCGACGTCATGCGGTCATCCGAGCTTACCTACAATGTACACCCTGATAAACTGCTGAACGCCATCCTCGCCAAACCCGGCGAACCCATCAACAATATCTTTCATCTGAAAGAAAAGGGCATCAAGCCCAAGGGCGACGTCTACTTGACGGAGCGCGACGTCGTGGAAAAGAAGATTTTTCCTGAACTTGAGGGTCACGAGGTCAAGGGGGACGAGCGGCCTATCTACGGCGCGCTCAATGTTATCAAGGATCCCCTCGGTGCCGCAATGGCTGGCTATGGTGCCGCTTGCATCGTCTTCAAGCCGTCCGTGGCCAAGCGTTCCACCTTCATTGCGGACGACACTTTTTATTCTCCGCGCATCAGCATCACCCCAGAGCGCAAAGCATTGTTCTACAGCAAACTGGACGAATTTCCTCTTTCCAAAGATCTTCGGAATGCCTTGAAGGACGAGAATTCCAAGGAACACAAGGAAGTCGAAGCGTGGTTAGATAGTAGAAATATCCTGCCCAACGCCACCATCCATGCCCTGGAAGAGATACCGCCCTCCATGTACCGGCTTTTACAAGGGGATGACAGGCACTATGTAAACATACTTTTCGCACAATGCTTCATCGACAAGGAGGCAACGCGCAACAATATGGCCACCTATGACAACCTTGAGTCCTTGGTGGTAAACATGGGCGACATCAACGGTAACGCTCTCGCCAACGCCGCCCTGAAAAACCGCCAGGGTGGGGAGGGACGCGTTGGCCTCACCGGTATTCAGTACATTGAGGCCCAGATACACGGACCGGTGATCCCCAGCCGGGACATTGCCGAAATTCGCATCAATGCGGAATCTCTCCCCGGCAACAGCAAGGAGGAACGGGCGGAATCTCGACGGAAGCTGGAAGAGTTCGGTCGAAAAAATGGCGTTAAGATCACCCTGGTGGAGAACTATTCCAATAAGATCACCAATAACATTGCGGCCATCAATACGGAGCAGGAAACTTTCAACAATGCGCATGTGGACACACAGAAGCTGAGGGCACTCAGGCAGGAGTACCTGAACAACTTTGAAAAGCATGTGCAGGACGCGATTTCATTGGACTTGCACATGGCCAGCCAAATGGCCGCCTTGCCCCACGGCATGCTGCCGCTTAAAGGTGAGGCCCTGGACAAGGCAAAGGAAATCTTTGATCAAAACCTGTCCCAATATATCAACGAGAGGGTAGGTGGCAGCGAGCCGATCGATATAGTCAAACATGCCTTGACCGATGCGTTGGCCTCGGTCAATGTAGACTCCAGGATACAGTGCCTGAAAGATATTGCCGACGGCAAGCTGGCCTTTGTCACTGAAGCGCAGAAGCAGGCGTTCATCACATGGGTGAGTAGCTCCGCCTCGCTAAAGGACGCGGAATTCGTACATGCCGTCCACGCGCAGGCCATGGGGCAGGCAAGGCTGTTCAAGGAAATTGCGCAGGCCAATCCGCCCATGACGCCCCAGCAAATCCTTACGCGCATGCGCACTGCCACTATGCAGACGCGCACCATCATCACTGAAGCCAACGCGTCGGAATTTGAACGTTTTCATCTCGACGAAAACGATATCGCCAACAACGCGGCCTATGTCACCAGGCTCATGCTGCAGAACAGCGAGCCGCAGATGAACGCCTTGGACCTGCAGCAGGTGTTCAATATACTGAACAACAAGGACGTGCAGAATCTCGCCGGACAGCTCAAGCTGGTGGCCTCCAATCCTGAAATCGCCAAGACCGGAGATGCCGTCACGTTGAAGGACGTCGCCTCCGGACTCACGCTGGCAACAAAGCAGCTTGCGGCCTATCTCAACATGGCCTATGACGAACCGGACGCCCTGAAGAACATTTCCCTTCTGCCGTCGGCGGCGCGCGAAACCGTCAAGGCTTTGGCTCCTCAGGCCGGGGCAAAGATGGACGAACTCTGCCCGCCCTACGCAGTCTTCCCGAAGCCTGCCAAGCCCGAAAGCCTGCCTACGACGGAGACCCAGCGCCGTAATTTCCTCGTGAAGACGCTGGATACCTACATGGAAAAGGAAAAAAATGGGCTGAACACCCTGGACGGCCCGGACTTTACCCACGGTCGGGGGCATATCACGAGGGCCTACATCTTTGCCAACGCCATGAGTACCATCCTGGAGCAAGAGGAAGGCGTGTCTGTGGATCGGAATGCCGTACTCTGCGGCATCGTCGGCCATGATCTTGGCCGGGAGAGACAGGGTGAAGATCTGTGGGAGGAGCAGAGCGCCAAGCTGACCACCGAGGCCATGAACAAGACATTTGGCGACGATGCCATGGGTGAGAAGTACGCGACTTCTGTGGGCAACTGCATTCAGCGCGGCAACACCGAAACCGTGGAGTCCATGCTGCTTAAGAGTGCGGATTCCCTTGATATCGGCAGGACGGTGGATTTCAACACAGACTACTTCCCCTTCCTCGGCGACAAGGATCCCAACAAGGGGCCCAGGGATCCGGACAAGTACACCGTGTCTTCGCCCAAGGTTAGGCTCCTGCGCGAGCAACTCGTAAAGGAAGCGAAGATCCTTGAAATCATCACTGATCCCAATACGCAATACAGGGACGCGAGGATACATCTTCTGGGTCTGTGTTCGAGTACCGGGAACAACATCTTCTATAAGCAGTATGACTTGTTGTTAAAGGACATCAACAAGGAATACGAGGATCAGTGGAACGTGACTTCGGAAGCTTTCGTGACGAACATCGAAAATATCGTGCTGCAAAATCCCGACCTTTTCCCCACCCTGTCCAAGTACTACAAGAAGGACTGATGATACTCAAGGAGTCTATATGCACTTTTACGAAGCCTTCGACAAGTTTTGCGCAAAATGCGGCTTGGATGTCCCTTCGCTGATGGACGGAGATAACACCATTCTCTTCGATGACCAGCATGCCGTGACATTTCAGTGCGACAAGGCTGACAAGTCCGTCATCCTTTCCTCCGAAATCTGCGATGCCGTCGGTCTTGGAGATAACGATCTGCAAATGCTTCTGGAAGCCTCCCTGTTCGGCGCGCAGACTGGCGGCGCATCCTTTGCCCTATCGCGGCAGCTCTCCAAAGTCATCCTCTGGAAGCGGCAGGATGACAGCTTTATCGATGAGCAGGCATTGGCACAGGTTATCAACGGCTTTCTGGCGACGGTCATCACCTGGAAGCAGAGGCTTGCAGGCGGAAACGGAGAAAATACCCATGTCTACGCCGGAAAAGGGCTTCTCGCCTGATCGGTAAACGGGAGATATCTGGCAACAGATACGGATGGGTGTTTGCCCAGATTTTTTTTGTGGTTCACGTTGGCGGTCAGTGCAAGGGGTATCCAGATGATGAATGCCGAGGTTTCCGCGTCGAAAATTTGATGAATATTTTTTCTCAAGCTGTTCGATGCCAGCAGACGAACGTATGTAAGAAATGAGCTATCTCACAAGATATATGATTGAGCTAAAATTTTTGGGCCTGTTCTTGCGCTCTCCTCTGCAGCACGTACACAGGCCGCTCCTGCCTATAGGGGATGTTGCCTTACGCTAGACGTTCATCCAGCTCATTTGCTGGTGCAAGATATTCTTGTCACCCACGGAAGTGTCTTGTTTTTCTGCCTGCGGGCTTGACGCCTTCTCACTTGCGACGTTTTGATACAACTGTTTTTTCCAATGCCTGGCAGTACTCACAAAGGCTGTCAGCGCGTTTTCAAACTCCCCATAATCCATGTTACCACATAAGACACGATGCAGGACGAATTCCTGGCGCGTGGGGTTCAAGCCAAGGCATGCAAGACCGGTCTCTCCGCCAAGATAGTTGGCTTCCAAGATTTTTTGAAAAAGGTCTTCCTTGCCGACGGACGAAGCGATTGGGGCAATGAGAAAGAGATTTTCCCCGTTGCGTTCAAAGAATACTTCATCACCATTGAAGATCACACTGCATGTGCCGCTGTCAGAAAAAGCCAGATTCAGGCCCAAAACTGTGCCGAGCTGATGTATGAGATGTTCACTGTCCATAGTACGCTCCTTTTGCTATTCTGATCGCCATATTGGCAATGCGTTTGCGCCGCGCGACGTCTGCTCAGTAAATATCATCCACGGCCATCAGTATTTCTAGGGTCGGTTTCCAACCTATGCGTTTGGCCGTCTCCTGATTAAATTGCAGATTAATTGGTTCGATGTACAACTGCGGCAGTCGGCGTGCAGGTTCCCCGGCCATGATCCTGGACAAAAGTTGTGCGCTGTATGCTCCCTCGGCAAGGTCGTTGGATTGCGCAAGTCCCAGCAACACCCCCTGATCCACCTCGTCGCCGCCGCGCTGGGAAAACGTGGGGATTTTTGCATCCAGCAGAGGAGCCAGAATGGCTGGCATGCTTTTTTCGCTGATGCCCATATTGTAAGTAACATAGACGGCATCCGCTCCCTTGCGTACAAGATCTCTGTGGCAGGCGGTCAGGCTCTCGGCTGCCAGATCTTCATTGCCGATGTCGAACATGTCTGTGCAGCGGACAATCTTTATACCCATATGAGAAGCTGCCTTTTCGATTTGCGGCAAAGCAATGCTGTTTCGGCCCGTTTCTGTATCTTCATAGGCTATGCCCAGGGTGTGAAAGCCGAAAATGTTAGCAAAAAGTTCCACATGGCGTGCGTAGCGATCTTTATTGACAACCGCCACAAGGTTGTCCTTGCCGGAATCATCCTCAGAGGGCACGATTCCCGCCAGGATGGGGTCCGTGACCGAGGACACGATGACGGGGACTGACAGATCTAACTTGGACACATACTTTCCGGCCCAAGTGCCAAAGACGAGAATAGCGTCAACGTCGTTCTGCTCTGCGATACGTTGTTGGATGGCATTGAACATCTCATAGAGTTTTTTTTCATCATAGTTGGCTGAATAAAAGCCGTCGGCCAAAAATTCTATATGCTGACCCCTGGCATGTTCCACCATCCATTGCCACATGGGTTCTAGGGAAGCTGTGTGTCTCGGTATGGGCACATCGCCATTCTGGACAAGTTTTAAATGCTGCAGTTTAACGCACAGTCCCTGAAATATGCGTTGAAAATTGGAAAATGGCCCGCCTTCAACATAGATGATCCGAAACTTTTTCGACGTCTCCTGGTTCACGGCAGCGCTCGTTATCGGACTCAGACACAGAGCCAGCGTCAAGCAGGCCCAGAGAGCAAAAGGTTTCATGGACTCCCTCTCTGTAGAATGTTTCATGTATATCCTTACTACAACTGTACTTTTGTGGATTTTAGCCTGCTCACGCTGGTCAGCCAAAGCACACAAGCCATACCCAGGATGATCGTTCCCATGCCGCACAGTACTCCTGCGGTCTGCCCCAGCAGCAAGCAGCTGCTGACCGCAAGCGGCCCCAAAAGACTTGTCACGCGAAACGTGATGTCAACCACAGCTACGCAGGAACCGACGCCTAGGGCTTTGCCTTCGGGGAGCGATATGGCGTAGGAACCTTGCGCCGCTTTGCCCAACATTTTGCTCAAGCCCAAGGCTAGCATGGCCGTCGCTGCTCCGGCCAGGGGCGGCAGCCAGGCCAAAGCAAGAACAGCCAGAGCCCCCAGGGCCACGGACAGCGCCACATAGGCCCCCTTGGCCTGGGTGTGGGCCACCAGCCTAGAGCAGGACGCGCCGCTGCAAATGATGACAAAGGAATGGAGCATTAACATGCGGCTGATATCGCCTTGTCCATAGCCCAGGGCGTTTAAATGAACAGGTAGGTAAAAATAGAGGATACCGCCGCAGACAATGCCCATGGGCAGCACGCTCAGCATGAGAAGCTGGGAAAAACGTCCCCAACAGAGAACGCTCAATATCTTGCGCAGGGGAAAAGCTTTCTTCTGAGGCTGGGCCGCGTTGTCCCTGTTGACCGCAGTGAAAAGTAGCCCTCTCAAGGCTATTGTCTCTGGGGTTGACCGCGTTACGGGCTGCCTGCCAAGCTGCCAGATCGGCAGCAACAGGAGCAGTGTGGCCATGCCAGACAGTCCAAAGATGAGCGCATTGCCTAGACGTTCGGCCAGCAAGCCGCCCAGGGCCACGCCACAGATGGAACCGGATTGGACGCCGGTGTACATGTCTGTGATCAGACCTTCCCGCACGGTCAGAACCTGCGCGAGGATATTCAAACATCCAAAACCTACGCCTAGCAGGCCGCAGCCAGCAGTGAACAGGAAGGGTTCCCACGCGCCAGCGCAGAGCAGGCAACCGAAGCTTATGGCCACCAAGCCCTCCAGGGCGACAGAATATGGCTTGGATGTTTTCAGAACGCTGCCTGCCAGCATCGCGCCCAAAAAAATCCCGCCTGATTGCGCCATGACCGGTAGACTCATAAATATCTCTCGGCAGGCGGCGTCGGCGGTGAGGAGTTCGCCCATGTGCAGAGGAATAAGGGCAAGCGTTGAGGAACTTGTCAAAGCACAAAAAAACAAAAAAGGACGCACGAACAAGGCAGGTTGCTCCTGTCCAGCGCAGACAATGCCCTGGGGACGCATGCGTTCCTGCAAGAGGAGCAGCTCCAGCATGAAGACCGCCGCAATAACGCTCAGGGTGAGCAAATCCAGACCAGCCTCGCGGATGTTGCGCCACAAGGGTGCCCAGTGCAGATATGCCTTGAGCAAGAGTTGCGGCCCTTCCTGGTCAAGCGTGAGCGCAAACGCACGTTGGGCAAAGGGTTCTCGCACATCTCCAGCCTCGCTGCTGGCAAAGGCATGGCCCTGAGCGTCTAGAAGGGAAAGGCTGAAGGCATTGTTGTAGTTGGCGGCCACGCTGGCAAGATATGCCTGGGCCTGATTTTCCAGAGGGATGTCGGCCATTGTCAGGCGTTGAAAGTCCTGGGCCAGTAAGAGTCCTGTCCTGTCCATGTTGACCAGGAGGTTTTCGCCGTAGCGCTGATGGAAGCTGTACAGGGAAAGACTGCCGCAGATCAGCAGAACCACCAGCAGGGTTCCGAGGGCCAGATTGCGGGCGGAGTGGGCAAAAAGCTCGGGCCGACGGCGGGCCGTGAAGGAGAGCAGGCCGACGCCCAGCAGGACTACAAGCATATGCAGAGCGGCGTTGCGCAGGCAGAGAAGACGCGTTTCCCGTTCCAACGTCTTGCGGTGCAGAAAGGCGGCCACGCAGCCGACAACCTTGTCGTCAGGCCCGGCCAGCAGAGGAAGCAGGGCTAGACGCCCGTCCTCACCCTCAATAACCTGCATGTCCCGAGTTACGGTAAGCTCTTGCGGCAAGAGCGCGGCGGAAAATGCCCCGGCAATGGACAGCACGTCACCCATGTTGTTGCACAGGGCCAGGGGCAACCCGGTGACGTCGCTGACTTCATGCACGAGAAGAGGTGCCCGAGCATAGCGATCTAGGGGGATGCCCAAACGCAGGCCCAGGGCCAGTTTGAGGCGCACATTGCTCAGGGCCACGTGCGCCGAGTATTGGGCATTAGTCCACTGCGCCGAGAGCAGGCGGTTGTAGAGAAATGCCTCATAGAGCAGCATGCTGCAGACAAGAACCCCAAGTACCCCCCAGAGCAGGGAAGCGTGTTTGTTGCGTTGCGAATCTGCTTCAGACATGGATCATCCCTTTCTTCTTTTCATGTGCAGTCACACCCTGGTACGAAGCGAAATTCGACAAGATCATGGCACTATGTTTTATGTTGCGCCTTTCTAAGCTAAGAAAGACGAAGGCCATGCCTAGAAAAAGCGAACCCAGGCTACAGAGTACTGCGGAGGCTGAGGCCAAAGCTAAGGATGCGCTCACCGCAAAGGGGCCAAGCACCGAACCTGCGTAATGGGAAAATTCCAGTATGGTCATGCAAGAGGGGAGGCCCAGGGTTTTTGCTATGGGCAGGGAAAGCATATGGGAACTTAAGGCCGGGGTGCTGAGTGAACGGCACAAACCGATACTCATTGCCGCCAGGGGGGCAGCGGCCAGGGGCGGTAGTCCAGAAAGGCAGATGACGCCCAGAGCCCCCAGGGCGACAGCCAGAGCTACATATGCTCCTTTGGTGGAGCTTTTTGCAACCAGGCGGCCAAAGTATACGCTGCTGCAGACAATGACGAAGGATTCAAGCAGGTACATGCGACCAATGTCGCCTTGAGAAAATCCTTCTCCTTGCATATACACTGGGAGATAAAAATACAGGACACCGCCGACGACGATGCCTATGGGCAGCACAGCCAGGACGAGAAAGGGGGCGCATGTTCCCTGGTTGAGTGTCCCCAGAACCTGGCGCAAAGACAGTGTGTCCTTCGGTGCGTCTGCACTGGCCAAGGGAAGGAATGCCTGTCGTAGGCATTGGAACAGTGGCGACAACTGTGTTTCAGGAGCATGCCGCCTGTCAACCAGCCAGACCACGAGGAGCAGAAGAAGCCCCAGAGCGGAGGATATGCCAAAAATCGCTGCATTGCCCAGGCGTTCCGCCAGCATGGCCCCGAGAACCACACCGCATATGCTTCCTGAATTCAGGCCAGTGTCCATGTCGGTGAGGAGTCCAGAACCTACGGTCAAAATCTGGATAAGAAGAACTATGCCTCCGTAACTGAAGCCGTTCAAGATGATGCCAATAAGGAAATGCCACGGTTTTTGGGCAGCCATACACAGCATTGAGCCGAGTACAATGCACGTCATACCCAAAAGGGCAATCTTTAGTGGCGTCATGGTTTTTTGCAGATTTCTCGTCAAAACAATGCCCAGGAATATTCCAGCTGTTTCGGCCATTACAGACAGGCCCATGAGCATATTTCGCCAGGCGGCTGTGGGGGGAAGCAGATCGCCCATGCGAAGGGGGATCAGGGCAAGCGTCATATCATAGCCCAGTACGTAAAAAAAGATGAATGGACGCAAGAGGAGAGCAGGATGTTCGGTCTGCGTCCCATGAAGCGCAGCCAGGGATCGCCTGCGTTCCTGCAAGAGAAGCAGCTCCAGCATGAAGATCGCCGCAATGACGCTCAGGGTGAGCAAATCCAGACCAGCCTCGCGGATGTTGCGCCACAAGGGTGCCCAGTGCAGATAGGCTTTGAGCAAGAGTTGCGGCCCTTCCTGATTGGCATCAAGCGTCAGCGCATAGGTACGTTGGGCAAAGGGGTTTCGCACATCTTCAGCCTCGCTGCTGGCAAAGGCATGGCCTTGAGCGTCCAGGAGGGTAAGGCTGAAGGCATTGTTGTAGTTGGCAGCCACGCTGGCAAGATAGGACTGGGCCTGATTTTCCAGGGGGAGGTCGGCCATTGTCAGGCGTTGAAAATCCTGGGCCAGTAAGAGTCCAGTCCTGTCCATGTTGTCCAGGAGATTTTCGCCATAGCGCTGGTGGAAGCTGTACAGGGAAAGACTACCGCAGACCAGCAGAACCCCCAGCAGGGTTCCCAGGGCCAGATTGCGAGCTGAGTGGGCAAAAAGCTCGGGGCGACGGCGGGCGATGAGGGAGAGCAGGCCGACACCCAGCAGAACCACCAGCATGTGCAAAGCGGCATTGCGCAGGCAAAGGAGGCGCGTTTCCCGTTCCAAAGAGTCGCGGTGCAGAAAGGCGGCCACGCAGCCCACAATCGTATCGTCAGGCCCGGCCAGCAGGGGAAGCAGGGCCAAACGCCCGTCCTCGCCCTCAATAACCTGCATGTCCCGCGTCTCGGCAAGCTCTTGCGGCAGGAGCGCGGCGGAAAATGCCCCGGCAATGGACAGCACGTCACCCATGTTGTTGCACAGGGCCAAGGGCAACCCGGTGACGGCGCTGACTTCATGCACGAGAAGAGGTGCCCGAGCATAGCGCTCCAGGGGGATACCCAAACGCAGGCCCAGGGCCAGTTTGAGGCGTACATTGCTCAGGGCCACGCGCGCGGAGTATTGGGCATTGGCCCACTGCGCCGAGAGCAGGCGGTTGTAGAGAAATGCCTCGTAGAGCAGCATGCTGCAGACAAGAACCCCAAGCACACCCCAGAGCAGGGAAGAATGTTTGTTGCGTTGCGAATCTGCTTCAGACATGAGACGTTCTTTTTTGCAGTTAAAAAGACAGTTGTGTTGCACGAGAAAGATAGAAAAAATGTAAAGGAATATAAATTGAATTTCAATATGTTTTGCAAAAAAAATTCTTTAATAGTGTAAACGTGTTTGCCATGCTGGTTTATGGATAGTTCACATGTGCTCAAATATTTCACGGCGCCTTTTGGGGCAACAATGCGTGCGGCTGTTTGACGCCGCGCCATTCCAGGCCAAAGAAGACGATCGCCATGGCGAGAAAAAGTACGCCCAGGCCGCAAAGCGCTACGGGGGGCGAGGTCAGCGCCAGGGAGACGCTCACAGTAAAGGGGGCAATAAAGCGTGCGACCCGCTGTGAGAATTCCACCACGGCCATGCAGGTGGACATGCCCAGGCTTTTGGCTGCTGGAAGGGCGAGCGTGTAGGCGCTCAGGGCCGGTGTGCTGAACGAATGGCACAAACCTATGCTCAGCGCCGCCAAGGGCGCAGCAATCAGAGGGGGCAGCACTGCGAGGCAGAGGATGCCGAGCGCCGCCAGGGCCACGGCAAAGGCCACGTATAGCCCGTTGCTGCGACCGACGCCCAGCAAATGGCCTAAATACACGCTGCTGCAGACGATGACGAGGGATTCCAGCATGAATATGCGACCGATATTGCCCTGGGCAAAGCCCTGCTCATGCAGGTACACGGACAGGTAAAAGTACAGGACACCGCCCACCGTCATGCCTACGGGCAGCACGGCCAGGACAAGGAAAATGGGGAATCTGCTCTGCATGAGCTTGGGCAAAACCTGGCGCAAAGGTATGGACTCCGTCGTGGCCTTGGCTTCTTTGGTTCTGGCGGAAAGGAAGGCCAAATGCAGGTTTTGGAAAAGCGGGGACAACTTCATGCCGGGCGTATGCCCTCTGGCCACTTGGCACAGAACGAGGACGAGGAGGAGTCCTGGGACAGAGGAAATGCCAAAAATTACCGCATTACCCAGGCGTTCCGCGAGCATGCCGCCCAGGGCCACGCCGCAGATGGACCCAGAATAAAAGCCGGCGTACATATCGGGGAGCAGTCCAGGCCCCACGGTCACTATCTGGATGGCGAGCAGCAAGCCTCCGTAACTGAAACCAACCAGGAAGCGGGCGACGATGAAGTGCCAGGGTTCATGCGCGGCCATGCACAACAGAGAGCCAAGTGTAAAGCCAGCCAGGCCAAGGAGGCTAACCTTGAGGGGCGTCGTTGTTTTCAGCATCTTTCCAGTCAGGACAATACTCAGGAAAATTCCACACGTTTCGGCCATAACAGACAGGCCCATGAGCATTTCCCGCCAGGCGGCTGTAGGCGAAAGCAGTTCGCCCATACGCAGGGGGATCAGGGAAAGTGAGAAATCATAACCAATGACAAACAAAAACATGAACGGTCGCATGAGCAGAGCAGGATGGGCGCTCTCTGTTTCGCACGGAGTTGTCAGCCTGTCGCGGCGTTCCAGCAGCAGCACCAGCTCAAGCATGAAGACCGCTGCAATGACGACCAGCGTGAGCATATCCAGTCCAGCATCTCGGAGATTGCCCCACAAGGGCGCCCAGTGCAGATATGCCTTGAGTACAAGTTGCGGCCCTTCCTCTACGGAATCCAAGGTGAGTGCCCAGGCCCGCTGGGCAAAGGGTTCTCCGACATCTCCAGCCGTGCTGCTGGCAAATTCCCGACCTTTGGCGTCCAGGAGGGAAAGGCTGAAGGCATTGTGATAATCAGCGGCCACGCTGGCAAGATAGGCTTGGGGCTGGGCCTGATGTTCCAGGTGAATGCCGGCCATGCTCAGGTGTTGAAAATCCCGCGCCAGCAACAGTCCTGTCTTGTCCATGTTATTCAGGAGGTTTTCGCTGTACTGCCTGTGGGAGCTGTACAACGAAAGACAGCCGCAGACCACAAGAACCCCGAGCAGGATACCTATGGCCAGGTTGCGGGTCGATCGGACAAAAAATTTGGGCCGCCGGTAGGCGATGAAAGAGAGCAGGCCGACGCCAAGCAGAACCACAAGCATGTGTAGAGCGGCATTGCGCAGGCAGAGGAGACGCGTTGCTCGTTCCAAAGTTTCACGGTGCAGAAAGACCGCCACGCAGCCCACAACTTTATCGTCAGGCCAGGCCAGCAGGGGAAGCATGGCCAGACGCCCGTCCTCGCCCTCAATAACCTGCATGTCCCGCTTCACAGCAAGCTCTTGCGGCAAGAGGTCGGCGGAAAATGGTCCAGCAATGGACAGCACATCACCCATGTCGTTGCACAGGGCCAGGGGCAGCCCGGTCACCGCGCTGACTTCGCGCAAAATGTTCGGTGCCCGAGCATAACGCTCCAGGGGGATGCCCAAACGCAGACCCACGGCCAGCTTCAGGCGTACATTGTTCAGGGCCGCATGCGCCGAGTATTGGGCATTGGCCCATTGCGACTTGAGAACGCGATCGTAGAGAAATGCCTCGTAGAGCAGTATTGTGGCTACGAGAACCCCCAGAACGCCCCAGAGGATGGAAACGTGTTTTTTGCCTTCCTGATGTTCAGACATGGTTCAACCTTGTATACTGTCTTGTCCGCAGTCTGTGCTGACTACTGGTTTGGAGAACGATCTCAACGCATAGAAGGCACATGCGTTGTGTTCTTTCGTAAACGTCGAGGTGCGTGCCAGCGCATTTGATGTCGCAGTAGCCCGTCGTATGCCGAGCGAAACCGCACCCCCTCATCTACAAAACCAACAGACGCATAGTAGGGGATCATGTTGTCCTTGCAGGCCAGAACAAGCCCTTTTTTTCCGCGTCGGCTTGCGTCCTTCATGGCTGTTTGCAGGAGCTGCCGTGCGTACCCGCAGCAACGGTACGCTGGGGGTGTGTCCACACCACAGATCATCTGCCAGCGACCGTTATCCACATGTAGTTGCGCATCCGTGTACATGCGCTCCGAGATATTGGGGAGGTTCGTGGCCAGGCCATGCACGAAGGAAATGAGCTTCGATCCTTCACACATCAGCCAGAAATGCCCGGGGTAACGTCTGAGGTTGCGGGCGAACATGTCCCGGGAAAAGGCTTCACCCGACGGAAAGCAGAGCGATTCCACGCTAGACACACTGTCCAGATCAGCTATTGTGGCCGTGCGTATGGTCATAACTACCTTCTAGGCTTTCCAAGAATATACTTTATCGAGCTGAGTTCTGCTGTGTTTTTCGCTGCGCCAGTCACAGAGGAAAAACAGCCCTGCCATGAAGAAAAAAAGCATCCCCAGGCAGTACAGTGTCCTGGATGGCTCGCTTACGACGAAGCAAGTGCCGATGACCAAGGGGCCAAGGATGCGCCCCACGCGTTGCGTAATTTCCAGCACGGTCATGCAGCCGGAGACACCCAGGATGTTGGCTGTAGGCAGTGCGAGCGCGTAATCGCTCTGGGCCGGTGTGTTCAGGGCCTTGCTCATGGCCAGGGCAAGCACGGTCAAGGGCGCTGCAGCCAGAGGGGGCAGTCCCGTAAGGCAGAGGACGCCCAAGGCTCCCAGCAGCAGCGTCAAGGTTACGTACGCCCCCTTGGATTGGCTTTCGGCGACAAGCCTCGCCAAAAACACGCCGCTGCAGATGATGACAATAGAATTGAGCATGAACATGCGACCAATATCACCTTGGCTAAAGCCTTGTTCGTGCATGTAGACGGGCAGGTAAAAGAAGAGGATGCCGCCGATGAGCATGTTCACGGGCAGTACGCTCAAGACGATTTGTAGCGGGAACATGCTCTGTTTGAGGGCAGTCAGCATGTGGCGCAGAGAGCAGACTCTGCGGGGGGGTGCAAGTGGCTGCATGTCGTTGGGCAGAAATGCTTGCCGCAGGCTGTGGAGCAGCGAGAAAGAGGACGCAGATGACACATCCCGCCAGTGCAAACGCCACAAGAGCAAGGCTAGCAAAAGACTTGCCGCAGCAGTGAAGCCAAAAATCGCCCCATTGCCCAGGCGTTCTGCCAGCATGGCCCCCAGGGCCACGCCGCAGATGGAACCAGAGCATCTGCCCGTGACCATATCGGTCAGCAGCCCTGCACCCACGGTCAATACCTTGGTACTCAGGGTCACGCAGCCGTAGCCTATGCCGTCCAGGCAGCGGCCCACAATGAACTGCATTGGACCCTGCGCGCTTAGGCAAAGAAAGGAACCCACGCCAATGGCCGTCACGCCGCACAGCGCGACGCTGAGGTGCGTCGATTTTTTTAGCGCCCTGCCTGTAAGGAGAATGCCCAGGAAAATCCCTACCGTTTCCGCCATGACAGCCAAGCCCATAAGCATTTCCCGACAGCCTGAGTCGACGGGAAGCAATTCGCCCATGCGCAGGGGGACAAGTGAAAGGGTCATGTCATAACTAAAGAGGCAAAAAAACATGAAAGGGCGCACGAGCAGGGCAGGTTGGCAATGTCCACTTTGTGCATTGTGTATGTCCCTGAAATTGGTCAGTTTGGCCCGGCGTTCTTGCAACAGGAGCAGCTCCAGCATGAATAGCCCTGCAATGACGCTCAGTGTGAGCATATCCAATCCGGCATCCACAAAATTATGCAGGACGGATGTCCATTGCAGATTCACGTTGAGCAGCAGTTGTGGCGCCTCAAAGCCTGAACCGCAGGTCAGGGAAAAGAGCTGATCCACACAGTGTCTTCCCGCGTCATTCGAGGCCGCGCTGCTGGCCACTTCCTGTCCGTCTCCATTCATGAGGCTAAGACGGAAGGCATTGCCGTACTGTTCCGCCACGCGCGTCAAATAGGCAGCGGAATGGGACCATTGTCCACTGGGGATTCTACTCATGGTCAGGCGCTGAAAATCCTGTGCAAGCAGGAGTCCCACCTTGTCCGCATCTTCCAAAAGTGCGTTGACGTGCATTCGTTGCAGGCTGTACAGCGACAGACAAGCGCACACAAGCAGGACTCCCGACAAAATTCCCAGGGCTAGATTGCGGCTCCTGCGTTCAAAGAACTCGCTTCTACGATAGGCCATGAAGACAAGAATACCCAGGCCCAAGAGAATCACCAGCAGATGTGCAGCGGCAGTGCGAAGGCAAAGAAGTCGCGTTGCCTGGACAAGAGCATCCTGCGGCAGAAAGGTCGCCACCCAGCCAACGACCTTGTTGCCAGGTACGGTCAGCAAGGGCAGCAGCACAAGACGTCCGTTTTCTCGTTCGCAAACCTGCATGTCCTGCGTCTGAGAAAGTTCCTGGGGGCTGAGAGCTGGGGAGAAAGTTCCGGTGGCATGTAGCACGGCACACGTGTCGTTGCACAGGGCCAGGGGTAGCCTTGTGACGGCGCTGACTTCCTGCAAGAGGGCAGGCGCACGTCCATAGCGCTCCAGGGGGATGCCCAGACGTAGGGCCAGCCCCAGCTTGCTGCGGATAGTACTCAAGGCCGCCTGGGCCGAATGTTGGGCATTGATCCACTGCGCCGAGAGCATACGATCGTAGAGAAGAGCCTCGTAGAGCAGCATGGTACATACGAGTACGGCAAACACGCCCCAGAGGAGGGGAAAACATTTTTTGCAAGTCCTTTTTGGCATATGCCCATCCATACCATGAAAGTGAGGCATCCTTGCCTGCCCATAGTGCGTTGATTGGCTCATATTATAAAAATAAAATGCACTTTTATTTTCAATAACTGTGTTTGCTACGTCCCTTCAGCGGCGTCTACTTATGAACTCCCTGCTGTATCTGCAGATGCATTGCGCAAAAAAGTCTTGTGGACAGCCTCCTGCCAGAGGGAAAGGATTGGGCCGCTGCTGGGGACGTCAGTGGCGGGGGGCACGGCAAACATGCGCAGAAGGAGATTGTTATGCTTCTGCTTGCTGTCCACGAGACAGTTGTTTACCGTGGTTTTTTTGATCAGACTGTTCAGTTCTTCCGCCTTGTGCGCATCGTTGCCGCAATCTGCTGGCAGAAAGCAGTAGAAGCAGCCCGAACGTTTCAGGCGGTCGTCTATGCTGAAAAAATCCGTGAACATCTGTGGCAGTCGGCACATGATCACGCCTCGCGCTTGAAGAATTTGCTGCGTTGAAGCGTACAGAAAAGAACTATAAATGTAAATAGAATTTCAATTTTATTTAAAAAAATTTTAACTTTACCTGCCTACGATGCGGGGCTTGAAGAGGCAATATCGGTTGAGCGCCATTTTCGGTTGGAACTTGCGGCATTGCGACCGCAGGGTTGCGAAAATGGCGCTCATAGGGCAGCACTCGCTGCGCACCTTGTCAAACGCGCTGTAAAAGCCCGTCCTTGAAGAAGCCCGTGATGTAGGGCGGGGGTCAACGTACGGTAGGGATGTGCAGACCGTGTAGCCAGGCGTCTACTTCGGTGGACGCTTCATCCACATGCTTACCAAAGGCGCTGAAGCCCTTGAGAACCGTGGTTTTGGGGCAGAGGCGCTTGATGTCTTCCTCACTGCGCCCAAGACGGCTGCCGCCGTGAGTGCAGAAGGGTACAATGGTTTTGCCGCTGAAATCGTGCGTTTCCAAGAGGGTGAAGAAAAACATGGGCATGGTGCCCCACCAGTTGGGATAGCCGAGAAAGATTGTGCTGTAGGCGTCCAAATTGGGAAGTTTCGTGGCCAAGGCCGGCCGGGCCTGCTCTTGCTGCTCCTTTTTGGCTTCCTTGGTCAGGGTGTCGTAGTCTTGAGGGTAGTCCTTGGCAGGTTGCACTTCCAGCAAGTCGCCGCCCACGCGGGCGTGGATCATGGTGGCCAGTTTGCGCGTGTTGCCGCTGCGGGAAAAAAAGAGTATCAGCGTTTTCTTGCCTGCACCGTATGTGGTTACGGGTAGAATAGGCAGAGCAGTCAGGGCCAGCGCGCTGCCAGCCAAGCCCTTGAGGACATGGCGTCGTGTCTGATCTGCTGCAGTTTTGCGGTTATTCATGCTATTTCTCCTCTGCGTAAACTTCTTTGGCCATGCCAAAAGCGGCCCAGGCCTTGGGCCAGCCTGCGTAAAAGCCGAGCTGGGTGATGATCTCGACCATTTCTTCCTTGGTGACGCCGTTCTTCTTGGCCGATGCCAGGTGGAACTTCAGGGAGCTGTCCAACATGCCACTGGCAATGAGCGCCGACACGGTGACGATGCTGCGGTCGTGCAGGGAGAGCTTGTCATTGCGCGACCAGACTTCGCCAAAGAGGATGTCGTCGTTGTAGCGGGCAAAATCCGGCGCAAAGTCACCCAACCTGTCCCGTCCGGCCGTCTGCACGATTTTTTGTGCCTGGCCTTTGTGTTCTTGCTGATCCATACCCTGTGCCTCCGTGAGAAAAATATGGCCTGCGAGCAGCAGAATCGCTGCCAGGCCCCAGGGAAGAATATTGCGCACTGTCATGATCGGCTCCTAGTGCAATGCCTGAAACTCGGCATTGTTGACGGGTTCCAGCCATTCGGTGCGCACATTTTCGCCCTGTTTCATGAGAACGATGTGCTGAAAGCTCGTGCCCGACGCGGCTCCGTGCCAATGTTTCACACCAGCGGGAATGGTGGCCGTCTGCCCTGGCAGCAGGAGTTGGGGCCTCTGACCCCAGATTTGGTAATAGCCGCGTCCGGCCGCGGCAATAAGTATTTGGCAGGTGTTGTGGTGAATGTGCCAGAAGGTATGTGCCCCGTGGGCGAAAGTGACGTTGGGTACCGGAAAGCTCTTGTCTGAAGAAAGATTTGCCAGATAGCTCTGTCCGCTGAAATATCTGGCATAGGCGTCATTGGTCTGGCCAATGGGCTGCACTGCGCCGCCCGTGACCTTGAGTTCCTTGACGATGGACTCGGCTTCCTGGGGCGTCACCGTTGCTGCCTGAACGCCGTGAGCAGTGCAAAAAAAGGCTGCTGTCGCTAACAGCGAGGTTAAAAGCTGTCTGATTTGTTTTTTCAAGGTAAACTCCTTTCTGTGTTTGGACGTCAGCGGCTCGTGCCTGGGTAAAGCAGGTTGGCAGACCTCTGCCCTACCGTTGACTTTCCTAGCGGCAAACTATATTCACATGAGATGTACTTTGCAAGCAGGCGCCCCGGGCCAAAGCTGCAACAACCTCCTACCAAAGGCTCTTACCATGCTATCGACACTTGTCGCCTATTTTTCCGCCAGCGGCGTGACCGCGCACCTCGCCAAGACACTGGCGCAAGCCGTGGGTGCGGACATCTATGAAATTCGGCCCCAGACCCCGTACACTCCCGCCGACCTGGACTGGAATGACAAGAACTCGCGCACGTCTCTGGAGATGCACGACAAGGGTTCCCGACCCGCCTTGGCGGACAGGAACGCACCTGTGGACGGCCACGATGTCGTCTTTTTGGGCTTCCCCATTTGGTGGTATGTGGCGCCGACCATTATCAATACCTTTTTGGAAGCCTATGATTTCAAGGGCAAGACCATCATCCTCTTTGCAACGTCGGGCGGGAGTGGATTCGGCAAGGCCGCAGACGGACTGCGGGCCAGTGCGCCAGGAGCGGACATCCATGAGGGCAAGGTCTTTCATGGCCCCCAGGACGAAGCCGCGCTCGCCCAATGGGCCGCCGCCTGGGCAAAATAAGCACCGTACAACTCAGGCCGTGGCTCAACGCAGGCCCTGCCATTGGTAGCCCGCATCCTCCACGGCCTGGCGCAGTGCAGTTTCTTCCACTTCTGCACCGTCGGCCAGAGACATGACGACTTCGCCTTTTTCGTGGCTGGCCTGCGCGGACAGCACGCCCTGCAGGGCTTCCAAGGCCGTGCGCACACGCCCTTCGCAATGTGGGCACATCATGCCGCCAACGCGCACTGTGAGGCTGCTGGGCGAGCGTTGCTGCGTTGCCAAGTCATCCCCGAGATCCACGGGCGTTTGCTTGGCGTCGTGGGCAGCATTGTGTGGTTGGAAGACATTGAGGCGCAGGGCATTGGACACCACGCAGAAGCTGGACAGACTCATGGCAGCCGCGCCGAACACGGGATTGAGGGTCCAGCCGAAGAAGGGTTCCAGAATGCCTGCTGCCAAGGGAATGCCCAGGAGATTGTAGAAGAAAGCCCAAAATAAATTTTGCCTGATGTTGGTCAGTGTGGCCCGGCCCAGGCGGATGGCGGCGGGCACGTCCTCAAGACGGTTGCGGACGAGAACCACGCCTGCAGCGTCCAGGGCCACGTCCGCACCCGCACCGATGGCAATACCCGTATCTGCGCGCATGAGGGCGGGCGCGTCATTGATGCCATCGCCGACCATGGCCGTGGAAGCCCTTGCCTTGAGCTGGCGAATGACCTGCTCCTTGCCATCGGGCAGCACCCCGGCCACCGTGGCGTCCACGCCAGCCTGGGTGCCGATGGCCCGTGCCGTGCGCTCATTGTCGCCGGTGAGCATGACCACGCGCAGGCCCATGCCCTGCAACTGCTGCACGGCCTGGGGACTGTCCGCCTTGAGTGTGTCCGCCACGGCCACGACGCCCACGACCGTCGTGCCACGGCTGAAATAGAGCGGCGTCTTACCCGCCGCCGCCAGAACTTCGGCCTGGGCAGCCAGGGCTTGCGGCAGCACGGCCAGGGAGCCGACAAAGGTGCGGTTGCCACCAGCCAGCTGTTCTTGGCCTGCCGTGGCGGTAAGGCCCTGGCCGGGCACTGCGCGAAAGTCGTCCACAGGCAGGGGCGAGAGACCGCGTTGACTCGCAGCCTGAACTACTGCTCTGGCCAAGGGATGTTCGCTTTTGCTTTCCAAGGCAAGGGCACAGGCCAGCAATTCGTCTTCGCGCACTCCGGCCACAGGCAGGATGTCCGTCACCACGGGCGCACCTGTGGTCAGGGTGCCGGTCTTGTCCAAAGCCACGATACGCGTCCGGCCCACATGTTCCAGGGCTGCCGCTGTCTTGAACAAAATGCCGTGGCGAGCGCCCACACCGCTGCCCACCATGATGGCCACCGGCGTGGCCAGGCCCAGGGCGCAGGGGCAGCTGATGACGAGAACAGCGATGCCGCGCGCCAGGGCAAAACCCGCGCTTTCCCCAGCCAGCAGCCAGCCGACCACGGTTATGGCGGCGATCCCCAGGACAGCGGGCACGAAGATGCCGGAGACGCGATCCGCCAATTGCGCGATGGGTGCCTTGGTGGCAGCCGCGTCGCTGACCAGGCGAATGATCTGTGCTAACGTTGTGTCCTGGCCCACGCGCCTGGCCTGGCAGCGCAGGAAACCGGAGAGATTTGTTGTGGCCGCAGCCACGCTATCGCCCGGCCCCTTGTCCACGGGCAGGCTTTCGCCGCTGAGTGCGGCTTCGTTGACGGCACTGTTGCCTTCCAGCACCGTGCCGTCCACGGGAATGTGGCCCCCTGGGCGCACCACGAAGACATCGCCGACGCGCACGTCGTCCACGGGAATTTCCACCTCAGCGCCCTGGCGCACGACCGTTGCCGTCTGGGGAGCCAGGCGCATGAGGCTTTTCAGGGCGTCCGTAGTTTTGCCCTTGCTACGGGCTTCCAGCATCTTGCCCACGGTGATCAGGGTCAAGATCATGGCTGCAGTTTCAAAATACAAGCCCTGCATGCCAGCCAGCACGGCAGCGCTGTCGCCGTCCACTTGGGCGCGCGTCATGCCGAAGAGTACCCAGGTACTCCAGCCAAAGGATGCGGCGGCACCCATGGCCACAAGCGTGTCCATATTGGGGGCGCCGTGCAGCAAGCCCCGTGCCCCGCTGACAAAGAAACGTTGATTGATGACCATGACGGCGGCGGTGAGGAGTAATTGCGCGAGGCCCATGGCCGTGTGGTTGTCGTCAAAAAACCTTGGCAGAGGCCAGTCCCAGAGCATGTGTCCCATGCTCATGTAGAGCAGAGGGATCAACAGCAACAAGGACCAGACAAGGCGGCGGCGCAGGCGCGGCGTTTCCGTATCCGTCAACGGCTCGGTCGTGTTTGCCGTGCTGGCCGATGTCCGGGCTTCCTTGGGGCTGGCGCCGTAACCGGCGTCTTCCACGGCCTTGACAATGGCTTCGGGACTGGCAGCGCCTTCCACGCCCATGCTGTTGGTGAGCAGGCTCACCGCGCATTCAGTGACGCCCGGTACGGCTTTGACGGCCTTTTCCACACGGGCCTGGCAGGCCGCGCAGCTCATGCCGGTGACGATGAAGGAACGCATGACGACACCCCAACAATTTTTTCTAAGGGTTTCAAAGCTCATCAACAACAGTGATGTGGCTGCGGATCATACCCATCCAGCAGCTAAAAGAAAAGATCCCGGTTTTGGACGGCGTGAAGGAAATTCGATTCTCTCCGGCCACGAGCTTTTGCGCGATGCCCAGCTCTGGAGCAAGAATTTCGTTATTGCAGCCAATGAGTTTCTCTTCGGGCACCAGCAGTGTCCAGGTGACGGGCAGCCCGCGCTGGACCACAATGGGTTCGTAGGCGTCATAGTCAGCGAGGGATGTCACAACCTGCCCAGCACTGGTACGTTGTGCCCTCACGCCAACCGCTTCGGCCAAGGAAGGCATTTGGCCAGACAGCGCAAGTCCGTTGTGCAGCATGCCCAGGCCCAGGAGCATGACCAGGAGCGCAGCAGCTTGAAACAGACGTTCCTTGCCCCGTTGCCCCAGCCTGCCCGTAACAAAGCCCAATCCGAGCATGGCGGGCAGGGTGCCGAGGCAAAAGGCGGACATGGCTAAGGCCCCTGCCCACGCGCTCCCTGTGCCCAAGGCATAGAGCTGCATGGACTGGAGCGGGCCGCAGGGCATGAGGCCGTTGGCAAGACCCACGAGCAGAGGTTTGAGAGTGTGGAGACCACCGTTTTGGCTGGGAACAGAAGCGTTTCGCCTGACAAGGAAGTGGCATTTGTCTACCAGCCAGCGTGGCGGGCGGGGTTGTAGGCGGCGCAGGAAGGCAAAACCGCCAAGCATGTTCAGGGCCATAAGCACCATGAAGACGCCTGCTGCGAGCATGATGGCGCCTCGTGCAGCCGGGGACAGCGTCAAAGCCTGGCCCAGACTGCCGACAATGGCTCCGACAATCCCATAGGAAAGCAGTCGTCCCAGCTGGTAGGACAGCACGGCAGGCCACGAAGTTCTGGCATCACGGGCAGCGGCCAGTCCCTGCGACATGGCGATGCCGCCGCACATGGCCAGGCAGTGCAGGGATGTCAGCAAGCCAACGCAAAACAAGGCCCAAAGGCTGGAGGCAGTGCCAGGATCAGGGAAATAGGCCGTCCATTGGCCCGGGACTGCCTGCCCCAGCAGCCAGAAAGCGAGTACCGTCAGTCCCAGGAAGCCCATGCTGCGTGCCGCTGTCCCCATGTCTGCAGCCTTGGCCTCTGCCGGAACAGGCTGATACCCGGCCTGACGGATGGCTTCTTCGAGGGATGCGCGACTCGGGACTTGGTCACATGCCGACAATGGCGTGATTTCTACCCAACCGCTGCTGAAACTGGCACGGGACGAAGCCACACCGGGTACGGCAGACAGCGCCTTTTCCACTGCGCGCTCGCAATTGGGGCACGTCATGCCCGAAACGCGTATGCGCACGGAGGATGTACTCACGGCATTTCTCGCTTCCAGTTGCGAAATGCGGACGCATGGGCCGCCAGCACCGCTGCGGGAATGGTGATGTCTCCGGTGGCAGTTGGTTGTACTCCAGGCACGGCCAGGGGATTACAGCCATGCGCGCTGGCACCCACCTGTTCGGCAGGGAAAAAGTTGCCGCAGTTCTGACAGACGACGCCGCCTTTTTCAACGCCGAACCAGGCGCGAGGCGATCCGCTGCACGCCTGGCAGGTGTTGAAAGCCACACGCACCGTGCCATCCTTGGCGCGCAGGGCAAGAAGCTCCATGCGCGTGCCCTTGCTTTGCAAGGGTATGAACACCGGCTCTGCCGTGACATTTGACGTATGGATGGTCAAATTGCCCTGGTCATCAAGACGCCAGGGTACGCTGTTCTGGGGTTGCGCCACAGCGGCTGAGAAAAGAAGGCACAAACTAGCAAGAAGGATACCTGGCACTACGGTGGAAAAGCGTCGTTGCTCCATTGTTGCTCCATCATCGGTTTTTTGTACTTGCGACTGTAACGCGTGAAACCCTGTCTTGTCAGGCATACCGGCGCAAAGATTCAGGATAATATCTTATCGAATTGCTAAGTTTGAACGTATTGTAGCGATGTGGAGATGCTTTGGCAAGGTGCTTTTCGCACGGGTACTGGTTTTATTGGGTTTTTTTTGCGCCTTGGAGCTTGCGAAAAATGGTGCTGCGGTTGGTATGGAAGAAATCGGCGACGCGTTGCACGGAACCGTGAACCTCCACGGCCTTGAGCAAAAACTCGCGTTCCTTTTCGGCCATTATTTCGCGCAGGGGGCGACTGTCATAGAGATACTTCTCTGCAGTCTCTGGAGCATCCTGGCGCAGTCCGGAAATATGCGTCGGCAGATCGCGCGGCGAGACAAGTGGGCCGTTGAGGGTGATGACCAAGCTGTGTACGAGATTCTGCAATTCACGCACATTGCCTGGCCAGTCATAGGCGGCGAGCCTTTCCAGCGTCACGTCCATGAAGGCTAGGGCCTTGCGGTACTTGGCGCAAAATTGGGCAAGAAAATGCTCGGCCAGCACGCGCACGTCTTCGCGGCGTTGGCGTAGGGGCGGGATGGCGACGGTAGCCACGTTGAGACGATAAAACAAATCTCGGCGAAAGGTTCCCTCTTCAACGCAGGCAGCCAAATCGCGATTGGTTGCGGCGATGATACGCACGTCGACCTTGCGCGGACTGGAGGCCCCAACGCGCATGATTTCCCCGTCCTGGAGGACGCGCAAGAGGCGCGTTTGCATGGCCAGGGGCAGTTCGCCCACTTCATCCAGAAAGACGGTCGCGCCATTGGCAATCTCAAAATACCCGGCCTTGCCCTTGTTCGAGGCTCCGGTAAAGGCGCCGGGCATGTAGCCGAAGAGTTCGGATTCCGTCAGGGTTTCGGAAATGCCGCCGCAATCCACCTTGAGCAGAACCTTGTCGCTTCGGGCAGAATGGGCATGGGTAAAGCGGGCGAAGACATCCTTGCCCGAACCCGTCTCTCCCAGGATAAGCACGGTGGCGTCTGTCTTGGCAAAACGCCGCAAGAGCGAGGTCACTTCCTCCATGGCCCGGCTTGCGTACAAAGGTTCTTTGAAGGTATTGCTGCCTTGCGCGACACAGGCCAGCTGATCATTGATCTGTTCAATCAATTTGCATTGCCCGGCCACTTGCTCCTGCAAGGAGGCCAGAAGACTGACGTCGCGGGCAAAGGTACACACCAGGCAGAGAGCGCCCTGGGCATCAAAGACGGGAAAACCCATGAGGACTAGCTTTTTTCCGTTTTTCAACTGCTGCACACGCGTTGTGGGGCGTCCCGTACGCACAATCTCGGGATTCAAAATGCAGTCGAAGGTGCCTTCCTGCATGAGATCGCGGACATTTTTGCCTTCTATCTGCTCCTGCGTCAGCCCTGTCAGCTGCTCATACATGCGATTGACGCACAAACTGACCCCGGCGGCATCACTGATGAATACGCCTTCGGGCAAAGCGTCGAGGATGCTATGCACATTGCGCGCAAGAAGTTCGTCACATTTTGTCATGCGCTTGACCTGTAGTCCAGCAGAGAGCGCTTGGAAGCAGGATTCGTTCGCTGTCTGTCGCAAAAGGAAAAAACCCGTTCGGGACAAGCCTAAACGGGTCTTTTCAAGATTCACCGAAAAAATGGCGGAGCGGAAGGGACTCGAACCCTCGGCCTCCGGCGTGACAGGCCGGCGTTATAAACCGTCTTAACTACCGCTCCGTTGTTGTATAAACCATTGTCAAGCTGTGGTGGGCAGTACAGGACTTGAACCTGTGACCCCCGCCGTGTGAAGGCGATGCTCTACCAACTGAGCTAACTGCCCTGACGAAGTTCTTGTATGCAATCCTGTCCCCAAAGTCAAGCAAAAAAAGAAAAAAATTTTTTTAGCTCTCCATACTGGCAGCAATGAGCGTGCATCTGCAATGATCTCGTGGTTTTTTGCCAAAAATTCACGACGGAAACTGAGGTTTGTCTTTATTGACGTTCGTTTTCAATCTAGATATTTTCTAAAAAAATGAGCATGGAAAGTACCTGCGCACCGACGCCGCGTCCTATACGGATGGAACCAGGCCCGAGAATACGTTGTCCGGGCCAATCAGCCAGACGACAGGGCGTGGCTGGCACGCGTTTTTTAGAGGAGTTTGCATGGCTACATTACGAGAAATGGCGCAACAATTTGCTGATGACAATGATTGTACCCTGGAAATGCTTGATCATGGGTACGGCGGCACACTGGTGTTCGGGCCTCTGCGCGTGCGCCTGATGCTGCAGCCTGGCGGCAGCATGCTAGTGCTGCAGACCGGGGTTGGTATCCTGCCGTCTGAGGATCGCGAAAAACTGGCGTTGAAGCTCCTGGCCGCCAATGACCTGCTGCAGGCTACGCGTGGTCTGACCCTGGGCCTGAACATGGATGCCGGGGTCATCACGCTGCAAACAGCCTGGGACATCACTACCTTACATCAAGAAGCTTTTTCCAATCTGGTACGCAATGTTGTCACCGAGACGACACGCTGGCTGGAAAAGCTGTCTGATCCCAACTGGGCTGAAGGGGATAGGAATGCGGTTTCGGGCGACGTTTCCGCCAGCGATCTCTTGGCCAACAATATGTACTTGAAAATATAGGAGAGAATCCATGCCACCTGTCATAAACAATGCGGCGGACTTGATCCGCAATATCAATGCCGGCAGCAGCTTCGAACTGACGGCAAACAACGAGATCAAAAAGCAGGGATTCTTTGCCAAGCTCTTGCAAAGCATTGGAGACGCCATCTGGCGCAGTGCGGAGGCCATCCAAGAACGGCAGGCGAATTTGGATGCGGCCATGGCCGACATGCTGCGTGGAACCGAGTCCCTGCCCAACCTCACCCAGCAAAATCTGCTGGACGCTGCGGACAAACTTCCGACGGCCTTTGAAAGCACCTTGGCATCAATCCAATCTCGGCTGGACATCGCGCAGTTCCCCAAGGGAACCAAGTCCATCGCCCAGACCATTCTCGACAAGACCGAGGATGCGCAAGCGGCCAAGTCCGTGGGGACGTGGAAGGACAGCGAGCAGATTTCAGCGAAGGACATGCAGAAGTTCAACGCTGCGCTCAAGAATGAGATGAACAACTATTTGAAGGATGTTCTCCGTAATGGTGAAAATTTTGATACCCAGGAAGGCATATCCAAACAGTTGATGACGGATGCCTCAAGAGAGGTCATCACAATAAAGGGGAAAACCTATACGGGCACGGGCGACAACGACGAGCGCGCCATAAACGCCTTAAAGGATGTCATTCAGGATCCAGGGGCGCGACGTCTCGTGAGTACCCTGATGTGTCAGACCAGCCTCGGCTCCATAAGCACGGCGTTGAGCCAGGGCGTGCTTGCCGATGAAAAGGGTTTTGTGCCCCAGGGACTGCCCAAAAGTAATGACACCTATATGATAGGTGGCGGGGCTGCCACTGGCTTGGCAGAGTATTCTACGAATGTTGCTGTTCAAACGAGCGGTGGCACGCCCGGCCACCCTGAAAAGGCAACGATCACGCTCACCCAAAAGCTTCCCATACAGCTCCTGGAGGCAAAGAGCAATAAGCTGGAAGACAAACTCGCGGGCAATGTCTACGTGACACTAGTTCAGGAATGCACCTTGGGCAAACATCCCAGCATTTCCGACCTCAAGGTCAACTTCAGCTACTTGGGGCCAAACGATCCAGCCCCGAACCGTGATCACATTGTCGAGGAGCCTCAGGGGAATGATTCAGCCCCGATCCTTGGTCAAATTACCGGGGAGTTCAAGCAACAGCTCGAGCAACGGCTGAACGCAGGTCTATTGAAGCCATAGCGGCTGTCGTCATCAAAAGTACCTTACGACTCACATCCGCCGGTGACGGAGTCAGTCGGCGGATGGGGTGTGGATTGAAACGTTCCGTATCTAGACTATGAACAGTTGCTTGCACGCGATTGAGGGAAAGAGTATCATCGAGAAAAGGCAATATTGGGGCCATCTCCATGAAAATTTTTCCCTCTTTCGCCGTTCTGCTGGTCTGGGTCTGTGTACTGACAAGCACTGCGTCCCTGGCGCGCGTGGTGGATGGCAATGCCATCATGGATCAGCCCATGCGCGAAAATCTCTGTGCACTGACTTTTGACGACGGGCCTTCCCCGTACACGCCGCAGCTCCTGGATGTCCTTGCCGAGTACGGCATCCCCGCCACATTTTTTCTCCTTGGGCGCAATGCCCTCCAGTATCCTGACATTGTGCGCCGTATGCTGGCCGAGGGCCATGAGGTGGGCAATCATACCTATACGCATCCCAGGCTGAACAGGCTGGGGCGTCTGCGTCAGGAACAGGAATTACAACGCACGGACGCCATCTTGCGTGACCTTGGCGCGCAACCCGTACTCATACGTCCCCCCTATGGTCTCTACAATGCCACGACAAAGGGCATTGCTGAGCGCATGGGGGCGAGCCTGATACTCTGGTCCTTGGACAGCAATGACTGGCGGCGTCTGCCCGACAGCTATGCCGACCTGCGCAGCACACGTGGCACTGTGTACGCGCCCGGCACGCTGCGCGGCATCTTTCTTTTTCACGACACACATGAGACTACAGTGGAAGATGTGCCGCGCATTGTCCGTGATCTGCGTCTCGGCGGTTGCCAACGTTTCGTCACGGTCAGCGATTACCTGGAAGGGCTTCTGGACCCGGAACCGTGCCTACTCATGCCACGCAATACCGCAGACACGCTTGTGCCGCAGCAGGCAAGCCGTCAAAGCCCCAATCCCGACGGAGGAGAACATGACCTCCCTTGATCCCCTGTCCGGTATCACCCTCTACGTGCCCGACGGCAATGGGACGAACAGCATCAGCTTTGCGCCGTCTTGGATCAATGACGTGACGGCGGCCCAGGACGAAGTGCTGTCTGCCAACAGCAGTATGTCCTTTAATGAAACGCAGTTTCGCATTGTTGCCGCCAACATGGACGACATCGGCGCCATCGTCAGCCACTGGGCCTGAATTGTTGCCTGGGCAGCGCGTTCAGCCGAGCAATTTGGCGGCAAAGGCCGCCGCGCCAAAGCCATTGTCGATGTTGACCACGGCAACGCCCGGGGCACAGGAGCAGAGCATAGTGGTCAGGGCGGCGCGACCGCCTTCGCCGAGGCCATAGCCGACAGATGTGGGCACGGCCAGCACCGGACAGGGCACAAGACCGGTCAAAACCCCGGGCAGCGCCCCCTCCATACCGGCCACGGCAATGATGACCTTGGCTTCGCGCAAAGCCTGCACATGGGGCAAAAGCCGGTGCAGCCCGGCCACGCCCACATCCGTGATGCAGGCGCAGGATTTGTCCCAAAACACGAGTGCGCCAAAGCATTCCAGAGCCACGGGCATGTCGGCGGCACCGGCAGAAATGACCACGGCTTTCCCCTGCTGCGGCAAGGGCGAAGCGATGGCCTTGGCAAATGCCTCCGGCCCGTTGAGGGCAAAAAGGCGGGCTTCTGGCCAATAACAACCGTTCGGGAAGTGTGTGCGCAAGAGCTGACCCTGGGGCGGGCTGACTCGGCTGACCAGCACCGGCCCAGCCGATGCCAGATGGCGTACACAGGCTACCAGGGCTGCATCGCTCTTGCCCTGGGCGAAGACGGTTTCTCCTAGGCCGGTGCGCCAGGGGCGTTGCGTGTCCAGGGACAGGCCGCGCAGGGCATCGCGCACGGCACCGTCGCCGAGACGCAGCAGGCCCTCCTGGGGCGAAAGAGTGCCCTTGGCCACGCGCTGCAAAATGTCCAGCGTTTCATACTCTTGCATGGGTTTTCCTACTCTATGTTGCGTCTTGTGTCCCGCACAGGCAGGGGAGCGCCAAGGTCTATGCCGCGTAGCCCCACATGGGCGCGATAGGGATACATTTCCACGCCTGCGGCCCTGGCCTCGTAAAAGAGCGCGGCATAGTCGGGGTCAATGTACTCTGCCGGGGCAAAGCATGTGCCGTCCGCTCGCTGCACCAGGTAAAACATGGCGGCGCGTTCCCCCTGGGCCACAATGTCCATGAGTGTGCGCAAATGTTTTTGGCCGCGCAGGCTGACCGCGTCCGGGAAACAGGCGGCGTCGTCCTCCACCAAGGTAACGTTCTTGCATTCCACCCAGAGGGGCGGCATGTCCGGTGCGCTGAACAGTCCATCCAGGCGGCTTTCGCCGCGTCGGGCCTCGCGCTTGAGACTGGCATAGCCAGCGGCAAAGGGCAGGCGATTGGCGTGAAATGCGGCCTCCAGCATGCGATTGGGCACAGAGGTATTCACGCCCACCCAGAATCCGCAGCCATAGGGGCCAGGCGGCGCGTCTGGCGAGGGAAAACTGCCAGCGGGTAGGGCGCGTTCCTCCAGCCAAACGGCTTCTTGGGTGAAGGCGAGCTTGCGACCGGCCCCGGCTGCGGGCGAGGCCAGCACGGGGGTGCCGGGACGAAGCAGGCCGAGCATACTGCCGGAATTGTTGCTGTGGATCCAGAGATCAGCGCCCTTATGCCTGAGGCGGACACAAAACCTCTTGCGCCGTTCCACAAAAAATCCGGTTATGCACCCGGTGGGAAAGGGGAGAAGTGGGGTACGCTCTGAAGGGGCCTTGCGCTCTGGCAGTGTGTTTACACGCATGAATGAACTTGCTACCATGTTTTGGCTGTCTTGTCATGCCTGCCTCCCATCCCGCAACCGCCAAGGAGCTTTTCTTATGCAGATTTCCCAACGTTTGCGCAGCATCAAGCCTTCCGTGACCTTGAGCGTCAACAGCCGTGCGCTGGAACTCAAGGCCCAGGGCGTAGCCGTGACCAGTCTTGCCGTGGGCGAACCGGATTTCCCGACGCCCGCGCATATCTGCGCCGCTGCCAAGGCCGCCATTGACGAGAATTTTTGCCGCTACACCGCCGTACCGGGCATTCCCGAACTGCGCAAGGCCGCAGGCGCGTATTTTGAAAAACAGTACCAGACGCCCGTGCCCCCGGAATCCATCATCGTGGGTGCCGGCGGCAAGCATTGCTTGTTCAATTTCATGCAGGCCACGCTCAACCCGGGAGACGAGGTACTTGTGCCTGCCCCGTACTGGCTCAGCTATCCGGACATGGCCATGCTGGCCGGCGCCGTGCCCGTGCCCGTGGCCGCCGGCCCAGAACGCGGCTTCAAGGTCAGCCCAGAGATGCTGGAGTCCCATGTCAATGCGAGGACAAAACTGCTCATTCTCAATTCGCCCAGCAATCCCACGGGCGCTGTATACACCCAAGAGGAATTTGCTGCCATCATGGATTGGGCCATACAGCGCGGACTCTTTGTGCTTTCCGATGAAATCTACGACCAGCTTGTCTTTGCACCGGCGACCATGACCAGCGCCATTGCCTGGTTTGCCAAATATCCGGAGCAGGTGGCCGTACTCAACGGCGTTTCCAAGAGTTTTGCCATGACTGGCTGGCGTTTGGGCTTCATGGCGGCCCATCCCGAATTGATCAAAAAAATGTCCGCCCTGCAGGGACACAGCACCTCCAGCATTTGTTCCATTACCCAGAAAGCGGCTGTGGCGGCGCTGACTGGCCCTCTGGACTGTGTGGACGAAATGCGCAAGGCATTTGTGCGCCGCCGTGACATGGCCCTGGAGATCATCTCTGGCTGGCCGGGCGTTGTCTGTCCCAAGCCGGACGGCGCGTTCTATCTCTTCTTGGATGTGAGCGCATGTTATGGTGGGGACGTGCGCGATTCCGCCAGCCTCTGTACCCGCCTGCTGGACAAGGCCCATGTGGCCGTGGCACCTGGCGCAGCCTTTGGCGATGACCGCTGTATCCGCTTCTCCTATGCCGTAGGCGATGTCGTGCTGCGCGAAGCCCTGCAGCGCGTGGGTGCAGAACTTGCCGCTCTGGCTTCGGGTACATAGCTTGTAATATGTCGTCCTGCATGGCGACGCCGCTCCTGGCCGCAGGGGCGGCTTTTTTTGTTCCCCAAAAAAGGTACAATCTTCAGCACTCATTAAAGGCTTGCGCTACCCTTGCGTAGGACATAAGTCGTTGATTCTATTTTTTTCACCCCAAGGGGTGAGAAAAAATCCCTCCCCAAATTCCTTTTTCACCGCTGAAGGTGATGACAATTTTTTGCTTTCAACGCTAAAAATTTTTTCGTCCGCACGAGAGTGCGCAGACAAGGTGGTATCCGTTGCGGCGCAGCAGACCTGCGCCAGAACATGTGCAAACGAAGTTATGCGTATGCGAACAGGGAGTGTTGTCCTGTTCACGTTAGTGCTGTGCTGCATGGCCTGTGGCAGCGCTTTGGCTCAGGAGCAGGGCGCCACGCAGGCCACGATCCAGGCCCAGGCCCTCGCGACAGGCGGTCTTGACTTCACGGACATGCGCGACTGGGAGGATGCCAAACGCGGCTTCATTGCTCCACTGCCAGACAAGGGGCGCATTGTAGGTCAGGACGGTCGTGTGACCTGGAATCTCGACGAGTACGCTTTTCTTACCGGGGAGGCCGCAAAAACTGCGCCGGACACGGTCAATTCCAGCCTCTGGCGGCAGTCGCGCTTGGTCATGCTGCACGGTCTGTTCAAGGTCACGGAGCGCATCTACCAGGTGCGCAATGCCGACATTTCCAATATGACCATTATTGAGGGCGACACTGGACTCATCGTGGTGGATCCGCTGGTTTCCGCAGAAAACGCCCGAGCTGCGCTCACGCTCTACTGCCAACATCGACCGCAAAAACCCGTGCGCTGGGTGATCTACTCGCACAGCCATGTGGATCACTACGGTGGCGTTGAAGGCGTGACCAGCGCAGAGGACGTGCGCACTGGCAAGGTGCGTATCCTGGCCCCGCAGGGATTCCTGGATGCCGCCGTGGCGGAGAACGTCATGGCAGGCACAGCCATGGGCCGTCGGGCCATGTTCATGTATGGCACGACGTTGCCGTCTTCGCCTACGGGCCACGTGGGCAGCGGTTTGGGACTCAAGAACTCCTCTGGCTCACGCAGTCTCATTCCGCCCACGGATGTCATTACTAAGGATGGCGAAGAGCGCGTTCTGGATGGCCTGACCTTTGTCTTTTTGCTGGCGCCGGACACCGAGGCCCCAGCTGAGATGCACTGGTATATTCCGCAGCTCAAGGCCCTAACTGCCGCTGAGAACTGCGTACATACCATGCACAATCTCTACACCCTGCGCGGGGCCAGGACGCGTGATCCACTCAAGTGGGCCAAGGCCCTGGATGCGACGCTGGCGCGCTTTGGCGGTCAGGCAGAAGTCCTCTATGGCATGCACCATTGGCCGGTCTGGGGCAGGGAACGCGTGCGCGAGCTGCTTAGTCGCACGAGCGATTGCTACCGCTACATTCACGATCAAACCCTGCACTTGGCCAACAAGGGCCTGACCATGCTGGAAATCGCCGAGCAGCTACGTCTGCCGTCAGACTTGGCTAAAACCTTTGCCCTGCGCGGCTACTACGGCAGTCTGAATCACAACATCAAGGCCGTGTACAACCTCTATCTCGGCTGGTTCGACGGCAATCCCGCCCATCTCCACCCCCTGCCGCCCGTGGATGCGGCCAAGAAATATGTGGAATACATGGGCGGCGCCAAGGTTGTCCTGGAACGGGCGCGGGCCGACTTTGCCAAGGGCGAGTACCGCTGGGTGGCCCAGGTTCTGGATCATGTCGTCTTTGCCGATCCCGCCAACCGTGAAGCACGCGAACTGGAGGCTGACGCTCTGGAGCAGCTCGGCTATCAGGCCGAGAGCGGCCCCTGGCGCAATTTTTACCTTACCGGCGCACGCGAATTGCGTTTGGGCAGTCCCAAGCTGACGCCCAATGCCTCAAGCACGAACCACCAGTCTCAGGCATTGCCGACGGATCTGTATTTTGCCAACCTGGGCATACGCCTGGACGGGCAGCGAGCTCAGGATCGGGAATGTTCCCTGCGTGTTGCGCTTCGAGATCATGGCCAAGAATGGCTGCTGACCCTGCGCCATGGCGTGCTGCGGGCCATGCAGGACAAGGCCGCTGCGGCGGACGTAAGCATGACGGCGACCCTGCCCCAGGTCATGGCCCTGTTTGACGGGCGCTGTAGCGTTGAAGAGGCTGTCAAACAGGGCCTGGTGCAGGGCGACCTGGCGGTCTTACAGGATTTTCTGGGCCTGCTGGATACCTTTTCCCCGTTTTTCAACATTGTGGAACCTTAGTGCGGAATAGAGATGTTTGGAAAGGGTGGCAGTGGACGTGATTTCAGGAAACACCACCAGCGACACTGGCGAGATAACCATGCACCTTAAGCCCCAGGACGTGGAATACGTGGATGCCGTCACTGGTATGGTGATTCTCATGGATGTGGAGAAGCAGCTTATGGTCAATGTCGGCATGGATGCCGACCTGCAGGCGGATTGGGACAATGCGGTCTTTCGGGACAATTTTCGCAATGTCTGGCCGGCCCTGGACGGGCACTATCTCTTGCTGCAAAAAGTGAGCATTGAGGACAATCTCTACCGCTATCAGGCGCCCATCAAGCTCAATGGCGAACGCGTCATGCTGGAAATGGTCTATGATTTTGCCGATGAGCGCTATACGGTTCTCGGCACTCGGTCTTTTTTGCCAGACGGGACACCGGACAAGCTCTTGCGGTTGCTCAAGCCGGGCGATGAAGTGACCACACTCCTGCGGGCCAAGTATATCAACCGCAAAATGCCCATCACAGAAGTGGAAATGGACACCTTTACCCTCAGCGCGACTTCCGGGGTCAAAGACGAGGATTTCGGCGACGGGGATTATGCCTTTCTTTTCGTTATGCAGGATGTCCAAGGCCATTGGGCCAGCTCCAGCATGGCCTGCATCAGCGTCAAGGATGGCAAGATGTCGAAGAAGACGGTTGAGGATTTTTTCCACGACTACTTTGCTGCGCCCTAGCAAGGATGGTTCATGCACAGAAAAATCCCCCTCATTGTTTTTTTCGCCTGTTTTCTGCTCCTCGCCGCTGCCCTGATCCATGTGATCAGCACCGTCGTCGTGTCTCGTGGCGTCAATATGCTGGAGCTGCGCCAGGCTCAGGCCGACATGAAGCAGCTCTACAGCCTGCTCGATGCCTCGGCCCTGCGTCTTCGGCGCCATGCCTATGATTGGTCCCACGGTGATGCTATCTATGCCTACATGGAAGATAAGGACGAAAACTTTCTTGCAAACCATTTTGGTACGGAGCGGCTTCGGGAGCTGCACGTCAGCGCTGTAGCCATGTATACCACAAATGCGCAGCGCATCACATTTATCGACGGCGCAGGATTGGCCTTTGGACAGGAATGGCTGGAACAGGAAGCGCAGGTGTTCGACAGGGTTGCCAAGCTGGTACACACGGGCTATCTGGGATCTTTTGAGGGCTTTATCAATGTGGGTGACGTGGGCATGAGGGTTGCAGCGCATCGAATACACGACGCCACAGGTCGCAAGCCATTTCGGGGCTATCTGCTCATGGCCAGTGCCCTGGACAACCAATTCATGGAGAACGGCAGGAGCATATCTGGCCTTGATTTCAACATTCTTCCCCTGAACGTGTTTAAGAAGATTTCTGCAACCAGTACGCATGGAGACAATTTTAAATTTTTGCAGACTGAGGAGGACGTGCGCGTCTATTCTACTGTCCACGACATTTTTGGCGTCTCTTCCTTTTGCCTGGAAACGCGCAGGCCCAGAAACATTGCGGCCTTTGGTGAGGCAATTTCACGGAGAAATTCCTGGCTGATGTTTCTCCTTTGCCTTGCCGTCATGGGCACGGGCCTGCTCATGCTGCATATGGCGCACCAGCGCTTTGCCCAGGAGGAGAGGCACTACCGCGCCCGGCACGACACTCTGACCGGACTGCCCAACGGCTTGCTCCTTGTGGAACGGCTGGCCGACATCGGCCGAACGGCCCAAGCCGATGGGCAAGTCCTTGGCCTGATCTATATGGATTTGGACAATTTCAAGAGCGTCAATACCTGTTATGGCTATCAGCAGGGTGACGCCGTGCTGCGTGAAACGGCACAACGTCTGCGCGGTCTGGCCGCCTCGGGACTCGTGGCCAGATCCGGCGTTGACAATTTCCAGATTGCCCTCATGGCAGAGAATCAGGAACACGTTGAAAAGCAGGCACAGAGCATCCTGGAGGCCATGAACAAGCCTTTTGCCGTTCGTGACAACAGGCTGCACATCGGCGTGAGCATGGGCCTTGCCTTCCTTGGGTACTGTCAGGATGGCCTGGCCTTGGTGCATAAGGCGGAACTGGCCATGTACGACGCCAAGGAGCGCGGCGGAAACGTCCTGTCCCTGTACGACGTCAGTATGGATGTCACGGCTACCGCCAGGAAGCGGCTGGAAACCGCCCTGTACGAAGCCGTGGAACACAATGCCTTAAGCGTACAGTACCAACCCAAAATTGATATTGCTAAAAACACCGTTGCTGGCTGCGAGGCCCTGGTGCGCTGGCAGATGAGCGATGGTCAGTGGATTCCGCCCTCTGACTTCATTCCCATTGCGGAAGAGACCGGCTTGGTCTCGCGCATTGATTTCTTCGTGCTGCGTACTGCCTGCCGTCAGGCATTGGCTTGGCAGGAGGACGGCGCAGGTTCCGTGCCCATTGCCGTGAACATGTCCGTGCGCAGCATCCTTTCCGAAGGCTTTGCCGACCAGGTCATCAGCATTTTGGCAGAAGAGGGCGTTTCTCCCTCGCTCATAGACATTGAAATTACCGAAACCAGTTTCATGTCCAACATGGAAACAGCCTTTGCTGCTATTTCGCGGCTGCACGAGGCCGGTTTACGCATTGCTTTGGACGATTTCGGTACAGGGTATTCGTCACTGCAATATCTGAGCGCCATGCCCATTTCCTTCCTGAAAATCGACAAAAAATTCGTGGACGACATTTTTTCCGGCAAGGTGACGGCGCAACCCTTGGTCAAAAGTATCCTCTCCCTGGCCGCCAGCCTAGGCATACACACCATATCCGAAGGCGTGGAAAAACTGCGCCAACTCGAATTTCTCGCGGACAATGGCGCGCACATCATTCAAGGTTTCCTCTTTTCCAGACCGCTCACTGCCGCAGATTGCGGTGAATTTTTGCGCAATGGCAAGAAACACATCGACACTGTTACACATAGCGCATAAGACAGAGCAGGCTGGATGGGTATTGAGTGCGTGGTATAGCTCTCATTTCTAAGCGCACATCCAGGAGGGAGTATGCTTACCTTGCGCACTGGACTCTTGCTTTTACTGGCAGTTTTTCTCAGCGTACCTGCTCAGGCAAAAAATCCATGCACGTTCTTTGCCTGTGCCAATGCCGCATACAAGGGCAATGCCGAACTTATCTACCCGGTCTTTCGTCAGGGCAATGCAGCTGCGGCGAGGAACATCAACAGCGTTCTTGGCAAGGTCGTCCCGGATTTTATCCAAAAGGAACGTGATTCCTATAAAGAAGACATCAGCGTGAAAAGTACGTATGCGATCACCTATAACCATAAAGACTACCTGAGCCTTGTCTTTACCTTTACCTATGGCCTGGAAGGCTGGCCCCAGACCCATATGCGCGGCTATGTCTTTGACAGTGTAACCGGCAGGCAGCTGCAGACTCGTGATTTGCCTGTCACTGTCAAGGACATAGAATACAAGCTGCATATCATGGGCAATGTGAAGGGTATTCCTTTCGATGCCAATCGCAAACTGCTCACGATGCCGGATAACTTTTATTACGACCAGGATTTTTCATTGCACTTCCTTTTCGGCAAAGGCAATATGTCCATGAAGCCTTTGGCATCATTGATTGGAACATGGACGCATTTGAGACGCAAGGGAGGATTGCATGAAACGTGTTCTCTTTGTCGCACTGGCAATGGTCTATCTGCTTTCGTTCGTGGGCTGCGTGCCGCCACGGCACCACCACAGACACCATGATGACGTCGATGTCCATGTGCATCATGACTACCACCACGATGTTCACCATGATGTCCAGCGCGATGTCCACCGTGAGCGTGATGTGCATCACGATAGACACGACAGACAGGTGCAGCACGATCGGCATGTGGAACATAGACCAGAGCATTCCAGACAGCCTGTGCGGCATAAACCCTAACCGTGCCATATGGCACAGTTGCCAAGGAGCTTCTTTATGAAACACCTTCTTACCGCATTGACGCTCGTTTGTTGTCTGGCCCTGACGGCACCCGTCTGGGCCGCCACCCAGACCTTTGGCCCGGATTTCTCACGGTTCACCGTGGAAGTACCCGATGGCTGGACAGCCAAGGCCAACGATGGCGGTTGCCAGATCACGTCAGCCGACGAAGGTTCCTCCGTCAGCATCCAGGTGGCCAAAAATGGCGGCAAGAGCGCTGCCGAGCTTGCCAAACTCATCGGCGACAATCTGGGCGGCAAGATTGTGAAGACAGAGAACGACGGTCCCAATCAGAGTAGCATTTACGCGGAGATTGACGGTGTGCGCGTAGTGGTCATGGTTTTTGTGGACGGCGACAAGTTCGCGGCCTTTACCATGGCTGGTTCGGACACGGATACCATGCAGAAGATCGCCGGATCCTTGCAAGACGCAAAGTAGGCTGTTCAAACCTTGCGGACATCACGATGGCAGGCGAACTCTGCAGTGCATCGTGATGTCCGTTCTGCCGTATATGGCAACTGCAATGTTCCCTATATGCGCTACCTATGATTTCCCGTAAAGCATGGCTGCTTGTTGGCACAATCGCCCTTATCTGCGTTCTGGAAACAGCGCTCTACCACATGTTCGGTGCGCACACGCCAGAAGAAGTTCCCCAGCGCTTTCTTACCGTTGCCCAGGCGCGGCGGTATCTTGCGCAGCATGAGGATGTCCTGGTCATAGACATGCGCACCAGGCGGGAATTTGCCGCCGGGCACACGCCAGAGGCCATCAATATCCCCCTCTATCAAATACACCGCTTGGCCGCTGACCTGCCTTCCACACGACCGGTACTCCTGGTGGACGTGGCCAGTGCGCGGGCCTACCAGGGATACTGGACGTTGCGCCGACTTCGGCCTGATATTGCTGAAGTATACTATGTGCGCGGTTGGCTTTGGGCAGACAACTTCAAGAATGCTCCTCCAGCTGTGTCGCTTCCGTGACATCCCTTGCCGACCACGCATGGCCTTGTTCACGGTAAAAAAGCATGGCCAGATCGTACCTGTGTTCGCATTGCGTCTTGCGCAGAATCTGGCGCATGTGCGTCTTGAAGGTATTCTTGGAAATGTGCAGGACGGTAAGGGCCTTTTCCGTATTCGGATCCTGAACCATGAGGGCGAGAACATCCTGTTCTCGGGGGGAAAGCCCGTATTTTTTGGAAAATTCGGCGAAAGCGATCTGCACATCCTGCGCGTTCTGCGTAGTTTGGTTATGCCCCTCCTGTCCATCTTGGGCAACCTGGGCATCAGGCGAAATTCCTGACGCCGGAACAGCGCCTGCCGTTTCAGGGGATGGAGGGGTATGTGTTTGGGATGGCTGCTGAAAGGCAACGGGCAGGCAGCCGGTCAAGGTCATGGCGTACTGAATGTGCATGGAAATATAGCCAAAGCTGGCCGTGAGTACGAGTAAGATAAAGAAATACGGGATGATACTGGCGCAACTGTTAAGATACACAAAGGCAATAAGAAAGGAGGCCAGCAGGCAGAACCAGGGAATGCAGAGGATGAGACCGTGGGGTAAATGCCTGCCAAATCCTTTGCGGAATTGGGCGAAGACGAGCAGCAGAAAGAGCAGGGCAGTGCCACGCGCGAAAAGTCCCACGGCAAAAATCAGCCAGTAGAAGACTGTTCCGTCCAGTGGGATGATCAGCAGCGGAAACGTAATGACCACGGCTAGGCAGCAGAGCAGAATTTTGGAATCCATGCCCCGCCGTTCCATCCAGAATCCGGCCAAAGGGAAGACGGCCCACAGATACAGATAGCAGTAAGCTGGAATGTGAAAATCACTGGCTTGCATACGGTAGAATTGCCAGTCCATGACGGCGCAGAGCAGGAAAAAAACCAGGGCCATGCCCGTCATGTAGATGAGTGTCACCAAGGCTTTGCTTCTGTCAGGAGTGTGTGCTTCGTTTGGATGCGTGCTGCTGGCATCAGTGTCTGCGGGGAGAGCAGTGGCGCACAAGGCGCTGAGAATACCCATGCCGCCCAGGCAGATGCCTACCAGCTTTTGTGACCCTAGAATTGGGAAGATGGTGGGCAACTGCCAAAAGAGCGTGGCAGCGCCCAAAATCAGTCCCAGAAACAGCCCCAGATTTTGGCGTGACACGACGGCCTGATCCAAAAAAAATGTCAAGGGCAAAGCCACGCAGAAGCAGCCAAGGCAAGCCAGCCAAGGCGAACTCCAGTTCAGACCCAGGCAAAGAAGGTAGGCGGCACACAGGCCCGGCAGGGCGCGCAGCGCTCTTCCGCTCAGGCCGTGCAAGCCCCGGAAGAGGGGCAAGGCAAGGGCGCTGGACAAGGTACCGGCTGCGGCACCGACGAGCAGCCACAGCGTTGGCAAGTCCAGCTCCCAGGCATCACGACCGTCGTGGAAGCAGAGTCCGTGGGCCATATACACACAAGCCAGACCAAGGCCCGATACATGCCTAGTCGTCAACATGGGGCGGCTTCCTCATGATATGTAGCCTGTTCCAAGGGGAAAGGCTTCAATGTGTCTTGCCGTTGCCTGGCCTGGTTTCAAAGGGCGGGGGGGGCCGCCAGCGCCAGAACAAGGCGAGCAAGGGCGCAAGCCCGGCCAGTTCGCCAACCTCGCGCCAGGCCACTTGGCCCACCAACCACCACAAGACCACGCTGACCAGGGCGGTTCCGAGCAGCAGCGCCCACTGTCCTAGCGACATGGGCCGGGCCGCCCACTGGAAAAAGCCCACGGTGAGGATGGCAACCCAGACCTTGGTCAGGGTCAGGGCCAGAGCCGCGCCTTCCAGGGGCATGGCCGGGATGAGCGTCAGGCAGAGGACGACATTGCAGACGAGACCACTGGCATAGAAGCCGAGCAAGAGTACATGGCGGCGCATGCCGATCATGGCATAGGCCGCGAGATTGTGGAGAAAGGCCGTGGCCAAGCAGGGCGTGAGCAGTCTTTGGGCCGTCACGGCATCCTGGTAGTGTTGACCATAGATCAGGGGCAGAAAGCGGTCGCTTTCTACGCAAATGAGAAAAATGACCGGCAGAGCGGCGGCCCACAGGGATCGGGCGGTCTGTCCGGCAAGCTGGCGAAAAGCCTCTCGATTCTGTTCCCAATACTGGGTCAGCAGGGGAAAAATGACCTTGGCCAGCAGGGCGCCGGACACAAGTACTGAGAGTCCTTCCACGGTTTCCCAGGCCACCCCATAGCCGCCCACGTCGGCATTGCTGCCGTACTGTTTGAGAAAAATGACATTGATCTTGTTGTAAAACATGGCGCAGGCGGCCATGCAGGTGAAGACAAGACCATTGCGCATTTGGCGCGCAAGATTGCGCATGCCGTCCAGGCCCACGCCGACCAAGGGATTGCGGCCCAGGGCCTTCAGGGCAAAGCCGATGAGCAGCAGGGACTCCAGAATTTTGTACAGAGCAATGACCAAGGGCGGCGCGTTGAGGAGGACGCAGACGATGCCAAAGCCCAGGCCCAGGAGGGCCGAGGGCACGCGGATGCGCATTTCCACGTCCTGTCGCCCCCTGGCTTGACAGAGCGCAAAAAAGGAATCGCTCACGGCATCCAATCCCAGGCCAGCGGCAATGCAGAGGACGACGAGGCGCAGATCGCCGTCATAGCCCTGCCAGCCGGTGACAAGCCAGGTGACGGCCAGTGTCGGCAGGAGGACGGTCAGCTTGAGCCAGGATACCGAGCCGAGCAGGGCGCGCGGATGCCCCTCTTGTCGGGCAAAGGTCGAGAGGAGAAAGTCGTTGAGTCCCACGTCGGCCACAGTCTTGACCAGATAGCCAAAGGTCAGGGCCAGGACGATTTGTCCCAGGACATCGGGGCTGTGCCTGGCCAGGAGGATGGTAAAGACCGTCCAGGCCAGGTCACGGGTCCACTGTGCCCCCAGAATGAATCCCAGCCGCCGGGGAATGCTTTTGAGCTGCATGCAGCCTTATTTGTTTTTGAAGCGCACCACGGCCTTGAACCCGGGCTTGAGTTCCAGACTGGGATTGGGCACGGTAACTTCCACCGTATAGTAGGATGGATTGGCCACATTCATGTCCGTGGAAATCCAGGAGATTTCATTGACCGTTCCCTGAACTTCCTTGTCGTGCAAGGAGGGAATTTCCACCTCCACCGCATCGCCTTCCTTGATGCCGCTGATTTCCGCTTCATACACGGGTACTTGAATGAGTACCGGATCCAGCTGGCCCACGCTGATGGGCGTACTGCCGGCCGGAAGCAGGGAACCAGGGTTCAGCGTTGGCAGTAAGGAAAGAACATAGCCGTCAATGGGGGATTTCAAGGTCAGCGTATGCGGCAGGGTTTCCCCTGCCTTGAGGGGAACGCCGAAATGTGCACTCAATTCTTCCAGGCGCAGGTCAAAATTGCGTTCCTGCTTGGTAATAGTGTTGCGCAAAAGAGCAATGCGCTCGCGCAGGGATTTAACCACGCCCTCTTGGCGGTGGGAGGCCTGCGGCGAACCCAGGCCGGAGGCGGCCAAATGGCGGGCCTTGTTGCGCAGGGCTTCGGCCTGGCGCAATTCATCTTCCAGATTCAGGATTTGCCCACAGAGGCTTTCAGTGCCTGAACCTGTGGTCACTTCGCGCTGCAATGCCCGTTCGGCATCGTCCTGCAAATGGTAGCGCACCAAGGCAGTGCCTGCGACCACCGGCGCGCCAGGCTTGACCAGCACCTCGTCCACAACTGCATGGAAGGGCAGGGATACGGCGCGCGTGACTGTAGTCACGACCTTGCCGGTAAGGACGATTTCCGCAGAAGACACCGCATGGGGCAGGAGGCAGGCGGCGAGGAGAGCGACGAACGCAAGGCAGACTCCTGTGAAGGATTTGCGGGCAAAACCCTGCTGTCCGCAGCCAGACCGAGCTGAATTCTTGTGGGCCATCATTGCATCACCTCCCTGGCGGGTAAACCGAGAAAACGTTGCTGCAGCACGGTGGCTACCGTCATCCAGGCCAGCTGGGCCAAGCGGTGTTCCAGTTCCGCTTTGATATGTTCAATGCGCGCCTTGACCAGTCTTTCGTGGGCTTCGGCCAAAACGGGCAGTTCCACTAGTCCTTCCCTGAAGGAAATGTCAGCTTCCTTATAACGCATATTGGCCGTGTCCAGGCGCGTTTTGGCCAGTTTGAGCTGCGTCTCCGTCAGGGCCGTCTTTTGCTCAGCCTGCAACCATTTGTTGGAGTAGTCTGTGCGCTTGCGAGCAATCTCGTGGAATGCCTGCGCCTTTTGCATCCGTGCCGTCTGGACGCCACGATGCCGACGCCCCCAGTCGATGAGCGGAAAATCAAAGTTCATGTGCAAAAAGACATCGTCCGTACCGTGGGCGGGCTGGGACTGACCAGCCGGTGGACTTTGGTTCACATAGATGGACATGTCCGGCACATACTGGGCCCAGGCGAGCATAATGTTGTAGTCGGCCAGCTTGACCTGGGCGCGTAAAAGCAGCTCGTCTTCCGTAGTGGGCCAGCGTTCTTCCCAGGTGAGGCGACGACCCTCAAAGTTGCCAAGAATGCTGTCCGCACTGGCCGTATCCACATTCAGGCGCTGCTGCGGTTCCACGCCGGCCAGTATCTTGAGCTGGGTACGCTGCATGATTTCCTGCATTTGACTCTGTTCCAGCTCCAGCTCCAATTCACGCTGATGCTGCATGGCCGCGTTCAAGGCCACGCCCTGGCGGCCTTCCACCTGCTCCACATGTTTCCAATAGTTGACCAGTTCCTTGGCCAGAGGCAGCAGTTCTTTTTGGGCCTGGACAGTCTTTTGCCGTGCCTGGAGTCTGAGATATGCCTGGGCGATCTCCTGAATGGCCTTACCCACTGCCTTGCGGTGCGTGGCAATGGCCATGTTGACCATGATTCTCTGGGCCTGATGCTCAAAATACGTGGCTACAGGATTGGGAAAAGGCGCGTAAAAATTTACCCTGAGCATGGGTTGGCCGTAATCGCTGGGGGTGTCACGCGTGTCCATGTTGTAGCGCGTGAGGTTGTGGGAAACCGTGAGCAGGATGCGTGGTTCGGGCAGGTATTTCCAGACGGCGCTGGTCTGGGCCAGACGCTTGATTTCAATTTCCACGGCGCTGTTGACCAGCTGTGGGGACTGCTGAATGGTCAAAAAGACGCAGTCTTCAAAAGAAAAACTCTTTTGGGGATCGTAGAGGTTGGGCAGCACGGCTTCCAACTTGGACTTGTTTTCCACGGGTACCCCAGGGGCTTCCTCCAACCAGTGCCTGGCGGGCAGTTCGGGTGATTTGATGCCCGCCTTGCTGGAACAGCCCAGGGCCAGACACAGGGCCAGCAGGCAGGGCAGGAACCAGGGGGTGCGTAGGGCAAGGAATCGTTGTTCAGACATGGGCAAGCCTCTCTGTGACGGGCGCGAACAAGCAGCGTAAAAATGTTTTAGAGCAGAGACTCCTGGCAAGGATCGCAGCGTTCAAATTCCACATGGTGACAGGTGAGCAACACATGTCTGTGGCCATCCATGACTTGGGCGTCAAAGCGCAGACGCCGACCGTCGGCCCAGGAACGACAGACGAGGGCTTCTAACGGCCCTGCTGGGCAAGGGGATGTGTAACGGATAAAGCCCATATTGCTCAATCGCCATTGGCGTAGCACTGACGCCATGAACTCGGTTCGGGTGAAGCCTGCGGATTCTCTGTACGTCATGGCCAGCCTGGCGGCTTGGAGTACGGCTTCCACCACAAGCAGCTCGGGACTATACCTGTAATTCCCGCCGGGAGCAATGCTTGTTTCCGGCAGGCGCACAATGGCGGCATACATGTCCCCGCCCAGATCTGCAAGGCCGACGGCCAGATGCCAGGCCGAACCGAGACCTGCAATGCGGTACAGAGGGGCGCTGTCAGTGTACGTGCGGGTTCGTAGTGCGCCCTCCGGCATCGTCGTCCAAACGGGTGGCAGCTCGGTTTCCCTAGCCGCAAGCCAGGTCATGCCCTCGGCCACAAGGGCATGCTCGTCGAGATGCCTGCCACTTGCCGTCAGCTTGGCCACGCTGAGCTGCCCCCGACACAGGCGCGTCATGCTGCCATCCTGCATGAGCCAGGGTTCGGCCACGGTCAGGATACGGCATTCTCGCGTCACCCCGGGCGGCAGGACAGGCCGGGCATGGAAATGCAGGTCGCAAAAGCCCGTGGGCCGCAGCCAGGGCACGGCCTGGATCGCGCTCTCTTGCAAGGCTTCCAACATGCGGCAGACCGGCAGCCAGGGGAGGCTTTGGTCGTTCCCACAGCCACCATGCTCGTTGAGGGCCATGTCGGCGAAGCGCGAGAAATGGCAGCCTGTCTGGACGAGCGTCGCCGCTGGCGCATGGACGGGCTGCGGTTCCATGAAGACCAGGGGAAAGCATTGAGGGCGCACCCGGCGCAGATCGCGAGGCTGCGGGATGGGCGCGTTGACAGATCCGCCAAGCGTACCGGGGCGAGTCCAGATCACGCCCTGCTCAGGGGCGTGCAGCAGTTCGCGGGCCAGCATGTCCCCCCATTCGTCCTGCACGGGCCTTTCCTCAGCGTGGAGTAGATGCACCACCTTTGTGGCCAGGCCACGAGCCGAAGCCGTCAACAGTGCCTTGGCTAACGGTTCATCCAGGACACAATGTTCGGCCAGGGGCGGAAGCACGGAACAGCAGCAGACAAAGCGCAAGGGGAGGGCCGCGTCAAGAACCCCACGTAGCGCATCCGCCATGCCTGGCGTCTTGGTCGGGCACAATTTCGGGTCGTCCACGGGCGGCACGAGGAACAGTCCGTCCAGCCGACCGTAGGCACGCCTCACAGCCTGGAGGATATCCTTCAGGGCAGAAGCAGGGTCTGCGCTGCTGGACGGCCAGGGCACGAGGCGCGCCCCCAGGTCGACCAGGGGTGCGCACTTCTCCACGAGGTCGGCTGGCAGGGCGAAAACGCAGCCCAGGGGGGCGAGGCCGCGCAGCAAATGGAGCAGGACAGGGCCGTCCGTGGCCCAGACGGCCAGCACGTCCCCCTGGCCCAAGGCCAGACCGTGAGAGCTGACATCCAGGGGCAGGGGCTTGAGGGCCGTGGGCGTGTCCGGCAGTGTCGCCAGGGGCGCATAGCGCATCAAGGGCAGGGTCAAGGTTGTATCAGGAGGTGAAGATTTCGTTTCCCTGGCTGGCAAGGCATCTTCCTGCGTCTGTCCCGTCAGAACGCGGGCCAGATCGCCGATGGTGGAGACATGCAGGAGCCGCTCATACTGCACGCTTATGCCCAGGGCCTTTTCCACGTCCTGGACAATGAGTGGGAAACGACTGGAACGCAGGGCCAGGTCGTAGCGCAGATCCATTTCCGGGCGCAGTTCGCCAAAGGAACGTCCGCTGGCCCTGGCAATGGCCGCCGTGACCACGCTGAGACACTCCTGCCATGAGCTTGCTTTGCTTTGACCTGAATGGACGGGAAATGCTTCTTGCTTGACAGCACGTTGCGGCGCACCCATGGGTTGCAAGGGGCAAGAGATGGGCGCCGGACTGGCCGCGACCGGAAACGTTGGTTTGGCTTGCGACGCCGTGTGTTTCTGTCGCCAAATGTCAGCGCTTTGCAGAAGCCCCAGGGCAAAGAGGCGTGCGCAGGTCTGGCGCAGCCCTGCTGTCTCGCGGTTTTTGCGGCCTGCAGACAGGCACAGGGCCTGAGCCTGGTTTTCGGCAACCAGATTGCAGAGCGTGTCCTGGGGGCCAAGTTCGAGAAAAACTTTGATGCCTTCGCGCTGCGTCATGGCCCGCACACAGTCTGTCCAGCGCACGGCATTTTCATCCAGGTCAGCAATGCAGCGGCAGATTTTGCTCTTATCTCGTGGGTAGAAGTCTGCGCTGATGCAGCGCAACATGGGGATGTGCGGCGGACGCATGGCCATGCCGTTGAGGCGGCGTATGGACATATCGCGCAAGACGCGCATACCAGGATGGTGGAAGGCCATGTTCACGTTCAGCACCATGGCCGGTATGCGACGTTTGCGCAGGCTCTTGCGCGCCTCTAGGAGGGCCTCACGCGGGCCGCTGAGGATATACTGGCTGGGCGTGTTGTAGTTGGATACGCAAAGCCCCGACCAGGTGGCGCAGACGTCGCGGATGACCGCTTCCTGGGCATGTACGGCCATCATTCCGGTTTCGCGTGTGGCCTCGGCTTCCAACTCGGCCATGTGCGCGGCCCGCGTGTCCAGGATGCGCCAGGCCGCTTCCGGCGTGTAGATGTCGGCCAAGCACAGTCCGATGAGTTCGCCCAGGCTGTGACCGCATATAAGGTCAGGGTGCAGTCCCAGGGAGCGCAAGACGCTCCACTGCGCCCATTCCAGCAAAAAGAGATAGGGGCATTGCCAGCGTGTGTGGTTGATGACCTCAGGGTCTTTTTCGTCCATGAGGCCCAGAACGTCCCAATCGGCCAGAACGGCAATGCGATCCATGGCTGCTCGGGCCACGGGGAAGACGTCGTACAGCTCCCGCCCCATGCCCGGCCAGGCCGAACCCAGGCCACAGCACATGACGGCCAGTGCTGGCGCGTCCTCTGCACCAAGCCAGACATTGCGTTCGCCCAGCTGCTCAAGGGCTGCGCCGTCCGGCTCCCGAGGCAGACCCAGCAGCTCCTGACGCCAGGCAGGCGTAAGGGATCCCACGCGCCAGGAGCGACCGGCATGGGGCAAGAGGGCATAGCGCACACCGTCAAGGGCGCATTCTTCTGGCAGGTTTTCCTGCTGCGTGAAATCGTCCTGTGGACTTTGCTGCGGCACGCATTTCCCCGTGTTGAGGTGCAAAGGAGGTTCAGAGGCGCAGGAGCTTGCGCATGAACGCCTATTCCCTATTCCAGATACTTGTTGATGGTTCCGATGAGTCCGTCCACGTCAAAGGGCTTGGCAATGTGCGCGTTCATGCCGCTCTCGAAGGACTTGTTTCTGTCTTCCTCCCTAGCGTTGGCGCTCAGGGCGATGATGGGCAAATGTTCTATATCCTTCCTGTCCATGGCCCGTATGGCCCGCGTGGCCTCGTAACCGTTCATGATCGGCATTTGGATGTCCATGAGTACTGCCGAGAAGTACCCTTCCGGTGTTCTGGCGATGGCCTCCACGGCGTCGCAGCCGTCGGGCACGGACTCAACTTCAAAGCCCGATTCCGTGAGGACGGTTTCCGCCAGCATGCGGTTGATTTCGATGTCCTCTACGAGCAGGATGCGGCCCTTTTTGCCCGTAGCGAGCGCGGACTTGCGAGGCGCTGTCGACTGCTGGGCCGCGCCATCGTCCGGGACGAGCTTCAGCGGCAGGCTGAGGACGAAGGTTGTGCCCTTGCCTTTTTCACTGCTGGCAGTAACTTCACCGCCCAGAATGTCCATGATGCGTTTCGTGATGGTCAGGCCAATGCCCGTACCCACCTTGCCGGAACGTGTTGAAGAGTACTCCTGTTCGAAGGGGGCGAAGGCATGGCTGAGAAATTCCGCATCCATGCCGACGCCGGTATCGCTGACGGCCACTTCAAAGCGCGCATACCCGGAATCAGAAGTCTTGGTGCGCTGCACGGATACCGTGACCTTGCCCCCGGGCGGCGTGAACTTGGCGGCATTGGACAGGATATTGGCCATGGCCCGCTGAAAGCGCGGGGCGTCAATGAGGACGCGAGCGCCGCACTCCTGGCATTCCATGCTGACCTCGATTCCCTTGCTGTCAAAGTCCGGTTGCAGCATGTGTACGGCCTCTGCCACTACGTCGCGCAGCACATGTTCTTCCGGTCTGGGATGCACACCCTTGGCGTCCAGCTCGGAGAGTTCGAGCAAGTCGTCGATGAGCGCTAGCAAATGCTTACCTGCGGAGACGACCTTGTCCAAATGGGCCAAGGTTTGCTGCGGGTCATGCACATGCTTGCGGGCCAGTTCGGCATAGCCGAGGATGGCGTTCATGGGCGTGCGGATGTCGTGCGAAAGATTGAAGATAAAGGCATTCTTGGCTTCGTTGAGGCGCTTTTCGCACATCAATGCCTCTTCGGCCCGTCGCGCTTCGTTTTCGGCTAGTTTTTTTTCGGTGACATCGTAGAGGAAGACATAATACAGATCGCCCACCTTGTCCGTATGCACAAAGTGTCCGTAGTCTTCCACCCAGCGCACCTGGCCATCCTTGCGCAGGATGCGGTAGGCCACATGATCCATCTTGCCCGCGCTGGACTCGATTTGCTGGCTGATGGATTGTTCCACGCTGTCTCTGTCGTCAGGATGCACCATGCCGTGAAAAGAACCCTGCACAAGCTGCATGAACTCGTCCAGGTTCGTGCAGCCAAAGATGGCTATGGCTGCGTCATTGGCATAGAGGATTTTCTCGTCTTTGTCGCCCGTGTAGACAATGAAGCCGCCGGGCATGCGTTCGGTAACGTCTTCAAAGATAGGCATTGCCACTCCTACAGGATTTCACGCAAGGTTTCGAAGAGCTTTTCCATGTCTATGGGTTTGGCCAGATGGCCGTTCATGCCAGCAGCGAGTGCTGCCTTCTTGTCCTCGTCAAAGGCATTGCCCGTCATGGCAATGATGGGCACCTGGGCCTTGGCCGCATCCTCCAGGGCGCGGATGGCCTTGGTGGCATCGTAGCCGTTCATGGTCGGCATCTGCACGTCCATGAGTACCACGTCGTAGTACCCGGCAGCGGCCTTGGCCACCATGTCCACAGCCTCAGTGCCGTCGCTGGCCTGTTCCACTTCCAGGCCGTTCATGGTCAGCATGGCAACGCCAATTTCTCGGTTGACTTCCATGTCGTCCACCAGCAGGACGCGTTTGCCGCTGAAGTCCATGCTGTCCTTGGCTTCTTCGGCGCTTTCCTCGACGTCTTCGCTGCCCAGGGCCTTGAACACGGTGGCCCGCAATTCAGAAGCGAAGACCGGCTTGTTGCAGAAGGCCGTAACGCCTGCGGCCAGGGCTTCCTCACGGATGTTCTGCCAGTCATAGGCCGTGACCAGGATGATGGCCGGGGCCTTGTCGTCGCCCGCCGCCATGATGTCCCTGGCCACCTGCACGCCGGACATGTCCGGCATCTTCCAGTCAATGACGCAGAGGGTGAAGGCGTCCTTGCGGTTTTTGGCATTGCTGCAGCGTAGCACGGCTTCCTTGCCGGACATGGTCCATTCGGCGCGCATACCCATCTGAGTCAGCATGTCCGTAATGGATTCGCAGGCCGTGTAGTCGTCATCCGCCACCAAAACGTGCATTCCCTTCAATTCCGGAGACTCTACAGATCTTGCGTCGGGATCGGCAATGGGGAAGCGGAAGGTGAGGATAAATTCCGACCCCTTGCCCTTTTCGGTTTCCAGTTTTATGTCCCCGCCCATGATGTCAACGAGATGCTTGGTAATGGACATGCCCAGGCCCGTGCCCTGGATCTTGGCGATCTCCTTTGTGTTTTCCCGTTCAAAGGATTCAAAGATGCGCGCCGCAAATTCCGGTGACATGCCCAGGCCATTGTCCTTGACGCGCAGCTCATAGTCCGCGAAGCCGTCCACAGAGGAAAGCTGGCGGATATTCACTTCTAAATGCCCGCCGGCAGGTGTGTATTTGATAGCATTGCTCAACAAATTGAGCAATATCTGGTTCAAACGCAGCTTGTCACAAAGGACAATCTCGTCGCGCACATTCACGGCGTTGATGTCCAATGTGTGTTGCTTGGCCTCCACCTGGCCAATGATGATGGTGTTCAGATTGTGCAGCAGTTCGGGAATGCTTACCCGTGCTGGCTGTAATTCCACCTTGCCGCTCTCAATGCGGCTCATTTCTAGGACATCGTTGATCAGCGAAAGGAGATGGTTGCTGGAGAGCTTGATCTTCTGCAGGTAGTCGCGCACGCCCTCCATGTCTTTTTTGGTCAGCGCCAGATCCGTGAAGCCGATGATGGCATTCATGGGTGTGCGGATGTCGTGGGACATGTTGGAGAGGAAGGCGCTCTTAGAGCGACTTACCTCTTCGGCCCGGAATCTTTCTAGCTCGGCCTGGCGTCGGCGCTTCTGCATCTGCGAATAGACCGTAAAAATGACCCCGATACTTACCAGCATGAGGGCCATCTGGATGATGCTGTGTTTGAGCAGGCTGTCGTTGAATTCGTCCATCTGGTCGTTGAGAAAGTCGTGGACGTCCTGGACGCGGCTGTTCACGCCATAGGATTTGTCTGCAAGCCCTTCCTCGGCTCGCTTCTGATGGAAATCGCTTACCCTGGCGATCATGGTCGTGGATGCTTGCAGGATTTCCTGGCGCATCCACATGAGGGAGGAAACAAAAATACAGAAGAGCAGGGCAATCCAGACCACGGTGGAACGCCCGTACTTTTCGGCGCTGTCATGCTTGAAAATATACAAAAAGACCAAAAAGCCGAGGACTCCCCAGATGGCGAAGATCAGATAGGACTCCATGGGCAGGTCGCCGATGGACCAGAGATTGGGCATGGACGTGAAAGCGCAGAAAGCCACGCCCAGAACCACGCCCGCCAAGCCTGTGACGCGGAAGAGCGTATTGTGGTTTTTGCGGGCCTGGATGAGCGCGCAAGCCGACACATAGGTGTACGCAATGGTTGCACCAATGCTGTTGATGTCCACAATCCAGCCAATGGCCGTGCGTCCGAAAAAGGACACGAACAGGGAAAGGCCCATGATGCAGATCAGGGCGTTGCGCGGGATGTGATGTTCCGTGCGTCGCCCGAACCAGGGCGGTAAAATGCCCCGTTCGGCCATGGCACAGGTCAGGCGGCTTAAGGCGATGTAATAGCCCATAAGCCCTGTGCCCACACCACCCAGGATGGCCAGGCCCAACACGGTCATGCCGTCGGAACCCAGGTATTGGGAGACGGCCTTGAACACGGGCATGGGCACCAAATGGGCAGCCGCATTGTTGGCGTCGGCGTTTGCAGACCAACCTGCGTAGGCGCCCCAGTCCGTAAGCCCCGTCAAGGGCACAGCGGCCACAAGAGTCAGGGCCACATAGGCCAGAACGGCCGTGCCCACGCCGACGGCCATGAGCCAGAACAGGGACTTGCGGCAGCAGGTCATTTCCCCGCTCACATGGGACACGGCCTCAAAGCCCACAAAGGCCCAGGGGGCCAGGGCCAGAACGCTAAAAATCTGAAAGCCCGGGCTTTCCTCAGGCGCAAAGGCCGGTGCCAGGTCAGCCAGACCATGATCCAGATGGCCGTATATGGCAAAAAAACAGGCCAAGGCACACAGGATGAGCAGGAAGGCGAGTCCCGTATTCAGCAGCACGGCCAGGTGGTTGCGCCGCATACAGAGAAAACCTGCGGACAGGATGATGGCTGCGGAGAGCAAAATCTCGCCCATGTAGATGTCGTAGCCGAACAAGGTATAGTGAAAGCCGAACTGCAGGACATTGCCGAAGAAATTGCGCACCAGGAGGACAAAGGCCGAGGCATTAGCCCAGCTCACGGCCGCATAGACCAGCCAGAGAAACCAGGCGCAGAGGAAGCCGTGGTCATTGCCGAGTATGCTGCGCACATAGCCAAAGGCACCCTCGGGCCCAGCATGATCCTGGGCTAAATAGTGATAGTTGGCGGCAATGACCAGCATGGCCAGACCGCCAAAAAGCAAGGCCAGCGAAGAACCCAGCGGGCCGGCATGCGGTAAGAACTCTGTGCCGGGCATGACAAAGGCGCCCCAGCCCACGGCGCAGCCAAGGGACATGGCCCATATGGCCAGGGGAGTGAATCTTTTGCGTGGAAAAGCCTGATCAGCCATAAACGAACCTCGTGCAGCAACCTCAGAGAGCAAGCGTTGCAAGCCGCTTTTTTGTGACGCATTGCCAGCGCCAAACGGCCAAGTAACCAGCATACACGCCATTGGCAAGAAGCGCAAATGCTGATTTTTTCAGTCGCTGGCGCACGTTGAGGCCAGGCAGCCAATGCGCTTGCCCGTGGCGCAGTGGCAGGCAATGCGCTTGCTCAGATATGCCTATGTTCCACACGGCCCTCAATGGTAATGGCGGCCCAGGGCCGGGCCGGGCAGATGTATTCGCAGGCCCCGCAGCCCAGACATTTGTCTGCGTCCACGACCGGCTGTTTGCGTTCCCCTTGTCCCACAAGGCTGATGGCGTTCACAGGACAGACGCGTTGGCAGGCCGTGCAGGGCACCTTGTCCGTGTTCACCACGCAGGACTCTGGTCGAACACTGGCCCGGCCCACCTGGATGGAGGATTTTTCTTTCCTGCTCAAAGGCGTAATGGCTCCCGTAGGGCAGACAGCGCCGCAGGCCACGCAGTTGCGATGGCAATAGCCGTATTCAAAGCTCATGCTTGGCTGCAAGAGGCCAAGCCCACGATCCTGCGAATGCAGGACATTGTGCGGGCAGACGGACACGCAGAGCTGGCAGCCCGTGCAATGGCTGGAAAAATGCCCTTGGCCCTTGGCTCCTGGCGGCAGGATGGGCTCGGGATGCGGGCGCCGCTGCTTGTGGCGCAGGGCGGGGATGTCTCGTTCTTCGCCATGATGTGCGGCCAGAACCCCCGAAGCGGGGCAGGCCAATAGGCCCAGTAAACCGACCAGGGCCGTACGGCGTCCGTTCGCGTCCTTTTGGGGCAGAGTCTTCTGCGGCAGAAAATGCAGCGCATCGTGGCCGCAGATGTCGGTACAGTTCCAACAGGCCACGCAGCGCGAGGCATCCACAGCGGCCTTTGCCGGGTCAATGCAGCTGGCCTTGCACACGGCGGCGCAACGACCGCAGTGCTGGCATTTGGCCGCATCCAGGCGGGGGCGCAGTAGGGCATGGCGAGCGAGCAAGCCCAGAATCGTGCCCACGGGGCAGACAAGGTTGCACCAGGTTCGCCCCTGTTTCATGGCCATAACGGCGATAACAGCCAGTGTGATCACGGCGGCCAGAAGCGCGGCCCAACCGTGGAAGACCAAGGGTTGCGGGGCCAGAGCGAGGCTGTCGAACTTCTGTGCAAGCCACGCCAGGCCATTGTGGGCGAGAACGCTCAACGGCTCACCCAAGCAGGCGGCCATGCGGCCAAAGGCGCTGTAGGGTTCCAAGAGTCCAGAGACAAGAGGAATGCCCAGGGCAAAGCCGAGCGCAAAGACAACCAGCATGGCAAGCCGCAGCAAGGGATGTCCAGGACGCCAGGCATAGCGCCGTGTGCGACGCAGGCTGGCCAGGACATCCTGCAGGATGCCCAAGGGGCAGATCAGCGAGCAGTAGACGCGGCCCAGCAGCAAGGTCAGGACGACGATGCCGCCCACGAGGGCGAACGATCCGGCGAGCAGGGCGGGCATGAGCTGCACGTCGGCCAGCCAGGAGAGGGATTGGGCCAGCCAGCTGTCTTCGCTTCTGTCACAGAAGAGCAGGAGGCAGCCCGTCAAGCAGAGGATGGCCAGAATCGTGCGCAGGCTTTTCCACATGGGGCTAAACCTCCAGGCCCTGGTCTTCAAGGAATTTGGCGAGTTTTGCCATTTCACCTGGGATGTCGATGAACTGCGGGCAGAGCTTCACGCACTGGCCACAGCCAATGCAGTGACTGGCCGTGCGCAGTTTGGGCACACGTTGCGCCAGGCGCACACGGTAGGCATGTCGGGCCTGGGCGTAGTCCGCACTGCTGGCGTCACGCGGCACGAGTTCGTCGTCCAGACAGTCGTTGTGCTGGCGGAAAACCGCAGGGATGTCCACGCCATAGGGGCAGGGCATGCAGTAGCCGCAGGTGGTGCAGCGGATGTTGTCGGCCACCACGAAAACGTCCAGGGCCTTGCGCAGGGCCGCAGTTTCTCGGTCGGACAGGGGTTGGAAGGGAGCGTAGGTGCGCAGGTTGTCCTGCAAGTGTTCCATGTAGGTCATGCCCGAAAGCACGGTGAGGATGTTGGGCAGGCCGGCCACATAGCGGAAGGCCCAGGAGGCTGCCGTGGACTGCGGGCGTTCGGCCTGGAGAATGCCCAGGGCCTTCCTGTTGAGCCGGGCCAGGCGTCCGCCCAGCAGGGGTTCCATGACAATGAGGGGCAGGCCGCTGGCCGCCATTTTATCAAACATCCAGCGCGCCGGTGCGGGCGAGGGCAGGGTGCGGTAGGGCGGTGGAACGTATTGGTAGAGCAGATCGTGGTAGTTGATCTGGATCATGGCGAAATCCCAGGGCACATCGCGGCTCAGGATGTATTCCAGCATGGGCTTGTCGCCGTGAAAGGACCAGCCGAGATTGCGGATGCGGCCCTGTTGCTTCTGTTCCAGAAGGAAATCCAGAACTTTTTCCTTTTCGTAGGTGGCCTGATAGCTGGGCACCGTGGAGAGGGTATGGAGCAGATAGTAGTCGAAATAGTCCACCTGGCATTTTTTGAGCTGGGTGAAGAACATTTCCTTGGCTTGCGCCAGGGTGGGATTCATGTAGCCGGGCATCTTGGTGGCGAGGTAGAAGGCCGAGCGCGGATGGCGACGCAGGGCGCGACCGGTCAGGGTTTCGGAGGCCCCGCCGTGGTAGCCCCAGGCCGTGTCAAAATAGTTCACGCCGTGGGCCAGGGCGTAGTCAACCAGGGCGAAGGCGGCTTTTTCGTCGATGGCCGAGCTGCGCGGCGAGGACTCCCCGGGCAGGACAGGATAGCGCATGCAGCCAAAGCCCAGGAGGGAGACCTTGTCGCCGCTGTTGGGATTGGTGCGGTAGGTCATTTTGTCCGTCGGTGGCTCCGGTAGCCCGGGCGGAATGCCCACGGGGTCTCTTCCTATCCCTTTTTCGTTCATGGAAGAAACCAGGCCAAGCCCGGCCAAACCGCCCACGGTTGCGGCCATGCCTGCCAAGAGACGCCGCCTAGTAAAAATGTGTTTGCCGCTCATGCCTGTACTCCAGGGAATTTGTTATTCACACTGTTTTTCTATGTCTTGGCTGGACCCTCCTGTCAATCGTTTTTTCTTGGCTGTCCGTGTTCTGTTGATTTTTACTTTCATCAAAAATTACTTGATAGTTTACAACCTCCCCCTTTCAGGGGAAAAATGCTCTTGACGGACGGTATAGCCGATGGCATCCTCTTTTGTAATTCCTTCCTTCTGAGAGGGGCAATCCGCGCGGCTCCTATCCGCCGGAGACGGAGTCAGTCGGCGAATGGAGCCGACTGTGGATTGAAACATTTTCGGTAAACGAGTTCTAGCCTCGTATTTCATAGCTACGATCTCGGCGCAACTGCTCGTCCATCGGGCTTGACATACACTGTAACGCCCGCCATCGCCTCAGACACATAGCCTTTTGCAATGAGGTTCAAACACTCGGTATGGCCGACTGTTGCTTGAAACCTCAAGAGAAAGTGGAAACAGAGCGCTTCGTGGCTGTCCGTTGCTGAAAGGCTCGAACCTCGGCGCGCAACCTGTCGTCCAGCCGGGCCAGGGCTTCCTGGGCCACGGACTCTGGCACGCCGCCGTAAAAGGCTTCGGCAACGCTGCCCGCAATGGCGGCTATGGTATCGCTGTCCCCGCCAATGGACACTGCCTTGCGCACGGCGTCCTCGAAAGTTTCGCTTTCCAGGAAGGCTCGCAGGGCCTGCGGCACCGATCCCTGGCAGGTCACGTCAAAGCGGTACAGGGGGCGGATGTCGTCCAGACTGCTGGAGAGATCGTAGCCGTGCCGAGAGGTCGCATAGGCCGCAATCTCCTCCTTGGTCGCACCGCTGCGGGCCAAAAAAATGGCCCCGGCCACGGACTGTGCCCCCTTGATGCCCTCCGGGTGGTTGTGGGTGACCTCGGCGCTGATTTCGGCATAGGTCTCCACGTCCTCCAGCGAGTCATAGAGCCAACCCGCTGACGAGACGCGCATGGCCGAGCCATTGCCAAAGCTGTTGTAGGGTTCGCGCAGGCCATGCAGCAGCCAGTGTGCGAATCTGCCGCCATAGCCGACACGGGGATAGAGGCGTCCGTAAATGTGCATGGCGTCCATGAGCAATTCCCGACTGGACTCTGGATCGCCGTGACCAGCGCTCAGGCCAATCCAGACGGCCACGCTCATCACCGTGTCGTCGGTAAAACGGGAACGCTCCGAAAACAGCGGAAAATCCGTGGTCTTGATGTTATGCCATTCATAGCAGCTGCCCACAATGTCTCCAACAATGGCGCCCAGCATGGAAAACCTCCACAGGTCTTGTTGATGTCATCATGGCTACAAGGATAGCACGTACGGTCGAATGTTGGCAATTCCTGGTTCTGTGCGCGCTAGGGCAAACTTTGGCCCATACTTGGAAATTCTTTTGTCTTTTGCAGCCAAACTGCTATATGCCTTTGGGCATTCATGTCTTCTTGCGTCCCCGTCCACAGGCCAGAGGAGAATCGCCATGGCATTGCGAGAGGCAGGCCAAGCCCCGCTCAATGTGTTCCTCACGGGAACCTATGTGGGCCAACTGCACGAGACAGCGAGCGGTGCGCTGCTCAAGTACGCGCCTTCTGCGCCGCAAATCTCCTATTCCCTGCCCGTACACGGCCTGGATGCCAGCGTCTTTGCCTTTCGTTCGCATGCGTTTTTTGACAATCTTTTGCCGGAAGGCGAGTCGCGACGGTTTTTAGCGCGCATGTATGGCCTGGACACTTTGCAGTGGTCAAAGATCACGCCGACGACATTCGATGTCCTGGCCAATGATTTGGGCCTGGAACATGGGGCAAGACTGGCTGTGGACATGGCTGCCAGGGTTGCCCGGCAGGCCCTGCCTCTTCTGGAAGAACATCAGAAGCGCTATGGCGTCCATCCGGTCTATGCCGCCATGCGTGCGGCCCTGCAGAGGCAGTTCGCGCATATTGAAGCCTGCATGGCCGCAGGATAGTCGAGATGCGCAGGAACTCTCTGCGGCCCAGATGCTGTGCCGTAGGGCATTGCGCATTTCTCGCACTGTGTGCTATACTTTTCACGTGAACCACGCATTGCGGCAATCCGTCGGCTCCGAGCGCCAGAGACGTGAACACTTTTCGTGAAACGTTGTTAAGACTGCCCTTGGAAAAGGCTTTGTTTTTTTGCCACAGGTGCATAAAATCTCCTTATGAACGTACGCTATGAAACTGCCTATGGCGTCTTTGAGTGGGACAGTGAGAAGGATGCTTCAAATAAGCAAAAGCACGGCATTGGTTTTGCTCTTGCTTCTGAAGCATTTGCAGACATTGATGCTCTGTTTTTGGCAGATATTGCTCACAGCAAGGGAGAGTTGCGGCAAAAAATTTTGGGAAAAGTAGGCAACATGTCTCTTTTGCTTGTAGTTTTTACTGAACGTAGCGTTACTCGTATCATTTCAGCACGTAAAGCAACAAAGAAAGAGGTCGATTTTTATGTCCAACATAATTACGAAAGATGCACGGGAGCAAGAACTTAAGCGCTTATGCAGTATGACGGACGATGAGGCATACGCCAACGCACTTTCCGATCCTGACAATCCTCCTTTACCTGATGCGCAGCTAGAAAACATGGTTCTCCTGCGCAGCATACCAGGGGAAACGTTGCAGGAGAAGCTCCAACATACCCAAAAACGTCGCAAAATCCCTCTTGCCACCCCAGTAGACGACAATACCTTGCAGGAATTGGTCTGGGAACAGGCTTGAAGCATTGCGCATTTCTCGCACTGTGTGCTATACTTTTCACGTGAAACATTTATGGAGGTACTATGAACTATCAGGAAATGGAACGCCTGTTGATGGAGGCCCTGCGTCTGTACCACCATCCCGTTGCCGTCACCTTTCTGGCCACGGATGCGGATGTACACGCCTTTGCTCAGGGCGTCGAATACGTGACGCCGGTCAAGCCCCTGACCTTCTGTCAGTGGGAAATTGCGGCCCGAATGCAGGGCAAGACCGTGCTGGGCACGGTGGACAAGCTGGCCTGTACCAATGCCCAGGTGAGCTTTGGCTGGCGTGATATTGACGACAATGAAGTCAAGTCTCAGTCCAAGTATTGCCTGGATTTGGATCAGGCCCGGCGTTTTCTGCAATCCAAACCGCGTCTGCCCCTGGGCAGCGTCAAGGCCGTGGCCGTAGGTTCGCTGGGCACGGCCCCTGTGCAGCCCAGTGTGGTTCATTTTTATTGCGATTCACTTCAGGCCTACCATCTGGCCGTGGACTACATGGCCGCCACGGACACCCACCCCCTGCGTCCGCAGATTTTCATGAGTTCTTCGGCCTGCGGTGGCAGCGTCTACGCCTACCAGGAACAGATGTTCAACTACTGTCCGCCCTGTTCCGGCTCCTACAATGCCGGCAAGACAGAGCGCGGGGAAAGCAACGTGACCATTCCCGGCGCGCAGATCGCCGCCGTGGCCGAACGTCTTGCGGCGCGCATTGCCAAGCACGGCTCCAGCGCCATCACCAGACCCGGGGACTGCTTCCCTGGCGCGGACATTTGTAAGAACTGCCCCTTGATCATTTTCAAGAAGTCTGGCGACGCCTCGGCCTGCGCTGGCTGTACCAAGCAGTAAGCCTGCATGCTCCGACACGACATCCGGGGGGCTATGTACGCATCTCTTTGTGTTGGCGTCCGATCGAAATCTTTTTTCCGCTACTATGGGTACGCGTGTGGCCATCAAGCACGTCAACCTGTCGTGCGTGGAATTTTCTTTCTGCGGCGTGGATTTCGCCTTTAATCCCGCTGTTCCCGTGGTGGCCGGCTTTGTCGTGGCCACGGTGGCCTCCTTCCTGGGGGTAGGCGGCGGCTTTTTGCTCGTGCCCGTACTCACGGGCATCACCCAACTGCCCATGTATTTGGCCGCCGGCACGTCGGCCTTTGCCGTGCTTGTGGGCATGGTCACCTCCATTGCCACGTTCATGACCAGCGGTACGCCCGTGTACTGGCCGCTTATCGGCATTGAACTCTGCGGCATCGTGGTCGGTTCCTGGCTCGGACCCATCACGTCCCGTTTCCTGCCGGACATTTGGTTGAAGCGGCTCTTTATTGTCATCGCCTTTGTCGTCGGCATCAACTATGTGCTGCGCGGCTTCTTTGGCATGCGCCTCTGGTAACAAGAGTACTGCGGCGGGGCTGCGGCCCCGTCCGTATCAAGCTTCACCCCCATGCTCTTTCCCGCCTGGCTCGATGCCCTGCTCATCGCCCCCTTTCGCCTCCCGGATTCTCCCTATGCGGGCATCTGGTTGGGCGCGTCTTTTCTGGCTTTCTTGTGTTTGCTCGTGGGCGAGCTGACAAGCGCTATGCTGTTCTTTGTGCAACACCGCCGCTTCAGCCGGATGCAGGACGACATGGTACGCTACCACAATCTCTCTGTGGACGCATTGCACGCAGGCAATAAGGAAGCCTATCTCGCCGCCAATACCCTGGCTCACGAAACCTTTGGCAATGGCTTTTTTGCCCAGGCGGCCAGCGGCCTGGCATCGCTCTGGCCTTTGCCCTTTGCCCTGGCCTGGATGGCCCAGCGCTTTGAGGGCATCACGCTCTATGTCCTGCCAGGCGGTTATGGCTTGGGATATGTCTTTGTCCTGCTCAGCGCGTACATTGTGGAGCGCGTGGCCTTTGGTCGGATCAAGCATCGCCTCCCGCTCTTCGCCCGTATTGAGTCCCTCAAGAAGGCAGCGCGTGACAAACGCGGCCCCATGCGACCATTCTGATAGTGGCATAAATTTTGCAAAAATTTTTCTAGACAAAATACCGGCAAAATGTTCCATTTTGGCCGCTCCTACCTATAGAAAAAAGCGGTTCAGCCGATTATACTCATAGAAAGCAGATTTACCTTGAGGTCTTGGCACTTCGACGGCAATGAAAATGCCTTTACAGACATTAATACACGGATTTGAGCTATGTCGCTGGCCATCAATTATAATAGCGCGGCTGGAAACGTTGCGGATACCCTGTCCTTCCATTATGCCAATCTGGCCCGTTCCACACAGCGCCTGTCCACGGGATTGCGTATCAATTCCGCAGCGGATGATGCGTCGGGACTGGCCATCCGTGAGCTGATGCGTGCGGACATTGCGGCCATGCAGCAGGGCATGCGGAATGTCAATGACGCCATTTCCATGCTCCAGACTATGGATGGCGCCTTGGCCATCATCGACGAAAAGCTCATCCGCATGAAGGAATTGGCCGAACAGGCCGCTACTGGTACGTATGATTCCACCCAAAGGCTGATGATACAGTCGGAATTTGCGGCCATGGCCTCGGAAATAGAGCGTATCGCCCGAGCCACGGATTTTAATGGCATTAAGTTGTTGGATGGGAATTTTTCGTCGTCGAGTGCGTCAACAACAAGTACGTCAGGAACTGCCAGTAGTTCCACGGATCCTTCCGTGACCTATGATTATACTGCGGCTCTGGCATCGCTGAGGAATGGGGCTACTTCGGGAGCAGGTGCAACGGCACAAGCCACCGGACGATCCCCGACGGTGACGTTGGCTGCTCCTGAAGATTTGGAAGGGACAACGACGATTACCGTGACAAATGCCAATACGAGTTCTATTGGTAATGCTGGTGTTACTGTTACGACTACACTAATTAATGCTGCTGCCGGTGTAACTATACCAGCCTCATTAGATATTCAATGGGATGATAGTGCATACTATCAAGATGATTCAACAAATCCTCCGACGTATAGGCAAGGCACATGGATTATTACTTCACCAGGTTATACACCAACGTATGCATCTCCAACAAATCCCGGTGATTATCAAACAACACCAAATGAAATATTATTTGCTGCTGCTACAAATGCAACAGTACGTTTAGGATTGACAACATCAGGTACAGTTAATGATGGAGAAAGCACTACAATAAATCTCATTACATCAGGTGAAACTCCATCATACAATTTTACAATTTCAGGAGCAGGGGCCAGCACAGCACCTGTAACATCAGGCACAACGACGGGCACATACAACAGCAGCGACAGGTCGTATACCTTTACGTTTGACCTGGGGAATGGCAATTCCGTCAAGCAGTCATTTACGCTTTCCGGTCAGCCCAATGCGTATACGATAAATCAATTTTCCACGACGCTCAATGTGACAAAGCAGTCATCCGGCGGAGGCGGTGGTGGTGGCGGTAGCGGCGGCTCTGGCGACGACGCCGACGCAATACCCGACGATGTGGTCAAGATACACTTCGGTTCAGGGAACGACGAGTCCGAGGACTACTATTACATCGACAAGCAGGACGCCACGCTTGAGGGGCTGGGGCTTTCCGGCGTGACCATCGAAACCCAGCAGAAGGCACAAGAAGCCTTGGAGACGGTCAACGAAGCCATTGTGAAGAAGGACAATATCCGCGCTTATTTCGGTGCCATGCAGAACCGTTTGGAGAACACTCATTCCAACTTGAGTACGCAGACGGAGCATTTGCAGGCCGCCGAATCCCAGATTTCTGACGTTGACGTGGCCCAAGAGATGAAGACCTTCGTACGCAACCAGATACTGACGCAATCAGCCGTGGCCATGCTGGCGCAGGCCAACAGTTTGCCGCAGATGGCCTTGCGGCTCATCGGCTGACGATCCTAGAAAATATCGCGGGCGGCCAAGCGTTTGAGGCCGCCCGCGTCTACAATCTTTCCCGCAATTTGTGATCTCAAGCAATGGCTCGCAGAGCTGTTGCTTTTTTTGTTTTTGCGAATAATATCACCTGTGGTAAGATATAATCATGGATTTTGCATATATTGACACAAACAGGAGAAGTTGTAACCGCTCAGGTAGGGTGACTGAGGTGGCCCCGTTTATTCGACAGCACCCTACGCTGTTATAGCTTGGGTGCGGCGGGCGAGAATGGGCCCAACGGAAGCTCGTCGGAGCCCGCCGCCACATCTTTTCATGCTGCACTCGCCAATATA